>NZ_JADNKB010000003.1:0-243734 GCF_015555225.1 Clostridium sp. D46t1_190503_E9
TACTGGACATACTTCTGGTGCTGCATCTCCTTCATGAACGTATCCACATACTGTACAAACAAATTTCTTCATAATTTAAACTCCTCCTAAATTCCACATTATTTATATACTTGATTATGTATAACTTAATTGATGTTTTTATTATATAATAATTATTATTAGTTGTAAATAGTTTTTTATAATTTATTTTAAAATTATTTATAGCTAATAATAAAAAAAATAAGAATGAGAGTTTATAATAAAAAATCCTCATTCTTATTTATTTTAAAAGTAAACTTCAAAAAAATTAGTTTATAGGAATATCATTTTTACCTTTTATTCTATCGATTAATTTATACGGTAATAATAAAATATTATCTATATGCTTGTCTTCTATTTTCTTAGAAATTAATATTGCTATTTCTCCTAATATCATAGCCGCTATTCCATCTAATATAAAGTGTTGTTTTATAAATAGAGTAGATAAAATTATCATAATACCAACTATTATAGTATAGTAAAACCATGATTTGTTTTCTTTTCTATTTGTGTATCTCATAACTATATAAGTGTTTAATACATGTATAGATGGAAAACAGTTAAATGGTCTATCATTTTGATAAATAATATTAACAAGCTTATTAGGTAAATTATTGTTAACAACTGTTGGTCTTACTATTTCTACAGGAAATAAATAATAAATAAAATAGCATACAAACATTCCCACATACACTGCTAAAAGAGCCCTTATATATTTTCTACGATCTTTTAATAAAATAAATATTAATCCTATAAAAATATAAACATACCAATATATATATGGAAAAATAAACATAGCTACAAACGGAATTTCTTTATCTAAAAACAAACTAAGGTCTTTTCCTTTTTCTGCTATTGACCCTGCAATGACATAGTTTATATTTATTATTGGAAATAAAGCAAGCCATGCTAAATCTAGCCACCTTAATTCATTTAACTTGTATTTTAATATAAACCTTTTTAATGCATCCCTCACTTTTAATCACACCCCTATAAAACATAGTTTATATAAAATATGTTATTATATATATTCTTCAATTAATTATCTACATAACACAAAATAATATAATATTAAATAGTTACTTAATTTATTTATTAAAAACGTTAAATTGAAATTATATATACTATTTGGATCTTTATATAATTAAAAAACTATTTTTCTTAAATATTATCAATTGTTTTTTATAATAAATATACTATTATTACTATAAATTATATAAATTTATTCCTTACTAACTATTTTACAATATTTAAATTATATTGTGCATTTAAGTAAGGAAGTTTAAGAATTTTATAAGGTTTCCTTTAGATATTCTTTAAAAAAAGATGATGTAACAAACATCTCTTTAATTTAATGATCGATTTTTAATTATATGATTTTTAATTATACGAGAGTAATACCTTTAAATATACATTATATATTTATTATTTTTTCTACCATTTTCATATCTATATTATTCTCTAAAATTTTAGAAAGCTCATCGAACTGCTTTAGTTTATATTCATCATAACTTGTTGTATCTTCAATGATATCTTCCATGTTATTTAATTCTAATAAATACTTTATAAAATAATTTAGAAATTCTCCGTTATCAAATATACCATGAAGATAGGTTCCAAAAACTGTAGAATCTTTATTTGTAACACCTGCTATTTCTCCATTATTTAGCTTAATGAATGGAATCGCATTTTTATTTACATTACTAATGCCATTATGAATTTCGTATCCAAATACTTTTATATCTTTAATAAGACTAATTTTATCTAAAACTACCTTTCCTTCAGATTGTTTTGTTATTTTAGTTTTATTAAATCTAGTACATATATCTAAAAATCCAAATCCAGTTTCTGATGTTATATATCCTTCTACTCCTAAATCATCTTCAATAATGTTACCAAGCATTTGGTATCCTCCACAAATCCCTAAAATCAAAGTTCCACTTTTTTCAAGTTCTATGATCTTATTAAATATTCCATTTTTCTTTATGGCTCTTAAATCTTCTATTGTGTTTTTACTACCTGGTATTATTAAAAGATCAGGGTTCCCAATATCCTTTGCACTTTCTACATATCTTAGCGATACTTGATTTAATCTTCCTAATGAATTAAAATCTGTAAAGTTTGACATATAAGGTAGTCTTACTACCGCAATATCTAACTTTCCACTATTATTATCTTTATTTTTTATTCTTTCTGTTACACTATCTTCATCTTCTATATCTAAATCAAAATAAGGCATGGCTCCAAGTACAGGTATTTTTATAATATCTTCTAGCTGCTTCATTGCAGACTTAAAATATTCTACATTTCCTCTAAATTTATTTATTATTACACCTTTAATTCTCTTTCTTTCATCTTCATCTAAAAGCATTATAGTTCCTACTACTGATGCAAATACCCCGCCCCTATCAATATCAGCAATTAATATGACAGGTGAGTCACTTATCTTCGCCATAAACATATTTGCTATATCAGTATCTTTTAAATTTATTTCTGCGCAACTTCCTGAACCTTCAAGAATTATTAAATCATAACTTTTAGATGAATTATTAAAAGTCTCTTTAATTATATCTTTTAATTCTACATTTAAATCTTTATATTTATATGAATCCATATCACATTTTACTTTCCCGTTTACTATAACTTGTGTTTTAATATTTCCACTTGGCTTTAAAAGAATTGGATTCATCCAAGCTTTTGGTTTTATTTCACAAGCCTCAGCTTGAACGACCTGTGCCCTTCCCATTTCAAGACCTTCTTCTGTTACATATGAATTTAAAGAAATATTTAATGCCTTAAATGGAGCTACCTTTAAACCTTTATTTTTAAAATATCTACAAAGTGCTGTTGCAATTGTACTTTTACCTACTGATGATGCTGTTCCAAGCAACATAATACTTTTACTCATTAATAACACCTACTATATCTAAAAATCCATGAGTTTCATTAGTAATTATACCATTTTCTTTAAATTTAATTGGATATTTAAATATTGGTCCATCAAACACAAAAGTATGATACTCACCATTTTCTCCACATGCATCTGAACCTGTTTTAATTATATTTTCAACTACTTTATGCGTTAGTTCTTTTCCTAAAAAGTCAGTTGATAATGCATCTAACCTAACATTTTTTATAACTGTTTTAAATCCAGTATCTATAAATTCATAGGTTAACTTTTCTCTATCTTCAAGCCAAAGTGGAAATATAGCTTCTATTCCTGCTTCATTACATCTATCTGTACACCATGTTCTATGTTCTTCTAAATCTATATCTCCAAAAACACAAGCTTCTGCCCCTAATTCATTTTTAGCTTTATGTAATGCTTTTTTAAAAGCTTCTGAATATTCTTCTCCCTCACATTTCACTAATAAAAGAGGAATACCTAAAGATTGAGATACCTCATTTAATAAATCATTTGTTACTCCATGAAACCAGGATCTTAAAACCTTTTTATCAATAGTGATAAGTAAGGCAACTGGCTTATGTCCATTCTTTATCATTCTGTATAAAGATAATGTGCTGTCTTTTCCGCAACTATATGACATAACAAACTCTTTCTTCATTTAAATTACTCCTTTCTACTTCCACTTTTCTAATGTTCTTACCATAAAAGTTTTTATATCTATTCCATAAACTTCTTCTAAATCATTACTATTTAATACTTCTTTTGTATTTCCATTCCCTTTTATGACTCCATCATTAAGCATCAATACTCTATCTCCATAATTTTGAACTAAATTTAAATCATGCAATACAGCTATAACAATCTTATTTTTTTCTTTAGCCCAGTTTTTAAGATAATCTAATATTTCAATTTGATATCTTAAATCTAAATGATTTGTTGGCTCATCTAAAAGTATAACTTCTGGGTCTTGCGCAAAAGCTCTTGCTAAAAATACTCTTTGAAGCTGTCCTCCAGATAACTCACTTATAAGTTTATCTTTTATATCTAATATTCCAACCATCTTTAAGCTTTCATTTATAATTACTTCATCTTTTTTAGTTAATCTTGAAAAAATACTATTTAAATGGGCATATCTTCCTAATGCCACTGTTTCATAAATAGTATAAGGAAATTGTATGTTCGAACTTTGTGTCATTAATGCAATCTTAGTTGCAAGTTCTTTTCTTTTTAAAGTATTTATATTTTTTCCATCTAGCTTAATTTCTCCATTAAAAGAAATCAAATTAGATATAGCTTTTAACAAAGTACTCTTGCCACATCCATTAGGACCAACTATACATAAGTTTTCTCCCCTATTTATGTTAAAACTAACTTGTTTTACAATGTCTATTCCATTATAGCCACAACAAACATTTTTAACTTCTAGCATATTAAATCACCTACTTTGATTTTTTAAAGTATAAATAAGCAAAAAATGGAGCTCCTATTATAGCTGTTACTGCACCTACTGGAAGTTCTGATGGCACTATTATAGTTCTTGAGATTAAATCAGTAACCACCATAAGACATCCCCCAAATACAATTGACATAGGAATAACATATGAATGCTTTGATCCAAATATCTTTCTCACTATATGCGGAGCAATTAAGTCCACAAATCCTATAGTTCCACTTATTGATACTGCTGCTCCTGTTAATACTGCCACAAATAAAAAAAGATACTTCTTAACTTTTTCAGCTTCAACACCAATAGCTTTTGCTTGTTCTTCTCCAAATGTTAATACATCCATTTCTTTAGAAAATACCATTACTCCAATTATTCCAATTAGAAAAAATGGAATTCCTGCTTTAAGATAGCTCCATCCTCTCATAGAAAATGATCCCATTTGCCACATTGTTATAGATTCTATCTTATCAGTAAATAAAGCCGTTATAGTTGTTAGTGCAGCATTAAAGAATAAAGAAAAAACCATTCCCGATAATATAATTGTACTATTTGATAATTCCTTATCTACTTTACTTGCAAATAGTAATACTATTATCATTGTTAATAAACTACTTATAAACCCCACTAGAGGTAGTGAAAAGTTTCCAAGGAAAGGGATAGATATTCCTGAAACTATTAACAATCCTACTCCTAAAGATGCTCCTGATGATACCCCTAAAGTATAAGGTGATGCTAATGGATTTTTTAAAACCGATTGTACTACAGCCCCACTTGCTGCAAGTGCTCCTCCAACAGTAAATGCTAATAGTACTCTTGGCAATCTAATACTCCAAATTATTGCAACATCCTTTGATTCAATACCTTCTAGTAAATTTGTATTAAATATTTTATGAAGTATTATCGAAATAATATCCATAATACTAATATTGGAACTTCCAATGGAAGTTCCAATACAAATTATTAATATAACTATCGGTATTGATAGTATCATCAATGTTTTACTTTTTTTATCTTTACTTATATTCATTTGGATAAATAGCCTTAGCCATTTCTTTCAAAGCTTTTATAACATTTTGAGACGGTCTTGATGATTCGTTTGTATCTATCCCATAAACTTGACCTTCCCTTATAGCTGTTATACTATCCCATCCATCACGGCTCTTTATATCATCAACAGCTTTTACTCCATTTATATCTGGCATATTTGTTAATATAACATCTGGATTAGCTGAAATTATTGATTCTGGTGCTGGTGATATCCATGATTTTTCATTAGCAAATATGTTTTCTGCTCCAATTATTTCAATCATTTCATTTAAAAAAGTATCTTGACCAAAACTACTTAATTGAGCACCTGATCCTACTTCAAAATATACTTTCTTCTTATCTGTTATTTTATCTCCAATAGCTTTTATAGCCTCAACTTCCTTTTTCATGTTATCAACAATTTCTTTACCTTTATTTTGAGTTTTAGTTATTTCAGCTATAAACTCTATATCTCCATATATTCCATCCATGCTAAAACTACTTGGAATATAAACAACTGGAATTCCAGCATCTTTAACTAATTGGAATGAATCATTATCTCCTGCTTTATTATGTCCTGATGCAATTATTATATCTGGCTCTAATGCTATTATAGTTTCTGCATCTGGATTTCTAAAATCTATCTTAGGTAGATCTTGATTTATTCCTTCTACATCTACTGAATAATTATCTACTGCGACCAATTTATCTGCCAGTCCTAACTCCACCAATACTTCTGTATTAGATGGTGCAGTGGATATAATTTTTTCTATTTTCTTTGGTAGAGTGAATTCATTTCCCTCTCTGTCTGTCATAGTTTTTGTAGTTTCTGAACAGCCCGCAAATAATGCTAAAGAAAATAACATTGCAAAAACTAATGAAAGAATTTTACTTCTCTTTTTCATAATAATCTCCTCCTAATTTTTATTAGGGCTCATTTTATAGAAATTAATTTTTATTTTTCTATAAAATAAAAAGACATACTAAGAGTATGTCTAAAATACATATTTAATAATCTTAAGTTATTGAAAATAGAAATAGCTTGTATTATCTATTAAAAACAACTTAAAACTATGATAGTATTCCTATTATCTCACCCTCAGAAGATAACAGTCCGTCTATAAAAGGCAGGTCTCCCGGCTTTACTTCATCCTACTTTCTAACCTTCCCGCGCATTTTGCAGTGGTGTTAATAGATTTCGTCCATTTCACGGTTACTGGGGTAGCTCAGGCATTGCACCTGATTCCCTATTAAGCTTTAAAAGCACCTTATATAGCTAATATAGTCTAAATTTCAAATAGAATTATATTATTAATGATATAATATGTCAATTAAAATATGCTATTTTATTATCTCTTTTAAAGTACTTATGAACTTTTCATTTTCCTCTCTAGTTCTAACTGCAATCCTAAAATAATTTTTATCTAACCCTTTATAGTTACTACAACTTCTAATAATTATATTTTTACTTAACATTTTTTCCTTTAAATCTATAAGCTCTGTAGTCTTAAACATTATAAAATTTACCGTAGGTCTAAATATATTTATTTGTTCTATTTTACTTAGCTCATTAAATAAAAAGTTTTTTTCCTCTTCTATGTATTTTATTGTATCTTCCATATATTCTTTTTCTTCTAAAGCAACTATAGCTGCCCTTTCAGCAATAACATTAACATTCCATGGAACAGATATATCATTTATCTTTTTCATAATATCTTGATTTTTTGATATCCCATATCCTATTCTAATTCCAGGTATAGCAAAAAATTTGGTCATAGACTTCAAGATAAATATATTTTTGTATTCATTTAATGACTCTACTATTGTATAGTTTTTACTATCTTTAACGAAATCTAAAAAGGATTCATCTATAACTACTATTGTATTAGTTTTCAAAGCTTTCTTTGCAATCTCTAATATTATATCTTTATTTGTTAAATTTCCTGTTGGATTATTTGGATTGCATATAAAAACCATGTCTATATCTTCAGTAATGTAATTTAATATATCTTCGTCTATATTCCATTTATTATTTTCTCTTAAATAATAATATTCTATTCTACCTTTAACACTTAAAACTGCTTCTTCGTATTCTCCAAATGTTGGTGCTGGAATAAGAACCTTTCTAGGATTTAAAGCTCTAACTAAATTAAATATAACTTCAGCTGCCCCATTTCCTAATACTAAATCTTCAATTTCTATACTTTCAAACTTGCTTATTGATGATTTTAAATCATAATATGTTATATCTGGATACCTTTCAATCTTATCTATAGCTTTCATCATCTCCATCTTAACATTTTTATTTATTCCAATAGGGTTTATATTTGCTGAAAAATCTATAAGTTTTTCCTTATTTAAATTATATTTTCTTGATAATTCATCTATATTTCCACCATGAACTACTTTGCTCATTATAAAAGCCCTCCAATCAAAGATAAAAGCATTGCTACTAAATAACTAAGAAATGATACTAAATATAAAATATTATTAGTTTTATAAACATCTAAAACCTCTATTTTTTTAATTTCATCTCCTATAGTTGGCTTTTTTACTAACTTTCCAAAATAATAATTTGCTCCGCCTAACTTAAGCCCTAGGGCCCCTGCAACTGCAGCTTCTGGATGTGCGCTATTTGGACTACTATGATTACTCTTATCTCTTATGTAAATTTTAAAACTATTTTTATAATTTAATTTTAATATACAAGATGCAATTACTATGAGAATACCACTTAACCTAGCTGGTATATAATTAAATAAATCATCTAACTTTGCTGGAAAAAATCCAAAATCTTTATATTTTTCATTTTTATATCCAAACATTGAATCCATTGTATTAACTGCTTTATATACCATTGCAAATGGAGCACCTAAAACTCCTGCATAAAATATAGGCGCTACTATACCATCAGACATATTTTCTGCAATTGTCTCAACTACTGCTCGTAAAATTGCTTCTTTATCTAACTCTTTAGTATCTCTACCAACAATATATGAAAGTTGATTTCTTGCTCCTTCTATATCGTTTTTTAAGATATATGATACTACCTTCAATCCTTCTACTTTTAAAGCTTTTGTTGAGATACAAAAATATACTATTACACCGCTTATAATAATCCCTAAAATATAATTAATATTAAAACTAATTTTAATTATATAGACATTAACAAAGTACACTATTAAAATACTAAATATCCATGTTAGTAATCCAGCTATCTTTAAAGTATTTTTGCATAGTTTTCTAAATATATTTTCTAAAAATCTACAAGTATTACCTATTAATCTTATTGGATGAATGGGGTTTTGAGGATCTCCTATTATTAAATCCAAAATATATCCTATAGTTAGTTGTGTCATCTTATTACCTCTTTGATAATTTTACTTTTATCTATTTTTAACTCTTTATTTTTAAAACTTCTTTTATTGTAAAGTTTTGCTCCTGAAATTCTATTTTAAGCTTATATCCTTCTCCACATTTAGGTTGCCAGCTATAAAAATTTTTACTATCATCATAAAAGCATTCTAATATACTTCCTATTGTTCCGCCATGTGAAATTAACAAAACTGATTTATAGTTGTTTTTCTTTATATATTTTATAAAACTAATAAACTCTTCTTTAATACGGTTTTTATATTGATTTTTACTTTCACCATTTGGACATCTTACCTCTCCAATTTCATCCATTATCCAATTTATATAGAGCTTATCCTCTTTCAAATCTTCATATGATTTCATTTCAAAGTCTCCAAAATCATATTCAAAAAATCCTGATAATTCTTCATAAGCTTCATCCTTATAAATAATATTAAAAGTTTCATTAGCCCTAGCTGCACCACTAGTAAAATATTTATCACACTTAGGATAGTTAATTCTAGATTTCAAATAATTTAACTCTTCTATTCCTCTATCACTTAAACTTATATCAGTTTTACCACAATATAATCTTTTTTCATTACAAATAGTCTTACCATGCCTAAATAAATAAACTTCCATACTACTCATTTTTAATCACCATTGGAATTCCACAGAAAACTCTATATACTTCTTTAGAATTATTACTTAAGTACTGAAGACATCTTCCTGTGCTTTCTCGCCATATTCTATCTTCTTTCTTTAATGGAACTATCCCTTCACATATATCATCACTAATAATTATCTTATCTTTAAATAAACTTTCATTTTCTAAAATATATTTTAATGGATCTTTATTTTCTAAAGACATCTTATAAGTAAACTTATGAAATTTATTTATTACCTTTTTTGAAAAATCTATTTCTAAATTATCTATATTATTTAAATTTAATACCTCTTCATCAGAAATATTAAACTTCTCTTTAACAAAGCTTAACTTTCCACTATAAGCTCCACCAAATACAAGAATCAAAATTAAACACACCCTCCGTAATAAATTGCGAAGCAACTCAAATTGATAATAGACAATTGATAATGGATAATTATTGTCCATTGTGCATTATCAATTATAAAAATGTTCGCATTTTTATATTATTATTGCTAAACATAGTATTCCTATTAACTCTGAGATCACAAGGCCATACCCAGCACTGTCTCCTGACATACCACCCAATTCCTTCGAACTCTTATTCACTGAAATTATTGCTGAAATTATCATAGCTAATGAAACTATCAGCCCCTTAGCGCCAATAAAATATATGAAGCTTAAACTTGTTATAAGTAAAAATAAATATAAAACAAGTATATCAATTTTTCCTGTTCCTTTTTTAAAGTATGATCCAAGTGAACTTTCTTTCATTGATTCCTTTTTTAATAACATAAGTCCCATTAAACTTCTTGAAATAATAGGTATAATAATTAATCCAATTATGTTTTCTTTTTTATCTACTAATGTGTAAATAGCTGAAAAATCAATTATAAATAAAATTGCTAATGATATTACTGCAAAGGCTCCTGTATTAGGATCTTTTAATATCCTTACTTTTTCCTTTTGATCTCTTCTTGATAATAAAGCATCACATACGTCCATATAACCATCTAAATGTAACATCCCCGTTATAATAAATGGAGTTATCATAGTAATTGCTGCTGTTAAAATGGTAGATATATTAAAAATGCTAACAATTTTATAGATAGTATAATGTATTAATCCTACAACAAGTCCTACTAATGGATAAAGCTTCATCATATGCTTTACTCCATTATCATCCCACTTCTTATAAGGCATAGGTAATATTGTAAACATACTTAAAGCCATTATAAAAGCATTTATTAATTTAATCATATTAAATCACCTATATATTTTCTTCCTTTATGAATTATCTTATTATTATAACAACACTCTATAACAACATCTGAAATTTTAGCTAAACTTATATTTATTTTTCCCATCTCTCTTCTAAAAGCTTCTGTAAAATCATCATATACTATAGAATCACTAAACAAATAATCTGTTACTATGACTAAGTTTATATCTTTACTAGATAAATTTCTTATTCCATCAAATATTTTCCCACTCACATCCATTATAACTTGCTCTTCAATAAACATTTCATTAGTAACTATTGATGTAACACTATCTAATAGAAGTGTATCTCCTTTTTTTACTTTTGCTGCTACTTCTTCTATATTCCTACTTTGCTCAATTGTTTTAAAACCCCAGCCATCCCTTTCCATTAAATGATTATTAATTCTTTTTATATCCTCTTTATCGTAAGGCTCCATTGTAGCAATGTAGTATAAATCACAATCTTTATCTTCTAATTTTTTCGATAGATGCTGCCCAAGCATTGACTTTCCACTTTTTGATCCGCCAACTATTAATATAATCATTTTTCTATTCCAATCCTTACTAGAACTTTTTTATCTATAAATTTAGTAAGCAATGCCTTATTTCCTCTACCGGCGTCCTTTACTCCTACTCCCATTGCGGCAGTTGTTTTTCCACTTCCACAATACATATGAATAAATCCTAAATTCATTTAATTTCTCCTATCTACAATATAATTTTTTTTATTTTTAACTTTTTCTAAATAACTTGGATCTATTTCAGCTTCACTAAAGGTTGCCATATTATTCATCATAGCACATGAATATTGAACTATGGAAAAAGCTATTGGGCACCCACTGCCTTCTCCAAGTCGCATATCTAAATTAAGCATAGGTTCTAATCCTATATTACCCATTGCAATATTGTATCCAATTTCCTTTGAGCAATGAGATGATATAAGATAATCTTTAACATCTTTATTTAGCTTAGTAGCTACTAAGGCTGCAACAGCTGATATAAAGCCATCTATTACAACTGGTATTTTATAATATGAAGCTCCTAAAAAAACTCCTACCATTCCAGCTAAATCAAATCCACCAACTTTAGCTACAACATCAATTGGATCATTAAAATTTGGCTTATTTACCTCTATAGCCTGCTTTACTACTTTCTTCTTCTTTTCAAAAGCATCATCTGTTAAACCTGCACCTTTTCCTACAACATCTTCAATTTCACAGTTTATTAAAGCTGCCAAAACAGCACTACTAGTAGTTGTATTACCTATTCCCATTTCTCCAACACCAACTATGTCATATCCCTTTTGCTTAGCTTCTTTAACCATATCAATCCCTATGTAAATACCTTCAATACACTCTTCATAAGTCATTGCCTCTTCTTTAGCTATGTTATTGGTCCCTCTTCTAATTTTTCTACTTATTGCCCCTGGTATATCTCCCTCACAATCAACACCAATATCGACTACTAATAAATCAGTTTTATTTTCTTTTGCAAGAACAGCAACACCTGTTAGTCCTTTTGAAAAATTGATAGTTTGTGCTAAAGTAACATATTTAGGGGCAGATGCAACTCCCTCTTCCACAACTCCATTATCTGACGAAAAAATTATTATGCATTTTTTATCTATTCTATTTTTTATTTTTCCTGTTATACCAGCCAGTTGAATAGCAATCTCCTCAAGTTTACCTAAACTTCCTAAAGGCTTTGCTAAAGAATCTACTCTTCCCCTTGCTTCATCTTTAACCTTATAATCTATTTCTTCAATATTTCTTATTACTTCCTCAACTACTTCTCTGTGACCCACTGCCCTTCCCCCTTAATCTACTTCTTTTTTTGTTATAATATATTAAAATTTATCTAAAAGTCAATAAAGGCATATTTCTTTATAAAACAAAAAAATCCACAGTTAAATATATTTAATCTGTGAATTCATCTTTAATAGCCTCTAATAGTATAAATCTTATATATGTTTTTCAAAAATAATTTCTGAAGAGTTTGGCCAAATATTAGTTTTATTTGCAAGCTTTATTTTTATATTCTTTAAACTAACGCCATTTAAAAATATTTCTATAAAATCCTCATTATTTCCTGTATATGAACCAAATAGTATTAATTTATCAATTTCATTTTCAAAATCTATTATTTCATAAACCTCATAATACATAAGCTCTCTTCCTTGTGAAGAATATTTTATTTTATCAATTGAAATATACTCATTAAACTTATATATAAATTCTCTTGAAAATGAATCTCCAATACTTTTTAAATATACTTCATTTTTATTTAAGTCCAAATCACTACAATGACTTTTATACTTATTAGCTATATATAAAATCTTATTTATACTCTCTTTCGATATTTTAAAAAATTCATTATAATTAAAAAAACCTTCATACAACACTGTAGTTGATAGAATTTCATCTATTCCAATACAATCCATATTAAGCCTCCTTTAATTTAAAATATAGTTATAGCAAATGCTTTGTATTGAATAATATTATCTACTTATATTCTTATACTTTTTTATTTAATTTAAAAGTCCTATTTTCTTCAAAAATAGTCATAAAAAAAATAGGACCATAGTCCCATTTTGGAAATATTTTTTAAAATTAATTAAATATTACATTAAACTTCTTCTATAATCTTATTTATAATTTTCTTATCTATAAGTTTCCATTGCCCTATCCCTATATCATCTAGCGCAATATTCATTATTCTTATTCGCTCTAACTTGGTAACATTATATCCAAAAACTTTGCTCATTCTTCTTATTTGTCTATTCAATCCTTGAGTTAAAATAATACTAAACACATTTCTATCTATTCTTCTTAATTTACATGGTCTAGTAACAGTCCCTAATATCTCAACACCTTTAGACATGCCTTCAATGAAGCTATCATCAAAATCTTTATCTAAAGTTACAATATATTCTTTTTCATGATAACTTTCTGAAGATAATATTTTATTTGCTAACTCTCCATCGTTTGTCATTAAGATTAGCCCCTGAGAGTCCTTATCTAATCTTCCAACTGGAAAAACATAATCCTTATAATTTAAAAAGTCAATTATATTATTATCTATTTCTCTTGCAGAGGTACAAACTATTCCTGGTGGCTTATTTAATGCTATATATACCTTTTCCTTTGGCTTTACCTTTTCACCGTCTAATAATATCTCATCATTTTCCTCAACCCATTGACCTTGTTCACATAGTTTTCCATTAACAATTATTCTTTTATCTTCAATCCATCTACTTACTTCTTTTCTTGAGCAATATCCATAGTTACTTAGTAGCTTATTTATCCTCAATGTACAAATTATCCTTTCTGCTTCTTATTTCTATATTATATATTTGTTTCAATTAATAATCCATATTTATATTTTGCAAATATAAAGGCTACGCTAACTAGATATGTATTAAATTGGAGATATTATATGAAAATCGGAAAGTTAATACATATCATTAAGTTTAATTCGAAAATACTACAAAATTGAATTTATATTTTTGTACTCCCGTACAAATATATCTAATACTCAACATTTGTAATTGTTGTCATAAATGAACTGTGTTAAATTCAACTTATGAAACTTCTAGGAGGGGTAAAATGAAGAAGAAAAAAATATTTTATTTATCTATATCAATAATTTTAGCTTTAACTGCTATAATAGTTTCCTTTAATCTATTGACAAAAAATAATAATAAACTTGAAAACAAACCATTCTCATGGGATAATGTTAGTCTTTATTTTGTAATGACTGATAGGTTTTATGATGGTGATAAATCTAATAATAATTCATACGGAAGAGTTAGTGTAGATTCTAAAGGATCAACCGTTGGAACTTTTCATGGTGGAGATATTAAGGGTTTAACTAAAAAATTGAAGGAAGGATATTTTGATGATTTAGGAATCAATGCAATTTGGCTTACATCTCCAGTAGAACAAATACATGGATTTATATCTGGAGACTCAAACGGTTCCTTTGCTCATTATGGTTATCACGGCTACTATGCTTTGGATTGGACTTCAATAGATAAGAATATGGGGACTGCTCAAGAAATGAGAGAATTTGTTGACTTAGCTCATTCAAAGGGAATAAGAATTGTTTTAGATGTTGTAATGAATCATACTGGATTTTCTACTTTAAAAGATATGTCTGACTATGATTTTTATCCAATAAAAAATGATACAGTTGATATTTCTAATTGGATTCCTAATGAAAATGAAAACTTTGATACTTATAATAAAACCATAGTTGATTATTCTGGTCATAAAGAGGAGTGGTCCAAATGGTGGGGACCTGATTGGATAAGAGCTGGTATACCTGGATACACTCCTGGTGGTTCAAATGATATAACAATGAATCTTTCTGGGTTACCCGATATAAAAACAGAATCTACAAATCCTGTAGATATTCCTCCAATACTTAAAGTAAAGTGGGGAAAAGATGCCACAGAAAAAAATGATAAATGGATAATTCCAGCTGCTGAAAAATATAGAGAAAACTTAAATATAGCGCCTTCAGAGTATATAATAAAATGGCTATCAGCTTGGGTAGAGGAATTTGGAATAGATGGCTTTAGATGTGATACTGCTAAACATATAGATATGTACAGATGGCAAGAATTAAAGGAAGAATCAAATAAAGCTCTAACAATTTGGAGAGAAAAAAATCCTAATAAACCTGGTGCTAAATGGACAGATGATTTTTGGATGACAGGTGAAGTTTTCGGACAAGGTCTTGATAAAAATGAATACTATAATAATGGCTTTGATTCAATAATAAACTTTAAATTTCCAAAAGGTGATAGTATAGATTCATTAGAGGAAATTTATTCTGAATATGCTAATAAAATAAATTCTGACTCTTCATTTAATGTCTTAAGTTATATATCCTCACATGATACTGGATTAACTAGAGGAAATATGATTAATTTAGGGACAAAGCTTATTTTTTCTCCTGGTGGTATAGAAATTTATTATGGTGATGAATCAAATCGTAAACCTTCAACTAATACTATAACTACCGCTAAAGATCAACCTTCAAGATCAGATATGAATTGGGATAGTATAGATAAGGATGTGTTATCTCACTGGCAAAAACTTGGTAAGTTTAGGTCAAACCATATTTCAATAGGTGCAGGAGAACATAAAGAAATCCAAACTTCTCCTTATGCTTTTAGTAGAATTTATAATAAAAATGATTTTAATGATAAAGTTGTTGTTGCAACTGGCGTTTCTAATGAAGCTACTATAGATGTATCATCTATATGGGAAAACTCCACATCTATAAGAGATTTTTATACTGGAAAGAAATATACAGTTAAGGATGGTAAAGTTGCTGTCAAAGCTAATAGTAATGGTATTGTATTATTAGAAGAAGTAAAGTAAAAAGTATCGTAGTCTCAGAAATCTATTTAATATAAAATTTATTCAATTTTAAGTAAGATTTATTACCTTTAAAAGTTAATTTCTTATTTTTATAAAGGGTCTCACGAAACGTGAGATCCCTTTAAACCATTGATTTTACTTACTTAAAGGCGTTTTTAAACTTAAATAGAGATTTTGTCTATTATTTACATACATGCAAAAATGTAAGCTCTAATTAGAACTTACATTTTTACTAGCTAATATAAAAATTTATTTTGATACAAACCCTGTATAAATTTTATACACCTACAACTTCTTTTATTGCTTCTACTACTCCATTATCATTATTACTTTTTGCAATAAATCTTGATACCTTCTTTAAATCATCATGTGCATTTTCCATTGCAAAGCTATAATAAGCGCTACCCATCATTTCTAAATCATTAAGATAATCTCCAAATACCATTGTTTCTTTATGATCTATCTCTAGCATATCTTGAATTTTATTTATTGCAACTCCTTTATTAACACCTTTAGCAGTTATATCAAGCCAAATTTCTCCTGATACTGTCACTTGAAGCTTGTCTTTATATTCATTATAGTAATTATTACTATTAAATTCAGAACCAGAAAAATCACATATTGTTACTTTTAATATATCATCTTCAACTTTAGTTAAATCATCAATTATTTCATATCTCTCATAATATTTCTTTGTTTCTTTTACTAATCTCTCTTCATTACTTTCTATATAAGCCGATTTTTTACCACATACTATAACATGAGCATTTTCTATAGTTCTACCTATTTTAATAAGCTCTATTGCAACATTTTTATCTAAAGAATTAACTAAAATTTCTTCACCTTTATATACTACAAATGTTCCATTCTCGGCTATAAACATCATATTATCTTTTATTTTTTCAAATCTTTTTAATAAGTTATAATATTGTCTTCCACTTGCAGCTGCAAATATTATGTCCTTTTCAACAAGCTTATGAAAAATATCAAAAAACTCCTTGTTTATTTCATTATTCCCATTTAGCAATGTTCCATCCATATCTGATGCTATAAATTTTATCATATGCTTGATCACTCCTAATTATTATATTTAATATATCACTTTAACATTATATTTTGTTAAGCCATCAACTATATTTTCTTCTGGTTTCTTATCTGTAATTATATAATCAATATCTCCTAATTCACAAAACTTATATGATCCATCATTATAAAACTTGTCATTAATAGTAATTAAATATTTCTTTTTACTCATTTTAATAATTGATTCTTTTGTACTAACTTCATCTAGGTTAAAATTGCTGACAAAATTATCTTCTATATTAATTCCACCAGCTCCAATAAAAGCTTTATCAATTTTAAATTTTTTAATTTCATTTGAAGTAAATGCTCCAGCAGTTCCACCTATTTTTTTATTATACATACCTCCTATTTGGATTATGTCTATATTAGGTATTGAATCAAAAGCCATTGCAATTCTATTCATATTTGTTATTAATGTTATATTCTTTTTAAATCCTGCCATCATTGTTGCAACAGTATAATTAGTACTTGAAATATCCATAAATATTACATCATTTTCTTCAATTTCATCCATAACTAAACTTGCAATTTTTTCTTTTTCATTAATATTGCTTATTATTCTTGAAGTTGTATTGTCATTATGAATTATTTTTCTTTCTAAAATTGCCCCGCCATATGTTCTTTTGATATTACCACATTGTTCTAGCTTACTTAAATCTTTACGAATCATACCTTCAGAAACATTAAATTTTTCACTTAAGTCTCTTACTCTTACTTTACCATCTCTCTTAAGCATTTCTAATATATCTTCTAGCCTTTCTTCCATAAACAAACAAATCCCCTCCTTTACCCTACAAAACTAATCTCACTTATTATCGTTTGTTATCACTCATTATCTTTTAATATCATTTTATAACATTTATTATTATTATTCAAGGATAATAAATTGGATTTATAGTTTATAAAGAAAAGTGGACATATATATATTTGCTTACTATATGACTTCTCTCCAAGTCAATACCACATACATAGTCACTTAAAAACTTAAGAAAGAAAATTATAAAAGGAGCTATTTAAAAAATAACTCCTACTAGATACTAATTTAAATCTCTATAATCATTAAAATTAATTGTTACATCTTCATAGCTAATATTTTTCTTTTTAACAAAGTAAAGTGATGTTATTAACCCTATAGCTCCAAATACTACAAAGCCTATAAGAATACTTGTTAAATCTGGAACATTTTTTAAGATATATGGTGATAAAGTAGCTATACTATTATTAATCATATGCATAATTATAGATGGCCATAATGATTTTGTTTTGTATGTTATATAACCAAATACCAAACCTAATAGTGTAGCGTATGTCCCTTGAATTAAATTTCCGTGGAAAATACCAAAGAATAATGCTTGTATAATTATTGTCCATAAAATAGATATATTCTTATTTAAAGTCTTAAATATAACACCTCTAAACATAAATTCTTCTGTAAATGGTGCTATTATTCCTACTGTTAATAAAGCAATAAATATATTACCTTGGTTTAATGGTGCAAGAAGATTTTCCATCATAGAAAAATTATCTTTGAATAATCCTGCTTCTTGAACTAAACTTAATGCACCAGAGTTGAATAACCACGCACTTATACCTAAAGTAATTCCAATTATAAGATTTACTTTAGCAGTCTTAACTATTTGTAACTCTTCCTTAAAGTTCTTCTTTCTTATCTTGTATATTAATAAAAATACTAGCACTGTTATTATTGAAGATGCTAATAGAATATAATTTGTTAATCCTAATATCTTATTAGTTAGCTCTTCAGGATTTAATCCATTTAATTCATTTAAATTATTCATTGCATATATAACTCCAATTATTCCCCCTCCCACTATTGATACTATTAACTGAATTCCAAATGTTAAAAATAAATACCCAACTGCTGCAAAAAAACTTTTTAATTTTTCTTTCATTTTCATACCCTCTTTCTAGTAAACTTTTATACCATATTTTCCCTAATATAATTATATATTACATTTGTACATTTAACTATAATCATATAAGAAAATAAGATTTTTGCATAAATAAAAAAACATATTTTTATAAATTTATACTACTCTTATCATAAATTTATTTATATACTTTATAAATTCTTTAACTTTTTGGTTAAATACTCATAAAAAACTCATTTTTACCATACTTATATCTTTATTTTTTTTCATCCTTAGTTTAAAATTAGAAGTAAAACTAACATATTATTATCTAGATATATACATAAATTTATTAAAATCACGAATATATAAGTTATAGTAATAATTTAACTTCTTAATAAAAAATATCAGTAATTGATAGAATATAGATAAGTTAATATTTTAGTAACTTATATAAAAATTACATACTATATATAGTTTCAATTTTGCTATTTTAATTAACTAAGAATATAATCTCTTTAATGCACTTATAATCTCAATTGTTTTATTATTAATTGAAACATATATATGATAAATTGATTTAAAAGTAAAAAAATAGTATATAACTAATATATAAGCATTAAAAAGATAAATTTATATAGGAGAGGTATTCGTATGTCAAATGAAATTAATTCATCAAATTTTATAAGAAATATAATAATTGAAGATTTAGAAAGCAAAAAACACGATGAGATTATAACTCGTTTCCCACCTGAACCAAATGGATATTTACACATAGGTCATGCTAAATCAATAGTTTTAAATTCAGGTCTTGCAAAAGAATTTAACGGAAAGTTCAACCTAAGATTTGATGATACAAATCCAACTAAAGAAGATACTGAATATGTTGAATCTATTAAGGAAGATGTTAAGTGGCTTGGTGGAGATTGGGATAGCATTTACTTTGCTTCAAACTACTTTGATATAATGTATGATAAAGCAAAACTTTTAATAAGAAAAGGATTAGCTTACGTATGTGATTTAACAGCTGAAGAAATAAAAGAATATAGAGGAACTTTAACTGAACCAGGAAAAGAAAGTCCTTATAGAAATAGATCGGTTGAAGAAAATCTAGATTTATTAGAAAGAATGAAAAAAGGTGAATTTAAAGATGGAGAAAAAGTATTAAGAGCTAAAATTGATATGTCTTCTCCTAATATAAATATGAGAGATCCTATTATATATAGAATTGCACATGCTACTCATCATAATACTGGTGATAATTGGTGTATATATCCTATGTATGATTTTGCTCATCCACTTGAGGATGCAATAGAAGGTATAACTCATTCAATTTGTACTTTAGAATTCGAAGATCACAGACCTCTTTATGATTGGTTTGTAAGAGAATGTGAAATGGAAAGCACTCCAAGACAAATAGAATTTGCTAGACTTAACATGACTAACACTGTTATGAGTAAGAGAAAACTTAAACAACTAGTAGATGAAAATATAGTTGATGGTTGGGATGACCCAAGAATGCCTACTGTATCTGGTTTGAGAAGAAAGGGATATACTCCTGAAGCTATCAGAAATTTCTGTAGTGCAATTGGTGTTTCTAAAGCTAATTCAGTTGTAGATTCTCAAATGCTTGAATATTTTATAAGAGAAGATTTACAACTTAAAGCAAATGCTGCTATGGCTGTTATGAGACCATTAAAGGTTGTTATTACTAACTATCCAGAAGGTCAAACTGAAATGCTACCAGTTCCAAACAATGCTAAAAATGAAGATGCTGGTACAAGAGAAGTTCCATTCTCAAGAGAAATATATATAGAACAAGATGACTTTATGGAAGTACCTGTTAAAAAGTATTTCAGATTATTCCCAGGTAACGAAGTTAGATTAATCGGTGCTTATTTTATAAAATGTAACGATGTTATAAAAGATGAAAATGGAAATGTAGTTGAATTACATTGCACTTATGATCCAGAAACTAAGAGTGGTTCTGGATTTACTGGAAGAAAAGTTAAAGGAACTATTCACTGGGTAGATGCAAAAACTGCTAAACCTGCTGAATTTAGACTTTATGAACCATTAATATTAGATGATGCTCCTGAAAATGAAGGTAAGCACTTCTTAGAACAAATAAATCCTAATTCATTAGAAGTATTACAAGGATTTATTGAAGAAACTACTGCTAAGATTGCAAAACCACAAGATAAATTCCAATTAGTACGAAATGGTTTCTTTAATGTAGATCCTAAGTACACTACTGATGATAAATTAGTATTTAATAGAATAGTATCTTTAAAGAGTTCATTTAAAATTAATAATTAAAGAATGAAAAAGTGAAAAATTATGGATATAATTCAGCTATGCTGAATTAATTTAAAAGAGTTGCATCGCAACTCTTTTTCTATTTTATATAAATTATATTTTAAATATCTTCAAACTTTTTATCTATTTTAAACTTTTTATCTATTTTAAACTTTTTATCTATTTTAAATTCTTTATTCTTTTTAAATTCTTTATTCTTTAAAATATTTTTGTTTCTTATATAATTTTATACTAATTAGTCAATTTTCTATTGAAATAATTCTATATTCCTTATAAAATTATGTATGAATTTAAATACTCTTTATATTAAATCTAATTATAAACTTTTATAAATTATGCTATTATACTTTACATAACTAGGAGGTACTTATGAATAATTTTATTACTATTTTAATATTAACGATTGTTGGTGGGCTTATTGGATGGATAACTAATATCTTGGCAATAAAGCTTTTGTTTAGACCAATTAAACCTGTTAAAATTCCTATTTTAAATATTGAAATATTAGGATTAATTCCTAAAAGGAAAAATGAAATTGCTGCTAATATTGGTGAAGTAATTTCTAATGAGTTACTTTCAATAGATGACATATTAGATCAAGCTTTAAGTAGTTCAAATGGAGAAAATTTCAACTCTTACATAATAGATAAAATAAAAAACATTATAAATGAAAAGCTAAATATAATTCCTATGCCGTTTAGAATGATGGCTTCTCCTTATATTGATGATATTTTAAACAAGGAAGTACCTAATGCAGTTGATGAAATTAGCGTTGACCTATTAGATAAAGCTAAAGAAAATGTTAATATTCAAGAAATTGTTGAAGAAAAAATTAATCAATTAGATTTGGAAAAACTAGAAGATATAATAATTAGTGTTGCTAAAAAAGAGCTAAAGCATATTGAAATTCTAGGCCTTGTCCTTGGAGCTATTATTGGAGTACTTCAAGGTGTTTTAGTTATTTTTCTTTAATAAAAAAAGAGCATATCATATTATAGTTGAGAGAATAGATAATTACACAGAATTATCTATTCTCTCATCACGGGACAGTAGTTAGTTTTGTTTTACAAAAAACTAACTACTGTCCCTTATGATTTGCTCTCTTCTATAATTAACTTAATCTATAGTTAATTTAAATAATTATTCATTTGCCTCTTACCTCTAATTATATTTCTTTCTTTTATCTTCAGACTTACTTCCATGCATATTTTTTAGTTTTTGTTTTTCTTGTCGCTTAGATTTTAATAAATTATAAGCTTCTTCTTTTTTAAGCTTTCTATATCTTTCTAGCCTTTCTGGATCTAAATTTCCATTTTCTATAGCTTCTCTTACTGCGCATTTAGGTTCATTTTTATGAGTACAATCAGAAAATTTACATTGTTTTTCTAACTCTTCAATATTACTAAAGGATTTATCTACATCTGCTGATATTAATCCAAGTTCTCTCATTCCAGGTGTATCAATAATTACTCCACCAGACTCTATAACAAAGAGTTCTCTATGTGTTGTAGTATGTCTCCCTTTATCATTTTCACTAATTGAATTGGTCTTTAAAACTTCTTTATTCATTATCTTATTAATAAGAGTTGACTTCCCTACCCCTGATGACCCTATAAATGCTATTGTTACTCCAGTTTTTATATATTTTCTTATTTCATCATATCCATCTTCATTAATACTTGATGTTACCACTATATCTATTCCTATAGCTATCTCTTCTATTTGTTTTACTTTATCATTTATATCTTCGCATAAATCTGATTTAGTCAATATTATAACTGGAGTAGCCATACTATCCCAAGCTACTGCAATATATCTTTCTAGCCTTTTTATATTAAAATCATTATTTAATGACATACATATAAAAACAAAATCTATATTAGATGCAACTATTTGCTTATCATACCTAGTACCTGCTACCTTTCTTGAAAAATAGCTTTTTCTATTTAATATATTATGAATTATTGCATCTCCATTTTTATTATTTATCCTATCTAATAGTACCCAATCTCCAACAACAGGATAATCAAAAGTACTATTTGAAGAATATGATAATTTCCCAGATACTCTTGCAAGTACTTCTCCTTCTTCAGTAAAAACCTTATAAATATCTTTATATTGTACTGAAACTCTCCCTAAATAAAAGTTTTCATTATAAATACTTGCTTCCTTTACGTATCCTTCATTTACTCCTAATTCTAGTAAGTTTTTATTATTCATTTTTCCTCCCGAAACTAAAACATATTGGGAAGGATATCTAATTCATTGCTATACTGTAGTCACCTTCCCATTAACAACAATATAGGTTTTATTTTTTCTTACTAAACTCATCATAAAACATCACATCCTTTCAGATAATTAATGGTAAAACAAAACTTACCATTATATTCATTATATATTAATATTCATAATTTTTGCATAATTTATTAAATATTTTTGTAATTTCAACCTCTAATTAATGTATGATAAAAATATACATTAATTAACAATATTATTAATAGTGTAAGTAAATTTTATTGGAAGAATAAACTTATGGTTAATACTTTAAATTGGTTTAAATCCTATTCAATAACTGATATACAAATAAATGTAGTATATGCAAATGATGAAGCAATACCATTTTATAACCGTTATGGATTTTATATTGGAAATTATATCTTAAAAAGAACTTGATACTTAAGACTCAATTTAAAATTATTATGAATTAATAAAAATATCAATTAGAACTTTATTAATAAAATACTATGCTAAATACTGTAATCTCTTTGTAATGGCATGATAAGTTAAATTATATGTTAAATTAGTAAAGTGGGAAATATACGATGAAAGCACAAATTAATCTTATTACT
Source organism: Clostridium sp. D46t1_190503_E9 (assembly GCF_015555225.1). Taxonomy (NCBI): domain Bacteria; kingdom Bacillati; phylum Bacillota; class Clostridia; order Eubacteriales; family Clostridiaceae; genus Clostridium; species Clostridium sp. D46t1_190503_E9. Next base: position 24,175 of record NZ_JADNKB010000003.1, read on the forward strand.
ATTTTGACAAATGGTATAGATAAAATGAAAGCATTCTATAATAAAGTCCTAGGATTTAGAATTGAAAATGACCTTGGTAATTATGTTGAATTTGAAAATGGTGGAATAAGATTTGCTATTTGCATGAGAGACGTTATGTATGATCAAAGTAGTGAATATAGGAAAGAGTCATCTGGACAAGGGTTCGAACTTGCTTTTCCATGTGAAAGTCCTAAGGATGTTGAGGAATCATTTAATATGTTAATCAGCAAAAGAACAACTTCTGTTCATGAACCACAAGATATGACTTGGAATCAAAGAACAGCATTATTTGCTGACCCCGCTGTAAATATACATGAAATTTTTGCAGAAATTAAATAGTTAATAGTTTTAAACTATTACAAATTAAAAGTTGATAAATTTAATTATCAACTTTTATACTTTATTAGTTAGATATAACATCACCATTTTCATCTAATAAATATATTGCAAAAACTATCTCAATTTTCATTGGATCTTCTTTAACACTTTCACCATTATAAACAATTCTTATTCTATCACCCTTATTTAATTGTGGAAGATTCCCAATAGATATGTTATTTAAATCTATGATAATACTATCTGCATCAATAATATCTTTATCTGAATTAACACTTTCATTATCTATGGGACTAACATCAAGACTTTCCTCTGTAATATCTTTAACCACTGCATTCATATAGTTTTCTGCTTTACACTTACTACATCCTGTTATTAATAGAATTAAACAAAAAGCCCTAATAAAGAAAATTAATTTTTTCATAGGATACTTATACTGACTCCTACTATTGACTAAATTATTTAACATGATAATTCCCCCACTCACTTAAAAATAATTAATACCTAATAGAATAAATGCTTCTTATAAGACTATATTATGCTTACTAATATAAATATACAATTATTTACTTTTGAATGTATAGGAATTTAATGAAGATGCACTTAAATTTTACGAGTCAATTTGGATGTGTACAAGAAAGCGAAAAATAGAATTTAACTTATAATAGTTTGTTACTTAATCTTAAATCTATTATGAGGTTATTAATTTATTTGAATTGAATAATTGTATTATAATACAAATTGAATAAGAGTTAGATTAGCGTACACACCTAGAAAAGTGGAAGCCATTACCTAATGAGCTGCTTTGTTAAAAATAACAAAAAAGAGAGTAATCCTATTTAGTAAAAATCACTCCCTATAATTTAATTATACCATGTATAAAATGAAAATATAAGTATACATTTATTATTATATATATGTTAAGATAATGTACCTATAATAATAAGAGGAGGGTACATTAAATGAGCACTAAATTTGATCCAAAAAACAAAATTATAAGACTATGTATGTTGGGAATGAATATGGAAGATCAAGGTAACTCTGAAGAAGCAAGTGCATTATTTCTTCAAGCTTTGAATGAATCAGTAAATGACTTTGAAAGATTTATTGCAGCCTACCAAGTAGCTAAACATAAAAAAGATATTTCAGATAAATTAAAATGGATGGAAAAAGCTTTAGAGTATGCCATAAAATCAAATGATGATAGTGTTAAGAGTGCTTTTCCCACAATATATTTAAGCATTTCAAAATGCTATGAAGAATTAGGTGATTCTGATAAGGCGAAAGCAAATTATGAATTGTCAAATTCATCTAATACTGAACCTTATGATAAAGGACCTTTTTATCATGGAACTAGAGCAGATTTAAAGATTGGTGATTTGCTTGTAGCAGGTCGAAATTCAAATTATAATTCTGAAGTTAAGATGAATCACATTTATTTCACATCCAATCTTAATGGTGCAGGACTTGCAGCTGGATTAGCAAAAGGAGAAGGTAGAGAACATGTTTATATTGTAGAGCCAACAGGAGCCTTTGAAAATGATCCAAATGTAACTGATAAGAAATTTCCAGGAAACTTAACATGTTCTTATCGCTCTCAAGCACCTTTAAGAATTGTAGGTGAAAAAACAGACTGGATGGAACAGACACCTGAAGAACTTAGCCAATGGAGTAAAAAATTAGCTAATACCAAAGGTGAAATTATTAATTAAAGATATCTTTAGTTGATATTCTCCTATCTACTGGCTACATTTTTCGTGAAGAAATCTATTATGTAATAAAAAAAGAAATTCCACCAAAAGTGGAATTTCAATCTAATCTCTTCTCTTTAACTTTCTCACTAAAAATAGAGAATCATATCTAACTAATTTTACACTATAACTTTCAAAACTACTTCTAGTAGTTTTCACTATAATTATGCATTATCAATTATGCATTGTTATAGCACCTCTTATCTTTTTATTTGCCAATAACATCTTTTTGGTGAATAAATTTTTTCTTCCTTTTTAAGTTTATCCATAACTTTTGAAACTTCTTTTTTGTCTACCCCTGTTCCTTCTGCAACTGCAGTAGCATTTAGTGGTTTATCATTTTTAGTAAAGAAATCTAAAACTAAATCATAATTTTCCATATGTTCATCTCCTTTTGTATTTGTTACTATAATTTTACATAATACTATATATCAATTTCAATAATTATTTTTAATTTTTTTAAATTATTAACTAATATTTAATATCTGTAATTGAAATCTTATAAAATTAATTGTTTTATACTCCATTTTAATATTTCTGATAATCTTTTATATTTTATAATATTAATATTTAAATTATATACAAATAAAAACACTTTTAAACTTCATTGTAAAATTATTTTTATATCTACTTTAGTCTATATAGAATATTCAAAAAGGACGTCGCGTAACGCGACGTCCTTTTTATTATAATCAGAAATCAAAATATCTTGATCCCTTTTCAAGTATTTATTTTATAGGTTTAAAAATGCTTCAAATCTAGCTCTTACTTTATCTTCACCTAATATTTGCATAATAGTATAAAGATCTGGAGTATTGCTTCTATGAGATAGAGCGGCTCTTACAGCTCCAGCAACATCAGAAATCATTCCCTTAAATGCATCTGGATTTGCTTTATATTCTTTTCTATTTGCACAGTATCCAAGTTCTGCTCCAATAACCTTTAACTCTTCAAACCAATTTTCTTGGCTTCCAGAATTGAAGTTGAATTTATCTTTATATACTTTAATTATTTCTTTGGCATTTTCTAAGCTTAAAGTCTTTGGAAGTTCAACATTTTCTGCTGTTTCCTTATTGAATAATTCATCAAAGAAGTAATCCACTTTTCCTCTTACTTCATCCCACTTAGCAAAATCTTTTCTTGGCTTTGGACCTTCCTTATCTATATTGAAGATTTCTTTTGACATCTTTTCATTAGATGTTACTAAATCGTACATTTCCTTATCGAACTCTTTAGCCCAAGCTGTATAGTAATCATAAACTACATCTGCTTTCATTTTGCAAATAACTTCTTTACTTACATCATTTAACTTAACTATATCAAATAATGCTCCTGACTTACTCATCTTGTCTAAAGCAACTTTAAATTCATGATAATCTACAGTTGGATTTTCTGCTCTCCAATCTTCAAATGTAGAGTTTATTATATTTAATAAGTATTCTATTACTGATACCATTGGATATCCAACTTCTTTGTAATATGAAACTGCTGCTTCAGCATCTTTTCTCTTTGATAATTTTCTCTTTGAGCCATTATCATTTTTCATTATTGTTGGTATATGTGCATAATTAGGTCTATCTAATCCTAATACATCAAATAATTGAACATGTATTGGAAGTGATGATAACCATTCTTCCCCTCTTATAACATGAGTAGTTCTCATTAAAGCATCATCTACAACGTGTGCAAAATGATATGTTGGAAGTCCATCTCCCTTTATTATAACTATATCTTGATTATTTTCTGGGAAACTTATATCTCCTTTTATTAAATCATGGAACTCTACTCTATTTTCTATATTACCTGGTGACTTGAATCTAATTATGTAGCTTTCACCATTATTTATTTTTTCCATAGCTTCCTCAGGAGTTAAGTTTCTATCCTTAGCAAATTCTCCATAATATCCTGGTGTTATTTTAGCTGCTGTTTGCTTTTCTCTAAGTTCTGCTAATTCTTCTGGTGTATCAAATGCTGGATATGCTAATCCTTTTTTAATTAAATCTTTTGCAAAAGCTCTATAAATATCAGCTCTCTCACTTTGTCTATATGGACCATATTCACCTTTAGATGTTTTATCTCCAGTCATTCCTTCATTAAAGTCCATTCCAAAGTTATGCATTGTTTGAATTGTATCTGCTATAGCACCTTCAACTTCTCTTTTTTGATCAGTATCTTCTATTCTTAAGAAGAAAACACCTTCACTTTGACTTGCTAATCTTTCATTTATTAATGCTGCAAAAACACCTCCAATATGTTGGAAACCTGTTGGTGATGGTGCATATCTTGAAACAACAGCACCTTCTTTTAAATTTCTTTTTGGATACTTTGCAATATAATATTCTGGTGTTTTATCAACATTTGGAAATATTAATTCTGCTAATTTTTCAAAACTCATATTCATCTTCCTTCCGTAGTTTAAAATTTTATATAATTAAAAAAGTTGGCATATGTAAATTTACTTATTCCGTCGCTTCTCTCCAAGTCAACGCAAACTTACATATGCCAACTTGAAAACTAAAGAATGGAAATTATAAAATGTTATTAATACGGGTAACATTTTTATAATTTCCTATACATAAAAAAAGCCCTTCATCCTATAAATATTAGGACGAAAGACAAAATTCCGCGTTACCACCTAAATTGATTAATTAAAATTAATCCGCTCATTCTCTTTAAGGGGAGAATCCCACAAACTTACTTGCAATTTTTTTAATATGCTGTTTCAGTTTATAGCTCTAGAGCTTCTTCAATAGGATCAAATTTTAAGCTTCCACCTATACTTAAATCTCTGTTAAATGACTATCTATCTACTTTTCTCTTTCATTGCTTATTATTTATAGTTTATCATAAACATTATAACTATACATTTAGCATTTGTAAATAATTTTATACTATTCACTTCATTAGGATAATTTTCAATCTAAATTCTCACTATAAAGTCTATCTAATTCATCCTTTGGCATTAAAACTTGAACTAAATATCCCATTATTATTACTCCAGGTATGTCAATCAAAAGCCTTGCTAAAGTAAATTCATAACCAAGTGACGAGAACTCAAACATCAATGTAGATATTTTAGTTACGCACCAAGCATTCATAAATATTATTATATTACTAAATTTAACACCTTTTTTAAGGAGGACTTTTGTAAATGGGAAAGCTGCATACATTGGTCCTGCCGCTATTGATCCTATTAATATTGCAAGAGAAATTCCTTTTATTCCTGAATCGTCTCCCATGTATTTCATCATAGTTTCTCTTGGAATCCAAACATCCATAAGCCCAAGCATTATCATTATTGGTGGTACCACCTCAATCATTTGTTTAAAACTTGAAAAAGCTGTGCTAAATGATTTTAAACCTAACTCTTTATTAAAAATTGTTACAATTACTGTTACTATAAGTAATATAATAAAAAAGGAATATCTTTTAACTAAAGCTTTTATCATATCATTGTCACCACCATTTCAACAAAAAATGCTACTATTATTGAAAAAACAAAAGCTATTATATTCCTATAAATAGCTGCTTTTTTACCTATATGTTTAGCTTCTAATGGAATAGTAATTATGCCAATTAAAGTAAGAGTTGATATAAGTGCTGCAACTTGTGCTATCCCTGCTCCACTTTTAAGTAGCATATCTCCAGTAGAAAATGCAACAAAGGTAGGCATCATTGCAATACTTCCTAAAACTGCAGATAAAATCACTCCAAATATACCACTATTACTTCCTATTATATTTGATATTGTCTCTGGTTTTAATATTGAAAGAGTCAACCCAACAACTAAGATTATTCCTAAGAATTGAGGCAGTATATTTTCTATTGACTTCCACCCTTTTAATAATGCCTTCTTAGTTTTTTTCTTATCTTTTCTATATGATATTAAAAATAATATAGCTGTTGCTAAATAAAGAATTATACTACTCATACTACTTCACTTCTAAAAAATTATTATTAATATTATTATATAATTCAAACTTAATTAGGTGAAAACTCTGATTTTGAATTAAAATTTAAAATATTAATTTTATAAATAGTTAATAAAAATTGCCTAATTGTGTATAGATACATATAATATAGCTATAATTATTAATATATAAGTTACACTAAGGATTTAACAGTAATTAAACTATATAAATTAATAAAACTTAAATAAATCTAGTACTCTAGCAACTTATATTAAAATTATCACTTATTTATATGTTTAGGATAAAGTTAAAATCTTTATTAAAAACTTTTTTAAAACTTTATTTGTATTGGAGACTTATTATGAAAAAATTAATTTTAATAATTTCTATTATTTTATTGTTTATAGCTTCTTTTGCTCTAAGTTATAGATATTTTAATTCTAAAAAAATTAATGAAACTCCAGGAGGAGAAAGTTCTGATTCAATTATAGACAATAGCAATTCAAATAATGACTCAAATAATAATTCAAATAAACCATCTACTGAAGAAATTAATTCAAAAAAGGCAAAGGATTTATTATCTAATATGACCTTAGAAGAAAAAGTTGGACAAATGTTCTTTATTAGATGCCGAAAAGAAACTGCACTTGAAGATTTACAAAATTATAAAGTTGGTGGATTTATTCTATTTGATAATAATATAAAGGATGAAACTAAAGAATCCTTAACTCAAACATTATTAAGCTATCAAAACAATTCTAAAATAAAACTTCTAATTGGAATAGATGAAGAAGGAGGTATTGTTAATAGATTAAGCTGGTATCCTGAATTTAGGGCTGTTCCTTTTTATTCACCTCAAGAATTATATAATGAAGGTGGATATCCATTAATAGCTAGCGATACTAAAGAAAAAGCAGAGCTATTAAAAAGTATGGGAATTAATATGAATTTAGCCCCAGTATGTGATGTATCAGTAGATCCAAACGATTTTATTTACCCTAGAACCTTTGGAATGAATGCTTTAGAAACATCTGAATATATAAAAACAGTAGTGAATACTATGAACGAAAATAAAATAGGGTCTGCATTAAAACACTTTCCTGGCTATGGAAATAATGTAGATACTCATACTGGAATATCTATTGATGAGAGAAGTTATGAAAGCTTTCAAAATTCCGATTTTCTACCATTTAAAGCTGGGATAGAGGCTGGAGCTAGTAGCATATTAGTATCTCATAATATAGTAAAGTCTATGGATGCAAATCTTCCTGCATCACTTTCTCCAAGTGTTAATAAAATCATTAGAGATGAATTAAGATTTGATGGAGTAATAATGACTGATGACTTACAAATGAGTGCTATAAAAGAATATATAGGTGACTCTACATCAGCAGTACTTGCTATAATTGCTGGTAATGATTTAATAATAGCATCTGATTTTGATATACAAATACCATCTGTATTAGAAGCTATAAGAAATGGAGAAATTAAAGAAGATCGTATAAATGAATCTGTATTAAGAATTCTTAAACTAAAACTTGATTTAGGTATAATTTAAGAATATATTTCTACACTTTGGCAAATATTACTTCTTACTATAACAATAAAATGATAAATAAAAAGTGGGCATATATAAGCTTGATTTCATCCCTTCCTTGAAGGTAAATGCAACCTTACATATGTCCACTTAAAAATTATAAGAAAAGAAAATAACTTCGTAAATAATGCATTTTTTATTCTTCTCTGTTTTTATCTTTAAAAGCTTCTTTATCTTTATAATTATCATTAGATTCTTTATTAGCTGTTCCTACTTCATATAAGATTCTATTTTCTAATCCTTTTATTCCTTTAGTTAATTTAGCGTATTGCTTATCAACAAAAGAGTTTTCTTTCCCAGTAATCTCTAGATGTCCCCTTTCTACTTCCATTGCTGCTTTAGTTTTTCCAAAATCATTTGTATTTCTTAATTTATTATTAGCTGAAATTAACTTCTTCAGACTATCTTCAACTATTATTCCGCCACTATTTTCATGAAAGTTTATTTTATTTTTAGAGTTAATGCTTTCATCCTTTTTATTTTTTTCTTCTAGCTTACGCTGATTTTCTAAAGCTTCTTTCTCTTTTTCCACTAATTTCATTTGTTGTATTTCAGCTTCTACTTCAGCTATTTTTTTATTTATCTCTTCAAGCTTCATTCTTTTTTCCTTAGGATCCATTTCAGTTTCTTGAAGCTTTATTTTTTGTTCCTTAAAATTTTCTTTTAGTTGCTGTAAGTTTTTTATTATTTGATTCGAACTTTTTTCTACAGTTATACTTTTTTCTTTTTCTGCTTTTTCTTTCTTTTGATTTTCTGAAGCTTCTTTAAGCCTATTATATATTGGATTATCCCAATTATTTATTCTTTGAATCTGCATAAGATCTCCCCCTTAACTTAATTAGATTATCGTTTCAATTGGGAAGTTCTTTATCGTTTATTCATCGTTTATATCTTCTAACTAAGTTTTCAACTCATTATATTTAACTTTAAAACTAAATAAATTTAAAACTTAATAAATTCAAAACTTAATAAATTTAATTTAAAATAATTAACCTTTTATTTAAATATTCTATTATTAAAGTAATTATATTCGTACCAGTGCTTAGTAATAACTCTTTTATTATACCAATCATAATAATACTTGCTTTCTATTAAGCCTTTATCATAACCATCTTTTACTGCATCTTGAGCATCTAATGATAATCTAGTCAAATATCTATCATCCATTTCATGTTTAGTATTAATTATATTTATATTTTGTTTTGCTATATAATTATCTATATTAATATAATTTAAAAATAAATATATAGTTAATCCTACAATTGCCATTGGCTTAAGTAAGTACTTCCCTCTCCATATAAATACAAGTAATATAATTAAAGAAATAAATAAAAAAACTGTAAATGCTTGAACTAAAATTCTTAGTCTAGTATATCCAAACTCCCCTATATATAAGTTCATTTTATATATAGCAGAAGCTCCCATATTCATTGTTAATACTGTTATTACGCTATATAAAGTATTTAATGAATTTTTAACGTTTTTACTATTTGTTGCTGTTTTGAAATTCATTATTGTTATCATTGATAAGTTTACTATTACAAGTGCAACTAGTTGGAAAAATCCAGTTCTAGCATAATCCGCAAAATTAAATCCAGCTGGTAAAGCTTTATTTAGATATAAATATGAAATCTGTATTTTAGTAAATACTAAATAAAGTATAGTTATTGAAATTAATATTGTGATTATTGTTGTTGAATTAAAATCTTTTTTTATTAAATTACTTTCTACATCTCTTACCTCTGTGCAATTTAAACTATAGTATAAACCAAATACTAAAAACATTACTATTATTGCTATAAAGGCTTTTAGTATAAAGTCATAAATATTTTCTATATTAAGATATCTCCATATATTTGCCAAGTAATAACTAAATATCTCATCTGCACCTGCAAGTAAGATTCCCAGTATTATAATTAAAGGTATTGATATAGCTAACCCAATTAATATAGATTTAACATGATCATTTTCTTTTTTAATGTTTCCTTTTTTCAATGCTTTGTTTAATATTGAAGGAATTTTAGTTGAATTCCCCAAAGATTGCCCTATAATTGTTTCTAAAAATGATGCTCCAAAGCTTATTAACTTAAATTCAATATTTTTAAATGTTAATAACAAAAATCCTGAAAATAGTGAAATAGGTATAACTATTAAATTTAATACTCTAAAAAATTCATTTGTAAAAATGCCATAAGTAAATGATAAAATTATACTAGATGCTACAAAGAAATATCCAAGAAAGCTTTTATTTTTTACTCCTATGATTAACATAAATATCACTGTCATTAAAATAGTTAAAATAGCAACTGAAATACCTAGATAACCAAAAATAAACCTTGAAAATAATATTCCTATACCTAAAGAAAAAGCTATAAGAATCAATGCTTTATTAGTATCAATGCTTTGTTTTTCAACATCTATCTTAGAATTTCTTACTTTATATTTACTATTCATATTTATAAATTCTTTTAATGCCTCAACTGCAAAAGATTGATAATTATTTATACTACACTCAGTTAAAACATTTATAAGCAAATCATTTTCTACTTTATTAATATTATTTGCCCATCTACATTCTTCAAATACCAAGCTTTCATCTATTAATTTAACTTCTGAATTTGTCACATCGATAAACATTAAATTAACATTATAATCTTCTATATTGATTTTCTTGCTATAATTGATAATTGGAGAATCTTCAAATTCTATTCTTCCTTCTTTCCATCTCTCAATACACTCTTCTGGTTTTTCTTCGTTTTTCATACTTATTATAGGTAACCTATTTTTTGATCGTTTTAATAAAAGGATTTTATCTCCTTTCATTAAAACTAAAGCTACAGTATTGACCATATTTTCTCTCCCTCCATTATTCATCTATATATTCTAATATATCTCCTGGTTGGCAATTAAGTTCTCTACAAATAGCTTCTAATGTAGAAAATCTAACTGCCTTTGCTTTGTTATTTTTTAATATAGAAAGGTTAGCATTAGTTATACCAACTCTTTCTGCTAATTCATTTAATGAAATTTTTCTTTTTGCCATCATAACATCTAAATTTACGACTATTCCCATATTGTGCTCCTTCATCATATAGTTAAATCATTTTCTTCTTTGAACGTAACTGCCTTATCAAAAACCTTCGCTAATATAAATATAAAAGCTGAAGCAAATAAAAATATAAATACTTCCATATCTGTATGAATACCCATATTATCAACATATATAAATTTAAATTCCTTAAAATTAGAATTTACAAATAAATTAATTAAATAACAGACTGATATTATTAATGATGATACTGATATTTTCTTGAAAGCAATTGCATTTGATCTAACAAATGGGTCTCCAATTATTAATGTCTTTATTATTCCTTTAAGCTGAAATACTATATAAAACAAGCTAGCTATACCAACAATTAATAGTATTGTAACTAAGACTTCATTAATAACAATGTCTTGTATTCCTCTTTTATAGAATGTCATATAAAATACCATAGCCGTAAGAATTATTCCAAATACTATAGTAATATTAAGAATAATTGATAATACCTTCGATAAAGTTTTTTCATCTTTTAACTTCATGGTAATCTCTCCTTTTCTAATAATTATATTAACATTCACAAAATTGTTTATCAAGCTATTTTTATCGAAAAACAATATATTTTTATTTTATATTATGAATAAGCTATATATATTCTTAAATTAATCTGATGTAATATTTTATAAGAATTATTTTAAATTATGCATATGCATTATACTTAATTCTATGAGTATGAAACTATATCAAATTAAAATTTTAACATTTTAAAAAATTAGGCACCCAACTAAGAGAAATCATAAAAATTTCATATTACAAATAAAAAAAAGAGATGTATAAAATATCTCTTTTTCTATTTGTAATATTATTTATTTTTTCTCAGTTATGTAGGTGCTATAAATTTCTTTTCAGTACCTACATAGATTTTATATTTTTTAATTTACCTTACTATCTTTTTAACTAATGCTCCTATTCCTATCCCCATCATTAAAACGCCTAGTAGCATTTCTATATTACTTAGCATATATGAAATTGGGGCTGGTTGAGCTTCATTAAGTCCCACTCCAGCAAACATACCTACACTTAAATTTAAGCTTTCGTTATAATCCTTTAATAATTGTCTAAATGTAAAACCTTTTTCTAAAAATGTGTATCTAATAATTTCTTCATCTACCTTTATTCCAAAAATCAAATATATAATTGAAAATACAAATATTACAAAAAGTGAAAAATATGCTGCATACAATGGTCTTTCGCCATATCCGCAAGTTACAAATCCCAAAAAAGACATTATTCTTGGTATAGGCTTTAAAACCTTTCTTTGTGTTTTTCTACATAAAAAATAATACTCCCCGAAATTATTAACTAAGTTGTTTTCCTTAAATTTATCTGCTATATTTTCATATACTGTATATATTCCTTCGTATTCATCTCTATTTTTCTTTCTTAATTTTATTTTATCTATAAATGTTTTTTCATCTAACTTACTTTTATACTTATCCCTAAATTCTAAGTCTTCTATATAAGATTTTACTATTTTAGCACCAGATAAATCAGTATCTATTATTATTACTTTCTTTAAATCACAATCAAATATAATTCCACTTGTCATATCACTTAATTCAAAATTAGTGTTATTCAAAAGGCACTTATTAAATACTATGTGACCTAAATCACAATTTAAGAACTTTGCATATATATTACATTCATTAAATTCACATGACAAATTGTCTTCCTTATTTAAATTAGGCTTTGTATCGCTTTCTTGCTTAATGAAGATACATTCATCAAATACTGCGCCACCACCTATGAAATTACAATTTATAAAATAGCATCCTATAAACTTACATCCTTTAAATTTTATATTTGAAAATCTACAGTTTATAAATTTCGCACAAATTATATCTGTATAACTTATCTCCTGAAATTCATCTTCACTTTGTGGATGACCTCCACCTAAAACAATGTCGTTAAACTCTTTAAAACTATATTTTTCATTTGGGTTATAGTTACTAGATATATTTTTATATTGCTTAATTTGATTGAATAACTTTTCATTGTTATCAATTCTATTCTGTAATTGTATTTTAGCTACACATACTTCTTCTTTAAAATTAATATAAGACATAGTACAAACTCCTTATAAATAGGTATTTTATTTACCTGTATTATTATGCCTATATATTATTTTATTAATTCCTTTTTATTATAGTTTCCAAGCTTCTTTTAATAATATTACAGCTTCCTCTATTTCTTTATGCGTTAAACTAGCATATCCTAGAAAAACTATACTAATCTTATCTTTCATTTTAAAATATGAATTAGATAAGCCTAAAATTTTTATTTCTTTTTCTTCTGCTTTTTGAATTAATTCATCTTCTGTCATTCCATTGTTAACCCTTAGTAACAAATGTAATCCCGAATTAGTTCCTATTATTTCAGTTCCTTTAAGATATTTTTTTATTAATGAAACTAAAAATTCTCTTTTTTTCTTATATATATTTCTCATTTTATTTAGATGCCTTTCAAAATATCCTTCTTCCATGAATCTAAATAAAGATTGTTGATCTATTCTCGAAACTGTACAAGTAAGAAAACTAAAATTTTCTCTATATATTTTAATTAACTCATTAGGTAAAACCATATATCCTATTCTAATTGAAGGAGCAAAGCATTTTGAAAAAGTACCTAAATATATAACTTTTTCCTTAGTATCTAAACTTTGCAGAGCTGGTATTGGTTTACCTTCAAACCTAAACTCACTATCATAATCATCTTCAATTATATATCTATTACTCTTTTCATTTGCCCAAGATAAAAGCTGCATTCTTCTACTTATTGGCATTATAACTCCCGTAGGAAATTGATGGGATGGTGTTATATGAATTATTTCTACATTACTTTTACTAAGATTCTCTACATCTATTCCTTGGGTATCTATCTTTATAGGCTTAACTTCTATATTATGAGTTTTTAATATTTTTCTTATCTTGTAATAACCTGGGTCTTCCATGCCATAAATCTTATCGTTACCTAAAATATTTATTAATATTTGAACTAAATATTCTGTTCCTGCTCCAATAACTATGTTATCTGCACTTGAATTTACTCCTCTAGAAAATTTTAAATAATTCGAAATAGCTTCTCTTAAATTTCTATCGCCTTGAGAATGTCCTATTTGTAATAAATTTTTATTTTCCTCATTTATTATATCTTTATTTATTTTTCTCCATGCTGTATAAGGAAAACTTTCCAAATCTACTCTACTTGAAAAAAATTCATATTTATACTTCTTCCCAACTGTTTTTTTATTATCATATTTATCATTGATTGAACTAATATTTATTACTCCTTGAAATTCTGATACATAATACCCTTTCTTAGGTTTTGATATTATATATCCTTCAGTAATAAGTTGCTCATATGCTGATTCTATCGTATTTTGACTAATCTCTAAATGTTTAGAGAGCTTTCTTTTTGATGGTAACTTACTATTCGATTCTAACTTTCCGCTTTGAATTTCCTTCTTTATAAAATTATATAATTGTATATATAAAGGAACACTACTGTTAGTATCTAAATTAATATTAATAAAATCCACAATAAACACCTCTTTCGAATTAACCGTAATGATATATATTAATTTTTCGATTTTTATATAACACCTCCAATTTAATACATATCATTAATGTTAATATTTCTTAATTTAGCAATAGTAACTGATAAATATAAGTTAGCGAAGATAAATAGAATATACAAAATAAACACATCTAGTTATGGTAGCCTTTATATTATCTTCAAAACTGGCATCATTAAATTAATACAAACTGACACTTATCAAAGTTTCAGTTTATGTATATAATAGTATCAGTGGTAGTACTAATAAGTCAATGATAGCGAGGGGTTTAGATATGAATTTATTACATCCAATTTGGGCAGAAATTAATTTAAATAATTTAATATATAACATAGAGCAAATCAAGAATAAATCTGGTAATAGTGAAATAATTGGAGTCGTAAAAGCAAATGCATATGGTCATGGTGCAGTAGAAATATCAAAGGTTTTACTTAATCATGGTATTAATAGACTTGCAGTTGCTAATATAGTTGAAGCAATTGAACTTAGAGAAAATGAAATATCAGCTCCTATAATGCTACTTGGTATTAGTGAAGATTATGCGATAGACGCTTTAGTAGAATATGATGTTGAACCTACAATATCAACTTATGAATTTGCTATAAATCTTAATAAAAAAGCAAAAGCCTTAAATAAAACTATTAATATTCATATAGCTATAGACTCTGGAATGGGTAGAATTGGCTTTAGAAAAACTGATAAGGGCTTAGAAGATATACTAAATATTTCTAAATTAAGCAATCTTAAAATTGAAAGTATTTTTTCTCATTTTTCCACTGCTGATTGTAAGGATAAGAGTTACTCTTTAAAACAAATTGAAATTTATAATACTTTCTTGGATAAACTTCAAGAAGCCGGTGTTTATATAAATAAAAAGAATTTATCTAATAGTGCTGCTATAATTGATTTGCCAGAAAGTCATTATGATTGTGTAAGACCTGGTATAATTCAATATGGTTATTATCCCTCAAATGAAGTTGATAAAGAGCATTTTGATATAAAGCCAGTTTTAACATGGAAAACTAAAATCATTCACATAAAAGAAGTTGAAGAAAATGAATATATAGGATATGGTAAAACCTTCAAAACAACTAGAAAAACCATAGTTGCAACACTACCTGTTGGTTATGCAGATGGATATTCTAGGGGACTTTCAAACAAAGGAAAAGTTATTATAAACGGTCAGTTAGCACCTATTATAGGCAATGTTTGTATGGATCAGTTTATGGTTGATATTACTGATATAGAAAATGTTCATCTTGGAAATGAAGTTATATTACTAGGATCTGATGGAAGTGTTAAATTTGATGCTGATGATATGGCTAAATTAATAAATACAATAAGCTATGAAGTTCTTTGCCTTATTGGTAGAAGGGCTCCAAGAATATATATAAAAGATTATAAGACTATAGGGATTAGATATCTAATGTAAAAAGTTCTATTTTGAAAATAAAAATGCAAAATACAAAATACAAAATATTTATATATAAAATATTAAATATAATTTTCATTTTGTATTAAATTTCATATTTAATAGTATAAAGTTATTAAAATTAGTAAATTTAATAAAGTATAACGGGGGGCGCGAAACGCGACCCCCGTTATATTTTATTATTATTTTAATCCACTATCTCATCTAAAATTTTATTAAAAAATGGATAGTAACATTTCCAGAAAAAGTTTTTATTACTAATCGTATTATCTATTGATAGTTTATTCATAAAAGGTGCATAAAACTCTACTTTATAGTTGTTTAAAATTTTATTGTTATCAGAAGCATCACAAGCCATGTAATATGAGTTATAATCTCCTTTTTTCTCTATAAATGCAGGATATGATGTATCTAAGCCATATTTGCTTAATACCTTACTTCCTTCTTCTGTAACATCTATATTAAAGCTTCCTAATACTTTAGCATTATCTTTTACTGTTATCACTTCATACCAATAATAATATTTAACATTATCTTTTAAATTATATTGGCTTTTTGCCTGGTCAGTAAATGAAAGATAAACATAATTTTCATTTAAATGTTTTTTATCTTCTAGAACAATAACTTGCCCATCTTCATGAACATATACTATTCCTGTTCCTTCCTTGCTCCATTCTTCTTGATATTGCTTTTCATAATTTTGAATTATCCAGTTCGGTACTTCTCCATAAGACCTACTTAAATCTTTAAAATATCTTGCTATCCATCCAGACCATTCAACTCCGAAGATATCCATAGTCCTTTCCCTTGCTTCTCCTTGAGTTGGAGAATTAAATATATTAAATTCTCCAACTATTGTCTTTCCATTTAATACATCATATATTGCATCTAATTCTTTATCAGTAATTCCTCCATAAGATAAATCCTTATATTTAAAATTATCAAGTTCATAATCAT
Source organism: Clostridium sp. D46t1_190503_E9 (assembly GCF_015555225.1). Classification (NCBI taxonomy): domain Bacteria; kingdom Bacillati; phylum Bacillota; class Clostridia; order Eubacteriales; family Clostridiaceae; genus Clostridium; species Clostridium sp. D46t1_190503_E9. The sequence goes on from NZ_JADNKB010000003.1 coordinate 40,854, forward strand.
TGCTGTGAACTCCAAAAGTATCAGCTAAATATATTAAATCTAAGTCATTATCTAATTCTTCTGGAATCTCTTTAATAAAATAATCCTCTGTAGAATCTTCCTTTAATTTATATGGGAAAAATCCATAATAATCTTCATTATACTGAAATGCTGCATTTGTGTACTTATTTAATATCTTCTTATTATTAAGTATCCACATAATATTTTTGTGTTCCCTATATTCTTCGGTAGGTACTGTCTTATCTAAGATTATAGCCTTTATATCACTACTGCCCTTAAGTTCCCATAGATAAAAAGGCATTGTTACAATTAATAAAATAACTATTATGATTATTATTTTAATTAATCTTTTATTTTTCATCTATACCCCCACTCATATTGATTCTTGTAATTTTTCCCCATTGATATCTATTCTTTCTATAATTTATAAAAGCACTTATTCTATAAAGAGAACATAATTGTCTAAAGCCAATACACTCTAAAATACTAAATAAATATAGTTTTACTGATATTTTTCTCCTAAACTTATAGTCAAATAAAAAGTTATTTAAAGTTATAGAGACCCAAGAAACAATTACGTTATAAAAAATAAATAAGAATAAATATAAAAGCATAAATTTTATATTTACAACTTCCATTATAAAAGCTAAAAATATAGATAATAAACCTAATATCTCTATAATTGGAGATATAACCTCAAAAACTAAATAATAAATATATGATATAAAGCTTAATGCTCCATATTTAATATTTAAAAATACGTATTTATGCCTCCATATACTTTGAATTAAACCCATATGCCATCTTCTTCTTTGCTTTTTAAGATCCGAATATCTTTCTGGTACTTGTGAAAAACAAATTGCATCTGGAACATATTCTATCTTATATTTTTTCTTATTTTTAAGACAATAGGTATGAAGCTTAACAACAAGTTCCATATCTTCACCTACAGTTTTAGAGTTATATCCCCCTGTAGAAATAACTATTGATTTATTAAACAATCCAAAAGCACCTGAAATTATCATATTTAAATTAAACTTATTAAATGCAACTCTAGATGCTATGAATACCCTTATATACTCTATCATTTGAAATAAAACGATAAACTTTTTAGGTGTTACTTCTTTTATTACTTTCCCCTCTTTTATTGTTAATCCATTAGCAACTTGAATACTTCCTCCAGCAGCTACAGTTCTATCATCTTCTATAAAAGGCTCAACTATTTTTAAAAGTGAATCTTTTTGTAGCATAGAATCTGCATCTAGTGAAATAAATAAAGGATATTTACTTACATTTATCCCCATATTCAAGGCATCTGCTTTTCCTCCATTCATCTTGTTTACAAGAACAATTCTTATATTGTCTATTGTATTTTCATAAACAGATATAACATCCTTACAATCAATTTGCTTTCTGATAGGTGTAATTATTCTTTTTAAATTAAAAGTATCTATAACATATTTTTCTGTATTATCTGTAGAACCATCATTTACAACTATTATCTCATATTCAGGATAATCTAAGTTTAAAAGGGATTTTATACTATCTATTATAGTTACATCCTCATTATAAGCTGGAACTAATATAGAAATTGGAATATAATTTTCATTCTTATTTAAAGTTAAAGATGATACAAATTTTCTCCTCTTAGTAAATTTCTCTATATCCACAGTTGATAATAATGTTGTTATGAAGAAAATTACTGAATAAATAAACATGTAGTAAAAAAATATTTTATTTAATACTATAACTATACTTTCAATCATTTAAAGCCCCCCTCAACTAATGAATTATTCTCTTTTACTGTAAGATTTATATATTCATTATAAGTTATAAGCTTTTTATTAAATAAGCTATACAGCATAATATCTCTAGCATACTTATCATCAAGCTTCATGGCTTTTTCAATTAGTAAAGTATTATTATCAAAATTTATAATGGACATTGCCGAATTGTATCTTACAAACCAATTTGAATCGCATAATGTTTTTAACAGCCCTTCTTTTATTACTTTAGAACTATAATTTACTGCTATTTTTGCTGCTAATGCTCTTATTTCCCATCTTTCATTATTTAATAAATTTATTAATTCTATCTCCATATAAGCATACTTAATTCTTCCAAAATATTTTATTATAGCTAACTTAACTTCTGTACTCTCATCATTACTTTTTAACTTATTAAATAGCTGCTTATTTACCTCTTCAAATTTATTATTCGTAAAGTGATTTATAACTAAAATCTTTATTCTTTCTGAGAAGCTATCTATATTTTTACCTAATTCCTCATTAAAATCTTTTTTATCGCCTTCGAATATATCCATTGAATCAATTAAAATCTTATCATTTATATATATGTTTCTATCTGAAATAATTTTTAGTGAATTTATAAATTTATCTTTATCTCCTATTTTTGCTAAAGCCCTTATAGAATTTATTTTTACATAATTTGATTCACTATTTAATCCCTCGATCAATCTATCAACAATTCTAATATCGTGATATCTATATTCACCATAAACAAAAATACTATGTGCATATTTTAAATAGTCATCTTTGTCTAGCATCTTAAACTCTTGAATAAATCTTTTTCTAAAGTTATCTAGGAAAGCATTTACTGCCTCCTTGTCTTCCTTTTTACTTCTAAGTTCTATAATCTTATCATTAAATACATCTAGATAAATTGGATTATTTATTCTATCATTTATTTTTATAATAGCATCATTATCTATCTTATTATTTAATTTAATATTCTCTATTTGTTTATCAATTAATGGATTTATTTCTTTTCTTGCCTTAATAATCATTTTCATATTCTTTCTTTTTATCAATCTAGATAAAAATACAAATATTATAATGCTTAACATTATATATGCAAGAAGCCCCACTATAAAAAACACTATTTTTACATTCATTGAAATCTATCACCCCTTTTTTATTACTCATCTTCAAACATCTTTTGAACACTATAATATGCAGGTTTCAACCTTTCATGATAACTTGGAGTATTCCACTCTTTCCAACTATATGATTGTAGATTACTACTATATACTAGCTCCTCACCCCTCTTTACATTGATGCCCGAATATATTTTACTAATTCTAATTGGTTTTGGATTTAATCCTTCAACACAATAATCTCCTGCTACTTTTTGTTTTGATGGATCATAGAAATTTAATAACTGCCATGGTATTCTAATCTCTATTTCATCGCCCACTATAAAGAAATCTGCTAAAGAATTATATTCATCTGAATTAGGATTTCCATTACCATAAATCAGCTTTCCACTCTCAAAAATTTGTTCATCCTTAATTAATTTTTGCTTAGTCTCTTTTATATAAATATCTACATTTTCCATTAAGTATTGATATATATAATTAAAGTTATCCATATCCTTAGTTCTTTCTTCAGTAAACTTTTGTATTGAAGGTAAACTTTTAGCTCTATATCTTAAATAATCATAATAATCATGTATATATACTCTTGAATTTTCTTTTCCCTTTATTTCTATTATAAAATCAACACCTCTATCAAATTCTAATCCAAATAGACTACTTTTATATGCTCCTGAATTAGGTGTTACATCTATAGGTATATACACGCTATCATTTTCTAAATCCAAATCCTTTATATTAAGTTTAAAGTATATATAACTTTCATCGCTATCCATATAAAGCTTAGCTTCATCATCATTTATTATTGCTTTACTATTTTCCCATTCACTAAAATTTCCATCTGGATATGATTTAACATGTTCTTCTCCTGTATCAAATGATAATAAACCATAAAACTGTTCATTGGTTTGTTCATCTAACCAATAGGCTGTTCTTTCTGTATCTATTAAGTCATTTGTATTCCATGATGTTTTAAACCACTCATCTTGCCAAGAAAAAACTATTGCACCTGCCATGTTTTCCTTAACTATATCCTCATATAATTCTGGAATAATTTCTGCTTGTTCATTTTCACTTAAATTTCCTTGATCAAATCCTCTTGTTGAATCGAAATGGGCTATTCCACGTGAACTTGGAACTCCAAATTCCGTAACAATTACTGGAATCTCATGATGATTATTTATCTTTTTTAGATATGCTCTATATGAATTATTTTTTCCTTCATCATCAATGAATTCAGTATATTCTGGTTCCATATTTAAGAAATTTGGATAATTAGGATATATGTGATATGAAGCAAACATTCCTGTTTCAAATTTTTCTGTTCCCTTTATTTTATCTACATCTATTTGGGCAATATCATTATAATCTTCTGGTTCATAGGGTTGTATTAATGGATCTGTAGGAGGCCAATTAGCAAAAGCAATTATTCTTTGTTCTTCATACTTCTCACTTTCATATTCAACAGCATAATCCCCAACTTGAGCTAAAAATGCTTCAAATGGAGTTCCTTCTTCTAATTTCAAATATTCACCATCATAGGAAGTTATCTCTTCATTAAATAAATCTGTTCCATAGACAAAGTATCCTTCCCACTCAATCCCCAGTATAAATCCTAGTACATACTGTGATATATCATATTTATACTTTCCTGATGCATGTGTGGAGTTTTGAGGAATATATGCATTACCATGGACTACATCAATTAATGAAGTTATATCTCTTTTCATATTTTTTATTATCCTATCATCATATGCATTCATAGTTTCTTCGATTGAATTATCATTGACCCACATTCCATGTATTATATATAACGGATTTTCCCTATCTTTATTAAATTCATATAACGCTTCATAAAATTCTGGTTTTAATATTGTATATACTCTTATTGTATTAGCATTCATTTCTGCTATAAGATTGAACCATCTTAGATACTCTTCTTTAGTAACACCATATTCATTTGGAAAATATCCCGGTTTTGATGCTCCTAAATTAACTCCCTTTACAAAAAAGTTTTCCCATTCTCCATTTTTATTTACTAATATATTTTTCTCTTCAGTTTTAGTAGAAAAGTTTATTGTTCCTGTTTTTTTAGTAAATCTTTTCTTATCTTGAAATATATATAATGCTGATATAATAATTAATATTATCATTGTTATTATTAAAACTCTTTTTAAAAAAACTTTTATACTCATAACTTCACCTTACTACTTTTCACTCTTTACCTCATATATATTTTCATCCATCCACTTACCTCTCTTATTAATAAACTTTTTCATAGCTTCTATTTCCTCTTCATGATTTTCTGTTGCTGGATCATTTGGATTAGGCCATACATTTTCTCCGTATACTTCAGGCCATCTAGCAAAATTCCTTTCTATTGCATCTCCTAATGATAATACAGTATTATCTATTAACTTATATAAATAATCCTCACTTAAATAAGTTTTTCTTAGCTCTCTATATTTTTTCACAAAACTTTCAACAAAGTAATCATCTTGAACTAGTTGATCAAACCATGGCATATCTTCAAGTTCAAACCCTTCTGGGACCCATGCATCACTATAAGTTGCATTTCCCATAGAAAAATTATAATCCCAAACTGGCCCAGCCTTAAGCTTTCCACCTATCTCCTTGTAGTAATAAGCACTTCTTGCTCCTTGGTCAACATTTCTAAAAAATTCATTTATAACAGCATAAGTAGCAAAACTTTCTATATCAATATGATTTCTATATCCTAAATCTTTGTCTGTAAAGAATGGTGAATATAACCTCTTTTCAAATTCATCAACATCCTTTGTAATATAATCTAATTTTTCTTGAGTTAAGTTTTTCGATGATGGATATGCACATATTAATTCATTCGCATATCTTCCATTTTCAGTCTTTAGTCTTTGAGAATATGTGTCTAATAAAATATCATCATCCTTTATAGAATCCCTTAAAATCATATAGCTTGTTTCTTCTAAATAAGAAATTGGCTTTGATAAATTAACTCTATTATCATCAACTTTAATTTTTTCTATCATTATATATAAACCTACATAATCCTCTTCTTTTAAGTCCTGCTCTTCTCCTGAAGTTTTCAAAAACACCTCACAATATTTTGTTCTAGGCGCATAATCCATTATTTCTCTACTTACGCTATAGACAATGTGGTTTCTTATTAATGATTTATCCATGTATGGTCCATTTAAAACCCAATCACTTTCTACTGGCATACCAAGTACTTCCTTTGGATTATTATTCCCATCGCCATCTATCAAAGTAACTGAATATTGCTTTTTAGGCTTACTTGAGGTAGTATTTCCTCTAATTTTTATTAATATATCACTCTCCAATTGAATTTCATCAGAAATGTTATTATACTCTTTCCTACTATTATATATCTTCATATCTGCAACTATAGTTGATTCTTTATTAATCTCTTGTCCTTTAGTATCAATAACTATTAATGGTAATTCACTTTGAAAATCAAAATTATACTTAACTGATTCTTCTTTGCTTGTATCATAATAATCTTTAAGAGATACTTTAAATAGGAAAAGTAAACTAACTATAACTATACAACCTATAGCAATAGTCTTTATAATATTTAAAATAATCATCTTATAATTTGGTTTTGAGGTTCTTTTTCCACTTCTCATAATTATCCTATCATTTCACCACTTTGTGAAACTAAATTCATAGATTTTATTCCTTCTATGCTACTTAACCTATTAATAAGTCTTATATCTTCATCTTTCTTTAATCTTACTTCACATACTATTTCCATATTTTCATTATTTATAGTTCTAGATCTAACTTTATAATGCTTAACTTGTTTAAATATTACTGAGTATATATTTTCTTCTATCCCAATTTTTCCACGAATCACTAAAAGATATTTTTCTCTTGAGGTAGTATTTATACTAAATATAAACACTACTACTGCTATAAATAATGAACCAATAATTGCAATATCATATATTTCAACTCCACAAGCTAATCCAACTGATATGCTCCAAAAAATATAAACAGTATCTCTTGGATCTTTTACAGCTGTTCTAAATCTTACTATAGATAAAGCTCCCACCATACCAAGCGATAAGGCTATATTACTTCCAATAACCATCATTACTACCGCTGTAACTAAACTCATCATGATAAGTGAAAGATTAAAATTTCTACTATATGAAACTCCTCTATAACAGTACTTATAAGTTACATAAATTAATAATGATAAAATTAAAGTTACTGTCATTCCCAAAGCTATAGGCAACACTCTTTCTAAAATAACATTATCCATAAGATAGTAATAAAACGTTCTAAAACTCATATTTTTCTCCCTTTCTAAATAAAATAACCTTCAAATATTGATCTTGATAAGCAATATTTGCTAACTGATTTTTGAACTGCTTCGCATTCTGATATAATTTCTGTAAGCCATTTATGAATATAAGTTCCATGCTTAACTTCTAATACTATATATGGATATAAAAATATTGGTTCCATAACAATATCATCACTAAACAAATCAAAATTTGCTTCACTTTTTCTAATGTTAAAGTCTAAAGTAACTCTAATATCACTAAAGTCATGATAAAATGCTATCCTTTCATATTCAATCATAACTACTGGTCTATAATTACCAGTTGTCATTATCGTATATATTTCATTTGCTAAGGGCTCATCATAATTTAATAAAACTGAAAAATCCCCATCTATTATTCTTTCAGCTACATTCCTTGCTATTATTAGAGTATCCTTCCGTTGATTTATATTAAATTTTCTTTTCACCTCTAATTTTACGTTTTTATCATTTGTTCCATAGACTCTAAGTCTTATCTTTTTTCTATTTTCTTCGCCATTCATTTTACTAAAGTAATCTTTATTATCCATACTATCAAAATATAAACTCCTTACACTATACCCTACTTCACCATTGTGATTATCCTCACTTAGTGTAGCTTTTAATGCCGACAACAAATATTGCTTATTAAATTCATTTATCAAGTACTTTAATTCTTTTCTTTCTACATTTAAAGCTTTCTCCATTGCTCCTCCCATTATTTTTTAAGATATCCTCATTGTTCTATATTTATTTTAATGCCATTACTAGTAACATGAATTTCTCCATCTCCTGTAATTAGTACATTACTTTTTATATTTTCTAATGCTTGCATAAGCTTTTTACTAGGCGTATGCTCTACATTATCAGTTGTTATTATAGAAAATTCTGGTTTCACCTTAGCTAAAAAATCAACCATAAAATCATTATTTCTTCCATGATGAGGAATTTTTAATAAATCATGATTTTTAATTTTTGAATTTCTTAATAACTCCTCTGTAGCGTTCTCTTCTATATCACCTGTAAATAGAAATTTATTTTTCCCATATCTTACATTTAGTACTATAGAATTCTCATTTTCATTAATATAATTGTCCTTTGGAGCTAGAACTTCTACTTTTAAATCTCCATCAAATATTTTTTCTTCTACTTCAACCTTTGCTATTTCTATATTCTTTTTATTAGCTACCTCCACCATTTCTCTATACTGCTTTTTTTCTTCATTTACATAGGATGTAAAAATCTTTCCAACTTCTACTTTTTCTAATATTTTATCTGCTCCACCAACATGGTCCTTATCAAGGTGAGTTATTATCATATAATCTAATTTTTCAACTCCTAAATCTTTTATTCTTTCTACTATATAATCTCCTTTTTCATCTCTAGCTGTATCGATTAGAATAGTAACTTCATTACTTTTAATAAGAATACTATCAGCCTTCCCTACATTAAAAAAATATATATCTATTTCTTTAAGCTCTTCCACTTCCACATCACACGATGTAAAAGTAAAAAAAGGGATAATAAATAAAAATATAAATTTAAAGCCCTTCATCTTACCTCCTCTTCCATCTTTTATTAACTGTATTTTAACATATTATATTCCATATTTTTACTATTTTTATATAATTATTATAAATTTATGCAAAAAAAAATATTTAGATAACTAATTTATTGTATCTAAATATTTTTATAATGTGTATGAAAATATCTCTTTAGTATTTATTTTTTAAATATATTTATTTTTTAAATATATTTATTTTTTCTAAAATATAATATTTCTAATAATATAATTACTAATGTAATCCCAATCGATATAAGAAAACCATAGTCATTATTTAACAAAGGCATATTTTTAAAATTCATTCCAAATATCCCTGATACGATTGTTAGGGGCAATGTAGAAACAGTAATAACTGTTAATAGCTGCATAGTTTTATTCATTTTATTTGATAACTCTGAATTATAAATATCTATACAAGAATATATTGAAGCTTCAATATTATCTACTAAACTTAAGGTATTATCTAAAACTAATAAAACTTTATTATAAAGATCTAATTCACCAAATTCATCATCTAAATAAGTTATCATAGATTTATAGTACGAAGTAAATCTCTTTATTAATGATACTTTTTTCTTCACTTCTAAGATTTCTTTATTATCTGCATTTCCCTTATAAACTGCTTCTTGAAATAAATCATCTACTTTTTCCTCTATATTCAATAATTCCTCTGTATACTCATATGCGAGGTATTGAAATAAAAATAAGCACAACATATACTTATCTATTTTTTCATGTAATGATATTTTTTCCTTTAAAAATTCTATTAGTATATCAGTTTCATAATTTATTATAAATTCATTTTTATTAATAAATGCATCTACTATAATCTTTTCCCCATCAATTACAACAGGTATCTTTAAAATTACCATTTCTTTATTCTTTATTATTATATCTTTATGAATATTTGTAAAACTCCTATTGCTTACTTTTTTTGAATTATTAGAGTTATATAAATATCCAGCTATATTAGGTGATTTCTTATTAATATCTATATTTTCTTTTATATCTCCATTTATATAAATCGCTGTTGCCATATTATCATCCCACCTAAAGTTTTTATTTATATTATAGTTCCAATAAAATTAATATACAATTATTTAGGATGTTTTTCGCTGCAAAACTTAGATTTATAACTATATGAAACATATTCTAATCAAAAATTTTCCGATGACTTTTCACATTAACTTTTTTACTCTTCACCATTTCCTCTTTCACTATTTTGCTTCGCAAAATATTACGTATGAGAAGATAACTATTTATATAATGTTATCTAAATTACTTATAAGTGAATCTAAGTTTGATAACAAAGTTTTATCTAACTTTCCAGCTGACTTTAACGCGTTATTAATATCCACTTCAAAATTCTTTGGAATTTTACTGCATGTATTTTTAACTATATTTACTAATCTCTTTTCTCCTGGATGAGGCACTTCATTAATAGCAAATATTATATCGAAATAACTTGCTAGGAATCCTGATAATCTATGATTAATACTATTTAAATCTCCTCTATTTATTGCTTTACTTATTTGATTATAATAAGAAGATATATTTCTTTTTAATAATGGATAATTCTTTTCTATAATATTTTTTTTAAGTCTCGTAGGATATTTACAATTTGTAATTTTCTTTAATTGAGTTAATCTTCCTTCTCTATCAAAAATAATATTAGAATTTTTTACATTGTGCCAAAAACATGTGCTATATCCTACAGATGCATTTTGTTTTATTAATATATTGTTTATTACATCTTCTATCCAATCTATACTAAAATAAGCTATATCTATTGGCGTATTTGTATCCCTTAGTATAAATTCATCACCTTGTCCCCAATAGTCATTTCCAACCTCTTTATAATCTGCATACTTACTAACTATATTTTCTCTTATCTCTACTGGAATATCTGAGTAAGTAAATACATCAATATCTATATCTGATAAATTATCATTTCTTTTGGATGTAGACGAACCTGCAAAACTTATAGCCGCTACCTCTTTTATATCCTTGAAATCACTTATTATTTCCTCCAAAATTAATTCTAATTTCTTATCCATTATCTCTCCCCCTTGTATTCTTTATTAAATTGTACTACTAATATAGTTATTAATAAATTGGAGAAAGTAACAAAAATAATAAGCATCTCACAAATTTGAATTTACAAGATGCTTATAAAAATTATATAAGTTTCTATTTTAAAATATATTTTATAGAGATAATCATAAAACTATATTAATTTTACATTATAAAATTTCAACCAATTATTTACTTGTATTAAATATGCTATCATTTGTGGGCCAGTCATTAATTGTCCATACCATGGTGTTTTATATGCTGCCCCTTTTGTATCGACTATTTCTTTTACCTTTGTTGTATCTATTATATCTAAAATAGGTGAAGATTTATCATTTAATATTTTAGTCATAGTATTACAAACCATGTCTGTATATATAGGATTATGAGTTTTTGGATATGGACTCTTTTTTCTATATATTATTGAATCTGGTAATATTCCTTCTAATGATTTTCTTAATAATCCTTTTTCTCTTCCATCTAATAATTTTATATTTGATGGAATATTAAATGCATATTCTACTATTCTATAATCTGCAAAAGGTACTCTAACCTCTAGACTATTTGCCATACTCATTCTATCTTTTCTATTTAATAAATTAACCATAAACCATCGTAAATTCAAATAAAATAATTCTCTCATTCTATACTCTAACTTACTTTCTCCGCTTAGATGAGGAACTTCCTTTAAAGTATCATTATAAGCAGTTTGAGCAACTTCTTCTATTTTTAATTTTTTTAAATCTGGACTTAAAATCGCCTTTCTTTCACCTATAAATCTAGACCAAGGAAAAGTATTAGCATTTATCATCTCTTCATTAGTAAACCATGGATAGCCTCCAAATAACTCATCAGCACATTCTCCAGATAATGCTATAACAAATTCCTTTTTAACTTCCTTACAGAATAAATATAAAGAGGAATCTACATCTGCCATTCCTGGTAAATCTCTTCCAAGTACTGCATCATCTAATGCATTTGCTAAATCTCTATGATTTAATACAACAGTCCTATGGTTACTACCAATATATTCAGCCATTAATTCTGCAAAATGCTGGTCAGATGTTGGTTGAAATAATGATGATTTAAAGAACTTTTCGTTATCTTCATAATCTATTGAATAAGTTGTAAGTGTCTTATTTTTCTTTATATATTCCTTTGCAGCTATTGCTGATATAGCTGAGGAATCTAATCCTCCTGATAAGAAGGTACAAAGTGGAACATCTCCAACTAATTGCCTATTAATTGCATCGATAAGTAATTCTCTAACATGTTCCACTGCTTCTTCTTCGCTTTCATTAAATTCTTCAGCTTTTAATTCCCAGTACATATCTTTCTTAATTCCATCTTCATTAACAACTATATATTGTGCTGGTTTAACTTCTTCAATATCTTTATATACTGTTGTTCCAGGTATTACTGCTGGCCCAAGTGCAAATAATTCTGTTAAACCATCTTTATCTACTACTGGTTCCACATATGGATGCTTAAATAAAGCTTTTATTTCTGATCCAAATATAAATGTACCATTTTTCATTGTATAAAATAGCGGCTTAACTCCCATAGTATCCCTTGCAAGTAAAACTCTCTTTTCTCTTTCATCATAAATTGCAAATGCAAATATACCATTAAATTTTTTAATACAATCTATTCCCCATCTAATGTAAGAAATAAGTAATACTTCAGTATCTGAATACCCTTCAAAAGTATATCCGTCATTTATTAATTCTTTTCTTAAATCTTCTGTATTATATAATTCACCATTATATACCACTACATATTCTTTTCCATTAACAACCTTTTTCATTGGTTGCCTTCCACCTTCTGGATCAACTACAATAAGTCTTCTATGTCCAAACATTACATTATTGGATATATAAGTACCTTCGGCATTGGGTCCTCTATTAATTAGTGTATCTGTCATCTCTTTTAAGGTCTTTATATTATTTTTGATGTTTTCCTTAAAATTCACAAATCCTGTTATTCCACACATAATCATCCTTCTTTCTCTATTTGTCTATTATATATAGTTATATGATTATGTTTTGACAATAGTTCGTTAAAAATACGGTGAAAAAGTGAAAGAATGATAAAATGATAAGAAATGAAATGATAAAAAATGATACTTTAAATCAAAAACTGTATCACTTAAAGTTAACTCTTTAAACTGAGTGCATAATTAATTTAAAAATAAATATAACTTTTAATCCTAATTACCTATAATTAATATTTTGTACCATATGAATATGTGTTTTAAAAACGTGTTGTTTTAAATATAATAACCTGTTTGTTGATTAAACTCTACCATATTTGTCTAGAATAAAAATACATATTATATGCACTTAAACTATGATTATTCTTTTTATACTTTTAAGTTAAGGGTGAGTGAAATGGAGTATATTATTAAACAAAGGCTAGAGTCTAATAATAATTTAATAAAAGAAAATAATTTTAAAAGAAATTTTAAATTAATAGCTGATCATTTAAATCAACTTAATTTAATAGATTTATTTAAAGATAAAGAAATCAAAGTTTGTCCTCATTGTAATAGTACTAATTTCATTAAAAATGGTAAATTTAAAAGTATTCAACGCTATAAATGTAAAAACAAAAATTGTTCTAAAACATTTTCTACAAAAACTAATTCACCTTTTAGCTATTCAAAAAAAGATATTACATTATGGATGAAATACTTAGTTCTTATGAATAGTGGCTTTTCTTTACGAGATTGTTCAAGTATTTTGAGCATAAACCTAGCTACATCATTTTATTGGCGCCATAAAATTCTTGTTGCAGCAGCTTCTAATAATAATTTCAAAACCCTAAAAAATTATGTTGAAGTTAACAAAATAATGCTAAACGAAAACTTTAAAGGAAATAGAGATGCTAAATACTTAAGCAAAGAAAAGATTTTTGTAGTCTGTGCTATTGATAATAATAATTCAATTCTATCTAAGGCAATAGGTAGATACTCTATTTCATTGGCATCAATATCTAAAAATTTTTATCCTAATTTAGATAAATCAGCATTTTTATCTGCTTTTAATGATAGATGCTTAATTGCTTTTGCCAAAAATCACAACTCTAAGCTATCTAAAAATGAAATAGAAAATTATACTAAAAATACAGTTGAAAATTTTAATGCTGAAAATCCTAGTAGCTATTATAATAGATTACCAACAGTATCTAAATTTACTTTTAACATTTATAGATGGCTTATTAGATTTAGAGGGGTTGCAACTAAATACTTAGAAAATTATTTAAGTTGGTATATACTTGATTATAAATTCAACTTTTCTCTTAACTGTGCTAATCAAATTTCATTATTTAAAAAATTAAATTGTGAAAATATATTGTTAAAAGTGAAGGACTTTCAAAATTTCAAATTATTATATCAATATAATTGTATTGGTAATTATTAATTTTGTATTGTATTATTATACAGTTCTATTTTTACTATTAAAATCTAACTCTTTTTATTAACAACATTTTTTTAAAACACATCTGTATATATTTAGAAATGAATATATAGTATTGTTATAAGTTGTTAGTTTATATTAATAATAAAATATAATATAATTTGTAGCATGTTTTTTGCCTATACTTAAATTAAGTGATTAATCAGTATGTAATTTTATTTAATTATAAAATTATTTATTAGTATATCTTAAATGTTTTTATTAATATATTATAAAAGTTAAAAACGGGCTACTGATTAAGGATCTTTTATCCGCTAATACTCAGCCCGTTCTAATTTAATATTTTTTCATTTTTTGATAATTTTTCATTTTTAATTATTTCTGATTTTTTAATTATTTTCTAGTATGAACTTTTCTATTACTTTAGCAACCCCATCATTTTCATTTGTGTCTGTAATATAATCAGCCATTTCTTTTATTTCATCAAAAGCATTTCCCATAGCTACTCCAAGGCCTGCGTATTCTAACATATGTATATCATTACCTGCATCACCTAAAGTTATTATTTCTTCTCTCTTTATACCTAGATGCTTTGCTAATAATTCAACTCCAACACCTTTATTAGCATCTTTATTTAAGAACTCTAAGAAATATGGTGTACTTCTTACAACAGTATATTTTTCATATACTTCTTTTGGTAATTTTTCTATAGCTGGTCCTAGTATTTCAGGCTCATCTATCATCATAATTTTTATCATAACCTCATCATCAGCTATGGAATCTATATTCATTTCATGAATCTCTATATTATTAATTTGAGCTTCAACTTCTGTATATTTGCTATTTTTAGGAGTAATTAACCCTTTCTTTTCCCAAAAGGCATGAATATTAACTCCTAATTCATCACTTAAATTTTTTAAGTAATGTAAATCAGCACCATTTAATGCTACCTTATTTATTGCTTCTTTACTTTTTGTTTTTTGTACTAAGGCTCCATTATAGCTAAGTACATAATCATTTTCTGTTAGCATATCTAATTCTTCTAAATATCTTGAAACACCTTCTATTGGTCTTCCAGTTGCTAAAACTACTGTAACACCTTTATCTCTTGCTGCTTGGATAGCCCTCTTAGTTCTATTAGATATACTTTTATCTTCCCTAAGTAAAGTTCCATCCATATCCATGGCTACTAACTTATACATTCTTAATCCTCCGTTTATAATTAAAGTTAATTAAATTATATCATAACAATAACTATAAATGAATTTATTCTATTCATCTTAAGTTGTTCTACATTATATTTTATTTATCAAATTCAACATAAGATCTTAAAATTGAATTAAACCCATCTCTTTTTAATACTTCAAAAATTACACCTATTACCTCATAACTAGAAGTAATTAAAGAATCTTTTCTAATCTTTGACAATAGTTTTTCAACATCACCTACTAATATATTTAAATCTGACTCATTTACCATTGCACCACAATCTCTTGCAGCATTTTCTATACTAGTTTTAACTTTTCTTATATTAAATTTTTCAAGTCTTCCATCTTTTTTTATTATATTCATAAAAAACCTTCTTTCTATAATATAAATTAATTTTAACTTTATCAAAACTTATTTATTAAAACTTAACTTTAATTTGTTACTGCTACTTCTTCAAAACAAGATTCTGTATTATTAAAATTTAATATAAAATTATTAAAATCATTTAAATTCAAAGGCTTACTTATATAATACCCTTGTATTTTATCGCACTCTATATTTGTAAGTAGTTCAATTTGATTTTTTATTTCAGCACCTTCACAAACCACATCTAAATCTAAAGTATGAGCTAAATTAATTAGAGTTTTAATAATAGCGAATGTTTTTTTGTCATTTTCTACACTTATAAGTAAACTTCTATCTATTTTTAGAGTATCTAATGGTAAAGTTTTTACGTAATTAAAAGAAGAATATCCTACACCAAAATCATCTAAAGCTATATTAAAGCCAAGTTTTCTCAACTGATTTAATATGCTTACAGTAAACTCAATATTATCTATTATTTCATCTTCAGTAATTTCTATCTTTATAAAATTAGGATTTACATTACATTCATTTACTATACTTATAATCCTCTCTAAAAAGTTAACTTGCTTTAAAGCAGTATATGATATATTTACTGAGACTTTAAAATCAGTTTCAGTTAAATTTCTCATTTTTTTGCAAAATTTACATGATTCCTTTAGTACAAACTCATCTATTCTAATTATATCTCCATTTTTTTTAGCTAATGGTATAAACTTTATTGGTGAAATTATTCCAGTAGGAGTAATCCATCTACTTAAAGCTTCCGCACCTACTATCTTTTTAGATTTAACATCATATACTGGTTGGTAATATACTTCAATTTCATCATTATCTATAGCCATACTCAGTCTACTTTCTAGATTTAAATTTTCTAACATTTCTTCTGAGAATATCTTATATGTATTTCCGCCTCTTTGTTTTGCCTCATACATAGATATATCAGCATACTTTAATAAAGTAAATACATCTTCAGCATGATCTGGATAACAGCTTATTCCTATACTTGCTTTTAAACTAAAATTATATCTACTAAATTGAATGCTTTTTTTTAAGAGTTTTAATATACCTTTCGCTATGTCATTTATATTATCTAAATCACTTTCGCCTCTTTTAACTACTATAAATTCATCTCCACCCAATCTACCAACAGTTATATCATCAGAACATAATTCCGTTAATCTATCTGCTACAACTCTTAGAACCTCATCTCCTGTATTATGTCCTAAAGTATCATTTATATTTTTAAAATCGTCAAGGTCGATAAAATAAATGCTAAACTTTTCATCTCTACTTATTAATTCTATTAAATATTCAAGCAAGTTATGCCTATTTAATAAGTTCGTCAAAGTATCATAATTAGCTAAGTAAGTCATATCCTCAGCATATTTTTTTATTTCTGTAACGTCATTTACTATTATTGAAAAGTACCCCTCATTAAGTGAGTATATCGATACAACTCCCCACTTGTCATCTATTATGTTTATTTCCTGTGCAATGCATTCTGATTTTGAATTTTTTATTCTTGTTAAAATTTCTAATATCTGATTTCTATATCTTGAAAAATTTATATATATATCCGACAATTTATTATTTATTACTTCTTCTTGTGTAAGCCCCAATAACTCTGCTCCAGCAAAATTAACGTCTATAATAATTCCATCTATATATTCCCCTTCGTTATTTTCTATTGCTTTTAAATGAAAAAATGAATTAGACATTGCATTTAATATATTTGTATAATTTTTTTCCTCTTGTTGCAAATACATTTCTGTATGCACAAGTTTATTTAATACTATATTAATTTCATCATCCAACTTACTTATTTCATCATTTTTAAAATTATTATTTTTATCAGCTGACATTATAAGTTTTTTTATAGATTTTTCAATTAACTTAAATCTTTTTATTATATTTTCATTAACAAATAAATAAATTCCTATATTTACTGAGATTAACAGAAATAGTATTAATATTAATGTTAATCTATAATTTATAATTGCTTCTAGTGAACTCTCTTCTAATTTATAAACTATAAACATAAATATTGCACTAATAATAATAGATATCAATAAAGTGGAATAGAATAACAACATCGCTATTTTTTGTGAAATCCTCATTTTGTTCCCCATCCCAAATTTATCATTTTATTCTTACTATAATTATACAATTTTTCATATATACCATTCAAGTTTTTTAAATTTATATTTAAATATATTAATTATAAATTGTTTGATTAAAGTTACTCTAGATTTTTAATAAATTACAAATATAATTAATCTAAAAATAAAAGTAATAAGGTGACTACTCATAAATAACTTTTACGAGTCATCACCTTATTAACATATGTCTACTAAGAATTATAGTCTTTAATTTTTAGCTTTGCTTAACTTAGCAACTTTTCCTTTTATTTTTATTTCTTTATATTTTTTTAATATTAAATTTCCTTTTCCATTTAGAATATCAACAAATGAATGACCATCTTGCACATCTATAATTCCTATATCATCACCTGTTACCTCATTTAAATTACTAAATGCCCCCAATATATCTATATTTCTTATTTTTTTCTTCTTCCCTGCTGTTATATGTATTTTAGTAACTTCGTTATGAATATTCTTCTTAACATTTGTTTTATTACTATAATCATTCTTCTGACTTTCAAAGAATCTTTTTCTTCCTTCTACTATTTCTTCGTATACTGGAAGACTAACCTCTTCTATATTGTAACCTATATATTCTTCAATTTCGGTTAAAAATCTTTTTTCCCCTTTAGACACTAATGATATCGCAAGTCCTTTTTTCTCTCCTCTTCCACTTCTTCCTATTCTATGTACATAACTTTCTTTTTCCATTGGAACTTCATAATTAAATACATTAGTTATATGGTCTATATGAATTCCTCTAGCTGCAACATCAGTTGCTACAAGCACTTTAAATTCCTTATTTTTAAAACTTTCCATAGTTGCTAGTCTATCTTTTTGCTCCATATCTCCATGCAATTCTCTAACACTAATTTTTTCTTTTTTTAATAAAGAACTTAAGTTCCTAACTGAATCCTTAGTATTACAGAAAATTATTGCTGATTCATCTGTAAATGCATAAAGAGATTTTAATAGATATTTAAACTTTTCTTCTCTATCTACAGTTATATAGTTTTCAGATATTTTATCCCTATTAAACACCTTTGACTTTATACTAAGTACAGTTGGATTATTCATATAACTTAAATATAATCCCTCTATTTCCTTTGGAATTGTCGCTGAAAATAAAGCTACATTTTTTGATTTTGGTAATTTATCTAATACATCTGTAATTTGATCTATAAATCCCATATTAAGCATTTTATCAGCTTCGTCTATTACTACAAGGTCTATATCCTGAGTATTTAAGTTTCCCCTTTCTATATGATCTATAACCCTTCCAGGAGTTCCACATACTATATGTACTCTTTGCTTAAGTTCTCTTACTTGCTCATTGAAAGGCTGCTTTCCAAATATAACTGCACACCTAACCTTCTTTAATCTTCCTATATTTGATATATCTTCTTTTACTTGCATTGCAAGCTCTCTTGTTGGAACTAATATTAAAGCTTTTACCTTATTTTCTTCTACATTCACTAGCTCACATATTGGAATTCCAAAACTAGCTGTTTTTCCACTCCCCGTTTGAGATTTCACAACTAAATCCTTTTTATTTAACATATATGGAATAACCTCTTGTTGAACTTCAGATGGTTTTTCAAATCCTAAATTCTTTAGTGCTTTAAGAATTTCTTCACTTAACTTCATATCCTCAAATTTATCTATATTCATTAGAATACCTCTCTTTTTAAAATTCTGTTATTTAAACTAAATTTCTAATAAAACTATTTACTACTATTAAATAGCATTATTTATTTTACCCTATAGCACTAATTTTAACAATGTTAGATATTTTATAAAAAACAGTAGATAGATACCTATCTACTGCTTAATTATTTTAGATAACATTATTATATTATTTTACACAATCGCATTCTACAACTTTTAAAGGTCTCATCATTTCATGATCCTCATGTTCTAGGAAATGACAATGCCATACATAATTGCCTGCATAGCCTTTAAATTGCATTATGATTCTAGTTACTTTTCCAGCCTCTGAATCAACTGTATCTTTAAAGCCTCTTTCATAATCATGAGGCTCTTCTTTTGGTCCAGTATAAATTACTTCACCTGTATTATTATAAGCATCTACATCAAAAGGTCTTCTCCAAAGAATCTTAAACTGTACTAAATGAATGTGAATTGGATGTGGCAAAGCCATTGGATTAATTAAATTCCATATTTCAATACTATCTAGTTCAGGTTTCTCAGTAACAGGATCACTCCAAGTCATATTATCAATCATAAGCATTGGTCTACCATAACTATCAGTCATAGCTCCAAAAGATACTTTTCTTTTTCTTCTTACTAAATCCTTATTTAATGGATGCACTGCTCTAAGGGTACTAGGAACAACACTTGTATCCTCGCCTTGTAATGGCTCTACAACATTAAATCTCATAATCATATTAGTACCTGATATATCTGAATCAGCATCATCATTCATTAATATAATTCTTTCTCCAACATGTTGTGAAAAATCTATTATTATATCAATTCTTTCAGATGGCATTAACTTAAATGATGTTAGGTTGACAGGTTCTTCTAATAATCCTCCATCAGTACCTATTTGAATAAATTCTTCATCATTAGAAAGTCTCATAATATATTGACGTCTATTTGAAGCATTTACTATTCTAAATCTATACTTACGAGGCTCAACATCTAAATACGGCCATACTTTACCATTAACTAATATTGTATCCCCAAAGAATCCAGGTACTATTGATGGAGATACACTAACTGGAAATGGTGGGTCTGCCGGATAAAATAATTCTCCTTCTTCAGTAAATGATTTATCTTGTACTAAAAGAGGAATTTCATATTTACCCTTAGGCAAATTTAATCTTTCCTCTAATAAATCTCTAAGAATATACATACCTGCAAGACCTGCATATACATTTAATCTTGTTTGACCCATAGCATGATCATGGTACCATAGTGTAGTACCTGATTGATAATTTGTATATTTATAAGTTTTTCTAATAAACTCCGGTCCTGTAATTTTAAATCCATTAGTGAACCAAGCTTCTGGATGTCCATCACTACTACTTTCTACCTTTGCTCCATGCAAATGAACTACTGTTTTTGATTCTGGATCATCTACAGTTCCATGCAAGGTTTTATCATAAGGTAAAAAATGTTTATCAGGCAATTTGTTATCCCATAATACATAAGTGGGAATATTTTTAAATGCTTCTATTGTTGGACCAGGATATAATCCATTATATCCCCAAATCTTGGTTGGTGGAAAATATGATGAAAAATAATGCTCTGCTTCTTCCATACTAATATGATATCTTTTTTCATTATCTTTAGAATCATTGTTATCATCATATATAGGTTTTGCCACTTCCATAATTGGCAATTTATCTATAAATTTTGGAATTGTAAACGGATCAGATGGATTAACTATAAAACATATATTATCATTACAACTTTTTACTTCTACTTTATCTTTTGAATTTTCTTCTAGCTCATTTTTCGAAGTATTTATATCTAGTTCACTTGAAACCATACTCTTCACTCCTTAAGCTAAGTTATAATATAATATATTCACCCTTATGTTAAATGTTCTTTTTACAGTTACCTTTTTTTTGTTTTTTTAAATAAACCAACTTCCAAATGCATATCCTACATATATAAATACTGCATTCCATATTGCTATACCAATAGTTGAATAAATAGAAAACCTTATTACATTCATTCTGAACATTCCAGCAACAAAAGGTATTAAAGTTCTTCCTACTGGAATTAATCTAGTTATTAAAACTCCCTTATCCCCATAATTTTCTATGTATAAGCATACCTTATCAATAGATTTACGCGACTTAGGAAACTTATTGTATACCTTAGTTAATATTGGCTTACCAAACCAATAAGATATTCCGAATAAAACATAACTTGCTAATGCCCCTGCTAAAACAGATATTCCTAATGCTACAAAAAAGTTAATTCCTGACTTTGCCACAGCAATTCCTATAGCTGGCATTATTATAGCAGCTCCTAATCCAGGAAAGTTTAAGTATTCTAAAAATATAATTATAAATAAAAATATTAAGCCATATCTTGCAAAATATTCTATTACTATTTGAATATTGTCCATTTCATCTCCACTCCAAGCTATATATGTTGATGACTTTTATTTTACCCCATCTTTCTTAAAATTAAATATTGTTTTTCTTAATTTTTACTTAATTATACTTTTATTTCATTTAGTTCATTAGATATGCTAAC
Source organism: Clostridium sp. D46t1_190503_E9 (assembly GCF_015555225.1). NCBI lineage: Bacteria > Bacillati > Bacillota > Clostridia > Eubacteriales > Clostridiaceae > Clostridium > Clostridium sp. D46t1_190503_E9. The sequence continues at coordinate 63,085 of NZ_JADNKB010000003.1, forward strand.
AGTAACTTTATTGTATTTTCTAACCCTTCATAGTGTGTTCTTTCCATTCCATGTGATGCATGAACTCCAGGTCCTATAAGTGCCCCTCTTATATCATTTCCACCTCTTAATGCAGCTCCTACATCAGATCCATACATTGGATAAATATCTACTGCATACTTTATATTATTTGCTTTAGCTAATTCTATAAGAGATGTAACCATATTATAATCATAAGGTCCACCAGAGTCCTTAGCACAAATTGATACATCATACTCTGTACAACTTAAATCATCTCCAATACACCCCATATCTACTGCTATCATTTCAGTTATATCATTTGGAATATATGAAGCTCCATGTCCAACTTCCTCATATATAGAAATAAATAACTTTGTTGTGTACTTAGGAGTTATTTTTTCTCTATTAAAGATTTCTAATAATCCCATCAATGCAGCTACACTACCCTTATCATCTATAAATCTTGATTTTATAAAACCACTTTCAGTTATTGTTGTCTTAGGATCTATAAAAATAAAATCTCCAGGACATATTCCAATATCTTCAACATCTTTCTTTGAAAGTACTTTTTCATCAATTCTTACTTCCATATTTTCTGGATCACGCTTTTTTTCCTTACTATCTGGATAAACATGAGCTGCTGGGCTTGTACTTAAAAATGTTCCTGTATATATTCTTCCATCCCTAGTTCTTATCTTACAATATTCACTATCTAAAGTTGGTGGAATTGGACCTCCAAGTAAAGTGAACTTTAGTGTTCCATTATTAGTAATAGATCTAACCATTGCCCCTAATGTATCTACATGAGCTGCAAGTCCTATAACCTTATCATTACTTTTTCCTGGAATTGTTATTATTCCACATCCCTTATTTGTTGTTTCAAACTTATATCCAAAGCTATTAGAAATTTCTTCAATAATCTTAATTATATCGAAACAAAATCCTGTTGGACTATCAAACTCCAATATTCTTTTAGCAGTACTTAATACGTATTCCTTATTAATACTATATTGCATCATTATCACACTCCTCACTTTTTATAGCGCTAAAATCTATCATTTAAATCTTAACGATACAAAGTAAACTATATTCTTTATCAATTTATTTTACTATATTTTCTTATGGTATTTCCATATTTATATAATAATTATACATACTTTCTATTTCTGATATTATCACAAATCTATTTAATATTATTCTTTAATTTATCTATAAAGAGTAATTAACTTATAAAACTCTTATTGTAAATAAATTTATAGCTTAAAACTAATTTATCTTTATAAATTTAATTCTGAATATATTAGAATTAGAAAAGGAATACCTAAACGGTATTCCTCTTATAAATTAAAAGCCATTATTTTCAGATACTTCCTTAATCCATCTTCCTGACTTCTTTATTGATTTTTTTAATGTCTTTAAGTCTAAAGCAATATATCCATATCTATTCTTATATGCATTACTCCAAGACCAACAATCTATAGGTGTCCATGAATGGAATCCAAAACAATTTGAACCTTCTTCTATCCCCTTATGAAGATATTCTAAATGTTCCTTAAAGAAATCTATTCTATAGTAATCTTCAACAATTCCATTTTCATTTATATATATTTCTTCTCCTTCAACACCCATACCATTTTCAGATATATACCATGGAATATTATTATAGTTATCTCTTATATTCATTGCTATATCATACATAGCCTTAGGATATATTTCCCATCCCCTATATGGATTCATTCTCTTATTTGGCATATCATAGTTATCAAAATATTTATCTGGCATCCATCCATTACTTTCATCGAACTCTGACTCTTTAGCCATTACTCTCCTTGGTTGATAGTAATTTACACCTAGAAAATCTATTGTATTTTCTTTTATTATTTTTAATTCTTCTTTAGTGGACTCCCATAATACATTATCTTTAGTTAATATATTAACTAAAATTTCTGGGAATTCTCCTTTCACGGCAGGATCTAAAAATGAATTGTTAAATACGCTATCTGCAATTTTAGCCGCTCTTAAATCCTCTTCACTATTACTTCTTGGATATGCAGGAGTTAAATTTAGTATGATTCCAATTTTCCCTCCATCTTTATCGCATCCTAGTTCTCTATATTTTTTAATTGCTTTAGCAGAAGCTAAGTTTAGATTATATAAAACTTGCATTGCTTTTTTTCCATCTACTAATTTAGGATAATGGAACTGATATAAATATTCCCCTTCAACTACAACTATTGGTTCATTAAAGGTTGTCCAATGTTTTACTCTATCTGAAAATAACTTAAATGCTGTTTCTGCAAATTTAACAAATAAATCAACTACATGCTTTGATTCCCAACCACCATATTTATTGTATAACTCTACAGGTATATCAAAGTGATGAAGATTCATTACTGGAATCATCCCATTCTTTATAGTTTCATCAATTACATCATTATAAAATCTTACTGCATCTTCATCAGGTTCACCAGTTTCTAAATCTTTTATAAGTCTAGTCCATTGAATAGAAGTTCTAAAACTATTTAAGCCGATTTCTTTAAGCATAGCTAAATCTTCTTTATAACTATTATAAAAATTTGATGTTACTGATGGCCCTACTTTATCAAAGAAAGCTTCTGGTTCAACTTCATACCAGTAATCGAATACACTCTTGTGAGGTTTATTGAAATCCCCTTCAGATTGTGGCCCTGATGTTGCAGATCCCCACCAGAAGTTTTCAGGAAAATTATATTTTATTGTCATGATTATTCCTCCTATAAATATCTTAATCGCCTATATTATCTCTTCAAATCTAAATTATTTCACAACACCATTATATATATTATTAAATTATTTGTCTATACTTTTAATATAAACAATTATATCTTTTATTGCTCGATTAATATTGAAATATATAATACCTTTCTGTATAATAAGTATATACTTATTAATGGAGGGGATTTTTCATGGAACTTAATAATGAAACTAATATGGAAGCAATAGCATTTGAATTAATTAGTAATGTAGGTGAGGCAAGATCTTTATTAATGGAAGCTTTAATGCTAGCTAGAGAAGAAAATTTCGATGCAGCAGATGAAAAAGTTAAAGAAGCATCTAAGTTCTTAACTAACGGTCACCATAGCCATTTTGGATTAATACAAAAAGAAGCTGATGGTGAAAACCTACAATTTTCATTAATTTTAATGCATGCCGAAGATCAATTGATGACTACAGAAACATTAAAATTAGTTGTTGAAGAATTGATTTTAACTCATAAAAAATATTCAAAATAATATATAGTAAATAAGGTATAATAAAAAATATTTAATAGATTTATTATACCTTATTTTTTTATAAAAATTTATAAAAAAACAATTAGCAATTAAGAAATTAATCTATATTTGCTAATTGTTTTTTAATTATCTCAAATATTTATTTTTGAAAGGCATCTATAACATCATATGCTTGTTCTAATACAGCCAATCCATCAACTCTACCATAAGTAACAACATCAATTACTGCTACTGGTATTTTACCTTTAACCATTGTTTTAATTTTTGATTCTATAAAGCGTACTTGAGGTCCTAATAAAATAACATCAGCTTTTTCCCAATTAGATTCAGCTTCACTTTGTGATACTGCCCATATATTGCATTGTACATCATTTTCCTCTGCTGCTTTTTTCATCTTTGTAACTAATAAACTTGTTGACATTCCTGCTGAACAAACTAATAATATATTTTCCATATATATCCCTCCAATTATACTTTAATTACTATATCAATTTAATTCTATTTTATTTTCTACTAATTTTCTGCTGCTTCTACTGTTTCTGCTTTTTTCTTAAAACGATTAGATTTTTTATTTTCTGAATTTTTAGCTTCTTTTTCTGCTTTAAGTGCTTGTATATCTAAAACTCTTATAAATGGTACCCATATTAATAATACTACTGCTAATTCAACTAATTGTAAAATACCACCACGAATTGAGTTTGTAGCTAACATACCACTAAAGAATATTGGAACTGTCCAAGGAACAGATACCCCTGTAGTCATAGGAACTAATCCTATTCTCATTGCTAAATATGCTATAACTACTGCTGCCATTGGTGCCAATATCCAAGGAATAAGTATTGCTGGATTCATAACTATTGGTAATCCAAATATAACTGGTTCGTTAACATTAAATATACCTGCTGGTGCTGCTATTTTAGCAACCTGTCTTAATTGTTTACTTCTAGCTATTATAAATATTCCAATTATAACAGCTAAAGTCATACCAGTACCACCTATACCAACTGTATAAGTTTCCATAAATTGCTTAGTTATTATATTAGGTACATCTTTATGAGCTATAAAAGCCTCATAATTTTGTAATGATAAAGTATTCCAAATTGGATCTAAAACTGAATTAACTATAATTTGTCCATGTAATCCAAAGAACCATAAAATTTGTATTGCAAATATAGCAATTATAGTTGCAAATAATCCACTACCTAATGACATTAATGGCATTTGTATTATTTCATATATAAAGTCATGAATATTTCCCCATGGTGTAGCTGTAAATATCATTCTTATTACTAAAAATAATCCTAATACAATAAATGAAGGTATTAAAGCTGCAAATGATTTTGCTACTGTTGGTGGAACACCATCTGGCATCTTTATTGTCCAATTTTTATTAAGTATCCAAACATAAACTCTTGTTGCAAGAAAGGCTGTTAGTATTCCAACAAACATTCCCTTAGCTCCTAATCTTGCTATTGGAATTACATCGTTTACTATTTCGCCAGCTTCAGTTGTAACCATAAGTGGTGTCAATACAAGGAATGCTGCTACAGATATAGCTGCTGGGAATATGGCATCAACATCATAACTCTTAGCCAAATAATACCCTATACCTAATACTACAAATAATGTAGCTATACTCATAGTTGCTGATGGTAATATATTTAGTATATTACCTAGTGCAGTTTTTCCCTCTTCACCAATTAATTTATCTAAGTAAGGTAAATTTACTAAAACAACTGCAAATGACCCTACTATTGTTAGAGGAAAACTTAGCATAAATGCATCACGTAAAACTGTCAAGATACGGCTTGTACTAAGTTTGCCTGCAAAAGGTAACATGTACTTCTCAATAAATTCATTAAATTTTGACATACAATCTCATCTCCCTAAAATTTATAATTACTTTATGAAATCTATTACAATACTTATTATACATAAAGATATATCTTTTGTAAAGTAAAAGTATATCCTTTTACAAAAATATTTTTATACTTTTTTTCTTGATAAGTTTTAAAATCAAAAAAAGTGCAATCTGCAAACTACGATTACACTTTAAATTCAACTATTTTATTTACTTTCTATCTAACGCTTATACTTTTAAATTCAAATTTATCATTTCTATGACGTGATTTTGAATATTCAAAAGGTTGTCCGTTATCTAGAAATGCAATTTGTTCAACTTCTAATAATGGTGTATATTTACTTGCTTCTAAATATTTTTGTTCAAGTTCTGTTGGCAATAAAGCCCTTATAGTTCTATGGGCACTCTTTATTTTTAACTTAAGTTCTTTTTCTATGTATTCATATATCGACTTTTCTAAAATTCCCATTTTAAGTCCAATTATTATATCTATTGGCATATATGTATATTCAATAACATAAGGTTCATTATCTGCATATCTTACACGACAAATGTAGTATACGAAATCAGATTGATTTACTTTTAACTTTTTTGCTATTTCTTCTGATGGATTTACAACTTTAAACTCAAGTACTTTAGAAGTAACTTTTTTACATAAAGATGTATTAGTAAATCCTGCAAATTGCCTTGATTTACTTATTTCGTTTACATTTTCATTATCAACACTTTTTACAAATGTTCCTGCACCTCTTCTTTTAATAACCAATCCACTCATAACAAGTTTATCTACAGCCTTCTTTACAGTTATTCTACTTACATTATAATATTCACACATTTCTTTTTCTAAAGGCAATTGTTCATTTTCTTTATACTTACCACTTAATATCTTATCTTGTAAATCTAATGCTATTTGCTCATACTTTAGCATGTTAATATTTCACCTCATATAATATTTTAATAATATTATAACATTTACATAATAAAATATTAATTAATTTATTATAAACATAGATTTCTATTTTATAAATTTATATAAAATTTTAATAAAGGCTTAATAATAATATAGAACCTAGTGATATTAAAAATATTTTATACCTTCATACCTTATAATAAAATAAATAAAAGAACTTCTCTATAACAATTAAGTTAAGAAAAGTTCCTTTTATTAATATCTATTTATTTAATAATTCAAGAATATCTAGTATTTCCTTTGCAATTTCTCTTTCTTCTCCTTTATAAGGATATGAATGTATATGAATAGCAGGATTAAAGTTAAGTTCAATTATTGCATAACTTGAATTTTCATCATTATAATCTTCTATCATCATATCAACACCACAGATATTAGCACCAACTGACTTTGCTGATTCTACAGCTATATCTTTAAACTTTTTAGGTATTAAATCTGTATAATCTATACTATCTCCACCTGTACTAATATTAGAGTTTTCTCTTAGATAGACAATTTCATATTCATTAGGAATATAATCAAAGTCCTTACCTTCTTGTTTTAAAAATAACTTAGCATGATCATCTAAATTTATTTTTTCTAACGGAGTTTTATAGCCCTTTCCTCTTAAGGAACTTTTATTTTTTTCTTCAACAAGTTCTTTAATTGTACTAATGCCATTTCCAATAACATTTGCTGGCACTCTATGAAGAATTCCAGGCACTTTATCTCCTATTACTAAAAATCTATACTCTTTTCCTTTAATAAACTCTTCTACTAAAACTGTATTGTCATTTGCAAAAGCAATTTCAAAAGCCTCTTTAAGATCATCTTCCTTAGCTCCATCTTTAAATATTGATATACCAATTCCAAAGTTAGTTGACTTTGGCTTTACTACTATAGGTTTATCAATAAATTTATTAATATTTTCAAAAGCCTTTTCTAAGGAAAAGAACTCAAACCCACTCGGAACTTTTATATTATTTTTATTTAAAATTTCCTTTGTAACAACTTTATTTTCCATCATTAAAACTGTTATATAGCTGTCTTTAGAAGTTTTAGTTGCTTGCTTTACATATTCAATATGGTCGCCTTTCTTTAATGAAATAAAGTTTTCACTTCTATCTATTACATCAACTTTAATTCCTCTTTTCATAGCTTCCTTCATTAATATTTGAGTTGAAAGCTCTAAATCTTCAAATCCTTCTAACTTAAATCTATTTTTATAAGCATCTTCACGATATGTTTTAGCTAGTTTTAAATGACTTTCTATAAATCCTTCTTCTTTTACCATTTCAGAAATTCTATAAGCATAAGTTAATTTAGGATTTAATATCTTTTCCATCATATTATTTATTATTTCTTCTTTTCCTAAACATAGCTCATCATTCATATCTTTAATTTCATTTAATATTTGCATAGCCCAATCATTTTTAGATATAGTTTTTCCATCTTTATATAAAGTTACATCCATTTGTCCATACATAGAAATTATATTTTGATTATTTTGAGCTTCTTCTTGCCAATTCTTATAATCACTTTCTTCTTTAATAAGTAAGTATATAGTAAATATATTTATAAAGTTTAAATCATCTAGTGATATACCAGCTTTATTAAATGGATTTATATCTATGCTTCTTATTTCAAGATAATTTATTCCATCATCTAATAATGAATCTAAAAATCTAGTGTTATCTATTGCTTTTAGCCTTATTTGTGTATATAACTCTTTATGACTATCTATAAGTTTATCATCTATAAATCTATATACGCTTGAAACGTAATCCTTAACCGAAGTATATTCTGGATGTAAATCTATAGGATTCTTATATCCGCATTCACTATTTCTATAAGATATGGCTCCATCATTAGTAAAACTATCATTTGATATCTTATTTAAATCTACTACACATTTATCACCAAAAGTCTTATGCATAATAGTAGTTCCACCTAAAAGATATATAAGTAACCATCTGTATCTTAAATAATTTCTAACTACTTTTAAATATATATTATCTCTAAAGTCTCTGTAACTTTCTTCTTTTCCAAGAACTCTATATAAATCTTTTATTAATTCTTCATTAAAAGAAAAATTATAATGTATTCCAGATATTAATTGTTTTTTCCCACCATACTTTTTCAAAAGTTTTTTTCTATAATCACTTGCTCCCTTGCCAGTATCACACTTACCATAATCTGCAACAGGAATTAAATCATCCTCTGGAATATCACATGGCATAGATTGTGGCCAAAGATATTCATCCTTAAGCTCTAATGCTGTAATATCATAAAGAGAATTTAAAAAACTATGAACCTCTTCTAAAGTATTTAAAGTTGGTGTTATAAGTTCAATTTGACTTTCAGAAAAATCAGTAGTTATATACGGATGGCTTATCTTACATTCAAACACTTCTGGATGTTTAGTTAAAGCTAACTCACCATTTTCATTTACTCTTAATGTTTCACGCTCAATTCCAAAATTTCCTCTTAATAATTTATTTTTATATTCAAGTGATTTAATCACATCTAACATCTTGATACTCCTTCCATATCTTAAATTTATAAATCGAATAAGCTGTAGTCCCTTTTAAAATACTTGATATCGATATTCCCCACCAGATTCCACTTACTCCTATATATCTTGTAAGAACTAATGCTAGTGGAATTCTAAGTATAGTAAAAATTATACTTATAAGCGCTGGTATTTTAGGCACTCCAAGCCCTGTAAATACACCGTTAGATATCATTTCTATGCTTGCAAATATTTGTGAAAATCCTATTATTCTTAAATAATCACTTGCAATTACAATAGTATTATTTTCTCTAATAAATATCTTTACTAATACTTCCGGAACAAATATAAATATTACACTTACAAATAAAGCATAAATAATTCCTATTCCTACTGCTGTATTATAACCTTCATTTATTCTATCATACCTTTTAGCTCCATAATTTTGGCCAACAAAACCAGCAATAGCTCCATTTAATCCACCTACAACCATATAAACTATAGATTCTATTTGTAGACCTATTTTTTGAGCTGCTATTGCATCTGAACCAAATCCCCCTATTATTCTAGCTAAAATTATATTTACTAAAGTAAATAATACTCTTTGAAAAGACATAGGAAGTCCTAAAACAGTTATTTCTTTAATCTTACTATAATCTAATCCATTTTTTAAATTAATACTAAATAAACTCCTTGCCTTCACTATAAATAATAAAAACATTATACCATTTGCTATTAAAGTTCCAAGTGCAGCACCTGTAACACCTAACTTTGCTCCGTATATAAATAAAGGATCTAGGATCATATTTATAACTACTCCAATTGCACTTATATTAAGAGCACTTTTGTTAACACCAAAACTATTAAAAATTCTGATAAATAAAGTATTAAAGAAGGAAAAGAAAAGCATTGGCGAACTTATAGCTAAATAAATATACGCTTCTTTCTCAACTATAGTATTACCTAAATTTAAAAACTGTATAAAGTTCTTTCCAAAAAAGATCAATACTAAACAATATATTAAACTAACAATTCCATTTAATATTACTCCATTAGATATATACTCTTCTACTGCTTTATTATCTTTTTTTCCTATAGAATGTGCAACTTTTATTCCTGTCCCTATTACAACAAAAGCATTAATTGAATATCCAAGTCCAATAAAAAAGCTAGAGGATCCTATACTTGCTACTGCATCACTACCAAGTCCCCCTACCCATAACATATCTATTAAGTTATAAGTAAATTGTAATAGAGAACTTCCTATTATAGGTATTGCTAAAGTAATTAATACCTTTAACACATTACCCTTAGTTAAATCAACTTTTTTCATATTTTTCTCCATTTTCAAAGTTATTCACATTTATCCATACACTTTGAACTACATATACATTTTTGATTATCAGTTAAAATACTATTTAAAAATCTCATAACTTCATCACATGATTCTATATCCAAACTATAATACATCCATGTACCTTCTTTTCTGCATTTTACTATCCCACAATCCATCAATACTTTCATATGATGTGATAATGTTGGTTGGGTAAAATGAAAACTTTCTAATATTATACAAGCACATTTTTCTCCTGTAGATAGCATATCTACTATTTTTACTCTATTTATTTCACCTAGTGCTTTAAATATCTTTATATTCTTCTCATAGTTTTTAATCATAACACCCTCCTTACATAGATAGTTGTCTATATATAGTTTATAAAGTATATAGATGATTATCTATATACAACATATTTAAATATAGATTATTATCTATGTTTAGTCAATATATAATCTGTAATATTTTGCGAAACAAAATGGTGAAAGAATGAAAAAATAAAAGAATGAAAAAATTAAGGTGAAAAATACTTAAAGGATTTTTAAAGAAAGTAGTATCACCAAAAGATAAATATCTTCTGCTAATATCCTAAGATAAAAGAAGCACCTTGGCTTCTCAAGGTGCTTTTAAAAATAAAAACATATTTATAGAATTAATTTAAATTAACTATTCTTTATATAAATAACTTTGCCTGATCTATCAATATTTGCTTTTAGCTCATCATCATTTAAATGTGTATAATCTACTATATCAAATAAATATGGTAATGGACCTTGATCTTCTAATAAGGAATGTAATCTTGAAACAGTATCAAAATTAATATTTTCTCCTATAATAGCTAAATTTATATCTGATCCTGACTTGTAATTTCCCTTAGCCCTAGAGCCAAAAATAATTGTTTTTTCAATTTCATTAAATTTACTAAGCTTTTCTCTTATATAATTTAAATCAAATTCTTTTAATCAAAACTCCATAATTATTCCTCTAACTTTTCTAATAATTCTTTTATTATAGGATAATATGCTGATTTTATTAATTCTTCTGCTTGCTTAGCAACTTCTTCATCATAAGTATGTGCCATTAAATTTCTTTTTTCTAATGCATCAATCCATATATGTCCTTCTATAATTAACTGTGTTTTAAAAGCTATTTGAATTGTTGATCGTGGACTTTTGACTTCATATCCTTCAAATTCTAGATAATCCTTCATTGTTTTCCATGCTAATTCAAAAGTATATTAAAAACATTGAATTAATCCTTGTACTTCAAATTTATTAAGGTCACCTTTTTCTATAAACTCGCTTAATTGAGCTGCTGCCTTTTTAAAATTTGAAAATCTTTGTTTCCAGCCTATATCTTGATTCATATTTAACACCTACTTCCTTATGACTTTATTTTAAACTTCTTAATTTTTCTATCTCTTCTTTTTGCTCTTTTATTACTCTTAAATATTCTTCTTCTTTATTAAACCATTCTTTGCTTAAATCATTTATTAAAGAAGCCATTTCATCAGCACTACCTACAATTCTGTTAAATAAAAGAAGATTTGACTTTAGTATTTCTGGTATTTCTACATGAGAATATCTAAGTCTATGATCTATTTCACCATAACCTTCTTCAAATATTGTTCTAACTTGAATTTCAGCTATAACTTTTTCGTTAGTTGGATAAAATTCTACTAAGTAGTGAACTGATCTATATCCTGATATTCTTGATCTAACCTCAATATCTAGTTCTTCAAACTTTTTAGTATTGTCTCCTTCTCTAACATTTGCAGTAACCTCTATAACCTTCCAAGTCTTAGTGATAAATTCATGAATATCCTGCCACTGATCTTTAAATATATGTATAACTCTAATTCCAATTAAATCATTTATTTCATTTTTATAATTATCTAAAGTAAATTGAAAGTCTTCGCCATATTTTAATTTTCTATCTTCAGTTTTTCTTATGATTTTTTCAATTAATCTATCTGGATCTTTTATCCTTGATTTAACTGAATGAATCATTGGCTGAGAACGTAAAATATTAGATATAAAGTCTGCTTGATTCTCATAAGAAACTTCATAATCTACGAAATCATTATAAATATCTTTTAAAACTTCGATGTCTATATTATTTTCTTTTATTATCTCTTCTACCTGTGGATATTTTAATATGAATTCATCTATCCTAAAACTCTTTTTCATTTCCTTATTCCCCTTTGGCTATAGGATTATTATAGTAGTTTAATTTTATCTACCTTTTCTACTATTACTCTTGCTATTTCTTGACTTTGATCCCTTACCTTTAAAATCCCCAAATTTTTCTTTTGCCGCACCTTTGTTATTTGTAGACTTTGAATTTGATTTACTATTCATTTTTGAAGATGACTTTGAAGAAGATTTTGACTTAGAGCCTTGTTTACCTCTATTAGAACTTCCCCTTGCTATTGCTTCTTCCTTTTTCATCTTAGCCATATATCTATCAGCTTTTGATTTTATTAAGCATTTAGGACCATTTCCTATTAAGTCTTCTCTTCCTGCTTTAACTAAAGCATCATGAACTAAGTTATAGTTCTTAGGATTTTTAAATTGAAGAAGTGCTCTTTGCATAGCTTTTTCTTCTCTTGTCTTTGGAATATAAACCTCTACACCAGTTATAGGATCTACTCCTGTATAGAACATAGCAGTTGATAATGTTCCTGGTGTTGGATAGAAATCTTGAACTTGCTCTGGCTGATATTTTGTATCTCTTAAATATTCAGCTAATTCTATAGCTTCATTTAATCCACTACCTGGATGACTTGACATTAGGTATGGAATTAAATATTGTTCTTTACCTAATTGCTTATTAATCTTAAAGAACTTTTCTCTAAATCTATCATAAGTATCACCGGAAGGCTTACCCATATATTTTAAAGTATTAGCTGCAACGTGTTCTGGAGCAACTTTTAATTGTCCACTAACATGGTGTTCAACAAGTTCTCTAAAGAAAGTATCATCTTTATCTGCCATTATGTAGTCATATCTTAATCCTGAACGAACAAATGCCTTCTTTACTTTAGGAAGTTTTCTTATCTTTCTAAGTAATCCTAAGAATTCACTATGATCTACTATTAAGTTTTTACATGGCTTTGGAGTTAAACATTGTTTACTCTTACATGCACCTATAGTAAGCTGTGTTTTACAAGCTGGCTTTCTAAAGTTTGCAGTTGGGCCTCCAACATCATGTATATATCCTTTAAAATCTTTAAGATTAGTTATTTCAACAGCTTCATCTAATATAGACGCTTCACTTCTACTTTGAACAGCTCTTCCTTGATGGAAAGTAATTGCACAAAATGAACAGTTACCAAAACATCCTCTTGAGCTTACTATACTAAACTTAACTTCTTCTAAAGCTGCAATTCCGCCAAATTCATCATATATAGGATGACATTCTTTAGTGTATGGAAGTGCATAAACTTTGTCTAATTCTTCTCTTGTAAGAGGCATTTCTGGAGTATTACAAACTACATATCTATCTCCATGCTTTTGTACAAGTACTTTCCCTCTTACAGGATCTTGTTCTTCATATTGTATTTTAAAAGCCTCTGCATATTTCATTTTATCTTTTGTAACTTCTTCTCTTGAAGGTAATAACTTATAATCACCATAAATTTCATCTAATGAATCTATAGTATATGTAGTTCCATTTATATGCCTTATGTATTTTGCTTCAAATCCATCATTTAAAGCATTTGCAACTTCTACAATTTGCTTTTCACTCATTCCATATGTTATAAGATCTGCTCCACTATCTATAAGTATTGAATTTCTTACATTATTATCCCAATAATCATAGTGAGCTAGTCTTCTTAAACTTGCTTCAAGTCCACCTATAACAATATTTATATTTTTATAAGCTTCTCTTATTTTATTACAATAAACTATTGTAGCTCTATCTGGTCTTGCTCCCATTTTCCCACCAGGAGTATAAAGATCTTTTTCCCTTCTTCTCTTGCTTACAGTATAATGGTTAACCATAGGATCCATATTCCCACCATTAACTAGGAAAGCAAGCCTTGGTCTTCCAAGCTTCATAAAATCGTCTGTACTATGCCAATCTGGCTGTGGGATTATACCAACTTTATATCCTGCATCTTCTAATACTCTTGAAATAATTGCTGTTCCAAAACTATGATGATCTATATAGGCATCCCCTGTTACTATAATGAAATCACATTGTTCCCATCCACGTTCTTGCATATCTTCTTTACTGATTGGTAAAAATCTGTTATTTGACATTTAAACACCCACTTTTTTAAAATTGACAATTGATACTTGAAATCTTCGTATTAATCCCCTACATATCAATATTAACGTTACGTCTAATGATTATAACATTTTAAATCAATTAAATCATTTATTTTTTGTAAATTGGAATTAAAATTAATGATATGTATTAACTTTCCGATTTTTATATAATTTCTAACATAATTCTAAATTTAAGATATATAAGATGACTAAATTTTTATAACTCACTTCACTGGCTCAATCAAAATTCTTAATGCTATATTACTATCTTAAATAATGGTTATATCTTCTAATTATAATAAAGTACATAATTTAATATATATCATTACTTAAGTTAATTTTTTATTTAAAAATTTTAAAACTTATCGCTTTTTGCATATTTAAATAATAGATAAAAAAACTACTTAATAAGCCCTCAAAAGCAGTAAATTCAATACTTTAAAAGGATATAACAAAACGTGATACCCTTTAGAAATCAAAATATGGATAATATTAAATTTATTTCTTCTTACCTTAATGAACTAATAATTTTTATTAATCTCCTAATACTATAAAGGTAATATTATTTTAGGAGGGAAAATTTATGAAAAATGATAACAAAAGAACTCATTCAAAAGAAAATGTACTAAGAAATGGGACAAAAACTCAAAATCAACAAGCAAATAGTTCATATAATTTTACAGTTGAAGAACCTGCTCTTAATGAAAGTGGAGTTGAAGCAAAGAAAAGAGGATTTTAGGTGCTATCGCACAATTAAGAATTAAAAATGTATAATTGATAATTCATGTGAAAATAACTTAAAATAGTAAAAAGTAGTTATTTTTGTTTAAAACAAAAATAACTACTTTTCTATGCAATTTAAAAGTTTATGAATCTTAGGGTGCTTGTGGGTGCTTTATATCCCACTTACTATTTAAATTAATGATTTAATTTTCTTAACTCCTTAACTGTTTCAATATCTAATCCTGTCTTTTCTGAAATAATTTCATCATCTAATATATCAAGTAATTTTATAGCTAACTCTTTTCTTGCCTCTTCTCTTCCCTCTGCTCTTCCTTCTGCTCTTCCTTCTGCTCTTCCTTCTGCTTTTCCCTCTTCTTTTGCCTTGTCTTTCATATCTTCTAATATAAAAGCATTTCTTGCAACCATAAGCTCAACCTCCATTTTATCCGCTTCTAATATCTTTATAGCTGAATCTGCTAACTCTTTAACTACGGTATTCTTAATCCAATTCTTAATTGCTTTAATTTCAGTTTCTGAAAGTGAGTTAAAATATAACGCTATAACTTTTATTCTTTCCAAAAATTCTAAAGCATCTACCTTTTGATCTAATAAAAATATTGCAGATGTAACATTTTGACTTATTACAAGATTTTCCTTATTAAACTTTTCATCATTACTTATATCAAAAACATCATAAGTAAAATTCAAAATATTACTTCCAAAAAGTTCTTCATTGTAAATCATTTTTCTAAACTCTTTTGGAACTTCCCATTTTTCTTCTCCATTATATAAAACAATAGGGATTACAGCTGGTATTTTTATATTTTCGCTCATTTTCTTTTCTTCCTTGTTTGTCTTTTCTTTAATTTAGTGTCAATAAAAAATAGGACTCATAGAGTCCCATAATAAACCTAGCCAATATTAAGTTTAAAAATCTATGCTATTTTTGTATTTTCAATAGATTTCATTTTTTTAAAGTAATAAATTCCAAGTGGAATTGATGCTGAAAGCCATGCAACTGGGTCAGCTAAACATATTCCTGTATATCCTATAAAACTAGGTAATGCAAAAGCAACCACTGCTCTTGCTATAAGCTCGAAAGCCCCTGCCATCATTGGAACAAAGGATTCCCCCATACCTTGAAGTGCATTTCTATATATAAATATTAGCCCTAATGGTATAAAGAATATAGCAGAAT
This sequence comes from Clostridium sp. D46t1_190503_E9, assembly GCF_015555225.1. Lineage (NCBI taxonomy): Bacteria > Bacillati > Bacillota > Clostridia > Eubacteriales > Clostridiaceae > Clostridium > Clostridium sp. D46t1_190503_E9. The sequence goes on from NZ_JADNKB010000003.1 coordinate 79,213, forward strand.
AATTAAGACATTCTTGAGCATATGCTAAAATACTTGCATCTGGATTTTCAATGAATAATCCTACAAAGAATTTACCTCCAAATACTAATATTATACCTGCAATAATACTTGTAATTACAGATATCTCAGTACATTTTTTTACACCTTGTTTTATACGTGCATAGTTCTTAGCTCCTAGGTTTTGTCCACAATATGTTGCCATAGTAACACCAAAAGTTATAGCTGGTTGCATTACTATTTGTAATACCTTTGATGCTGCTGTATAAGCTGCAATAGCTGAAGAACCAAAGACATTTAAAGCTCCTTGAACTGTCATAATACCAATAGCTGTTATAGAAAATTGTAGAGCCATAGGAATTCCAATTTTTAAATGTTTTTTATAAACCCTACTCTTAACTTTAAAATCTTCCTTTTTTAATCTTAAAATCTTATATTTTTTGTATGTATAAATTATACATAGTAATCCAGAAACTCCTTGAGAAATAATTGTTGCCCACGCTGCTCCAGCTACTCCCATTGAAAAGTTAACTATAAATACTATGTCTAGAACTATATTTAATATAGAAGCAACTATTAAAAAGTACAATGGAGTTTTACTATCTCCTAAAGCTCTTAATATACCTGCTATAATATTGTAAACTACTGTAGCTATAGTTCCTCCATAAATTATTATTATGTATGAATTTGCATCATCTATTATATTCTCTGGAGTATTCATTAAATGAAGCAAAGGTTTTGCTAGTACAACACTTACTAAAGTAATTATAATAGTTGCTATTACAGATAATACTAATGCACTTGCCACTGCTTTTTTCAAGCCTTCTTCATCTTTAGCTCCAAACTTTTGAGATACTAAAACAGCAAATCCACTTGTTAAGCCAACAACAAAACCATTTATTAAAAATGACATAGAACCTGTAGATCCAACTGCTGCTAGTGCATCTACACCTATAAATCTACCAACTATGATAGTATCCACCATGCTATAAAACTGCTGAAATATATTTCCTATAAGTAGTGGTATTGAAAATAATAGTATTAATTTAACTGGATTTCCAGTCGTCATATCTTTTGTCATATTTCTTGCCATAACTCTACTAATCTCCTATAAATTTATTCTCGATTATATAGAATACCATCTTTCTTAAGAATTATAAAGTCTTTTAATTTTTCCATGTAAAATATTTCTTTTATAAACTTTTATATTATGTTAAGTAATTTAAAATAAGTATTAACTCAGTTGAGCTAATACTTACTTTAATGCTTAAATATTAAATTATCTTCTACTTCTATGGTGTTTACTATGTGAAGAACGTCTTCTACCATTATTTGAATTTGAATTAACATTATTATTCATACCGCCACCATTCATAGCATTAAAAAGCATAGCTAATGGATCCATTTGTTGGTTTCCATTATTATTCATATTATTAGCATTATTATTTGAAGTAGGATTATTTTGACTGCCTCCACCCATTAACATACTCATTAACTGGTTCATATCTACGCTACCATTACCTGAACTTCTTTGCTGATTTCCTGCTCCTGCAGAATTCATACCGCCTAATCCATTCATGAGCATTGATAAGGGATTATTTGCATTAGGATTTTGAGAACCAGCATTTCCTCTATTGTTAGTATTTCCTCCATTTTGATTTGGCATATTCATACCATTTCCGCCCATAAGCATACTTAACAATTGGTTCATACCATTTCCCTGACCATTCATTCCATTACCTGCTCCATTCATTCCTCCCATTCCATTCATTAACATAGATAAAGGATTATTATTGGCACCGTTCATTTGATTTTGTCCACCCATAGGTCCACCCATCATAGAACCTAATAGCATATTAATAAGTGGGTTTCCTCCTCCACCTAATCCGCCTAGTGGATTTCCGCCTCCACCCATATTAGGCATTCCGCCTCCCATAAGGCCCCTAAAAAGCATATCCATCATTTGCATATGGTTTTCTCCTATTAAATTATTGTTACTATATAAGTATTTCACTATAATTCATTTTGCTACAACTATTTTAAAGTTAATATACTATTTAATTAAAATATTCTATAAAAATAAACACCTTCTAATTAGCCTACTAATTATACAAGGTGTTTATTTCACTAATGTTTTTACTATATTACTACGAATCAAGAGTAATCTTGCTTCTTTTATTTGTGTTTATTTTCATTAATACTTTTACTACATCTACTGAAGCTTAAATCCATTAATTAGCTTATTATAATCAAGTTCATTCCCATTACTCATATTTATATAACAATCATATATATTATTTACAAACATTTTTCTATTTTCAAGAAACTCCTTGGCTCCTAGAAATTCCTTTTGGAACATAGTGATTTTCATTTTATCTTCTATAAATCCAGTTATTAAGTATAAGTTTCTTATACTATAATCACTATGAACTTTTGATAAATCTTCTATCATTTGCTTTATTATTGAATCATAGGTTTCAACTAAATATTTATTAGCATCTTTAATTTTATATGGAAGAATATATTTATCTGCAAATATTGTTAATACTGCTCCAACAATTACAAATATTATTCTATATAAAGCAAGCTTAATTGTACCGCCTGTAATAGCAGCAGATGCAATTGCAGATATAGTAACAAGAACAATAGTATTTCTATATCCATTTGCAAATGGGTTTAAATATCCTACTACTAGCAATATAGCTCCTCTTGCTGCCTGATTTTTTATTAAACTAAAAGCAATTAATACAATTACTACTCCAATTAAAGTACCTTCAACTCTTTCCTTAATTCTTGTTTTTGATATTTCTGAATAAGGTTGAATTAGCGAAAAAATTGTAAATGCCATCCATCGCCCTTCTGACAAATTAAAATATTGTGTTAAAAATACTGTTATTGAACCAATTATTCCAAGTCTTATTGAATATCTTACTTTTGCAGAATCTATATTAAAGTTCTTTTTGTGAATATATATATTATGAAAATGATGTGGAATTTCATAATCTCTTTTTATAGAATCCTTTTCTCTTCTATTTAAATCACTAATATGCTCAAATTCATCATTTAGACATCTAATTAAATTAGTGAACTCTTCTACATAATAATTATCTATTTCTTTATCATACATTTTATTTTTAAATATATTTATATTGCTTGAAGTAAAATCTCTATTTTTTATAATTTCAACTTCCCTATAAATATCATCTAATAGTGAACCGTATATTTCCTTATTAGTTAAATTATTTATTGAATCTAATAATATATTTATACGCTCTAAAGCCCACAAAATATCAGTTGATATACTGGCATCATTAGTTAAATAGTAATCCTGAACTCTCTTATCATATATTATTCTTTTTAAGGAATTTATAGATTCACCTATTTTAATATTTTCTTCTTGAAAATTTTTATTTTCTTTTATTAGTGTAATTTTAGATAAAGTCATTCCACTAATTCCATCTAATATTTTCCCACCAGTAGTAAATATTCTATCCCTATTTACTACAAACTGTACAATCATTACGAATACAGCCCCAAAAATCAATGATAAAAATCTATTAAATAAAACTTCTCCGTAGGCTGGATAAAACAACATAAAGAAATATTGAAGTCCAAATGGAACAACAATAGATTTTTTTAAATTATAGCTAAATAAATATCCAATTATAAATAGTGCTATAAAATTTATAAATATTCCAATCCATATATTTTGAATTGCTAAAACTGAAAAAAGTAAACTAAATAAATTTACAAGTAATACTTTAATAAAATTTTTAAATGGTGCTATAGTTAAATCTCTTTCCATCAAAGTTAGTGCTGCAGTTATTACTGTAACTCCAACTAAAGTATTTTCTTGCCCAAACATAACCTTAAAAAGACTAATAAAGGAAATAATAAATATAAATATTATTGTATTTGATATTATCTTCTTTTTATCCATTATCCTCTCTCCTTTTTTTACATACAAGAAAAAATACTATCATAACAAAATAGCAAATTCAATAACGTAAAAATTTTAAACTTTTCTTTAATATTATCAACAATATAAAAAAATATATTATTTTTTATTTGTAAAACTATTTAATTAATATATCTTAAAATAATAAAGATGACTTTCTAATTCTTTTATAGTTACTAGTAAAAAAATAATGGATATATGATTTAAATACAAAAATCATATATCCTTTATAACTATATCTTCTTTCTATCGCTCTTTTTCTTAAGAAGAGCACTTGTATCTAACGATTCTTTCTTTGGAGCTTCTTTATCTAACTTTTTCTTTGATTTTTTATTATCTTTTTCTTTATCTTTTTTATCTTTACTTTCATTTTCCTTAGTTGAATCTTGCTCCAAAGCTTCAACATTCATTCTAACATTAACCTTATTTTTTGACTTACTATTTTCTGATGATATAGTATTTTCTTTAATAATTTTCTTTTCTTCTTTTATATTAATCTCATTATTTTTTATAGAATTAGTATTTTTAGCTACTTTTTCTTTTTTAACTTTATCTTTTCTCTTCTTAAAAAATCTAACTAAATCTATATTTAATCTTCTATAAGCTATATCAAGCATAAATAATAAAATACTTATTACTATTAATGGAGTTGTTAAATTTATCTTTTTATATTCTCTTTGAAGCTTTCCTTCAAAAACTTCTTCTGGCTTGTTTATAAAACTTCCCTTTGTTTCTTTAACTACTACATCTAACTTTTCTCCATTAGTATTAAATTTATATTCATCTGAATATTGAAGAGCAAATGCTCCTTTATAATTATTTTTTACCTCTCCACTTTCCTCTTCTCTTATACTAAAATTATAAAATCCTAATGAGTCTAGTGGAATATTAGCTTCAAATTTTCCTGGCTCAACTTGACTTAATTCGAATTCCCCTTCTTCGCCATTTTCACCATTGTATATCCCTTTAACCTTTGCATCTTTAGATATCTTATCATTATAAAATTCTACTTTTGCTTCATTTCCTTCTTGGCTAATATTAAGTTTTCCTTCTTCTCCATACTTTGGAATAGTAAAGTAAACCATATTTTTTATAAGCTGTGGGCCATACTCCCAAGCTAAATAGTTTTTACTCCACTCACCACTAACGTCTGATGTAAAGCTTACTGTTTTTCCTATTCCATATTGCATAGCTGCAAGTATTGGCTCATCATGATTAGAGCTTAATATTTCAACTGCATTTTCTTTTATAGAGGTTCCTATATATCCAAGTAAACTTGGAATTCCATCTGATGTTTTAACTCCTGCTAATATTTCATGGTTACTTAATATCTTAGGGGTAAATTCTTCATTTATTATATATGTCCCTGCTGATAAAAGAACTTCCTTTGCAAATATTCTAGGAATATCAGTATATATATCTGTATAATAACTTCTTCCTTTTCCTATTGAAGCAAGCTGATTCAGAAGATCAGCATTAGCACCTTCACCAACTGCAACTGTTGATAAAGTAATATTATTATCATTAAAGTTTTGAAGAAGATTAGCATAATTATCAAATCCATATCCATCTTGACCATCAGTTAATAATATTGTGTGCTTTATCTTTGCACTACTTTGCATTTGCATATTATAACCTTGTTCAAGTGCTGGATAAATTGATGTTCCTCCTCTTATTTGAATTCCAGATATAAGTTCCTTTATAGCTTCTTTATCGCCAACCTTCTGCAGAGGCACAACCTCATCATAAGTATCATCAAATGCTATTACTGATATCTCATCTACTTCTCTTAAGTTTTCTAATGCCTTCATTGCAGCTTCCTTAGCTAAAGTTAATTTACTAACTCCACCACCTTCAGCACTCATACTACCTGATTTATCTATTATTAAATTGATACTTATTGCAGGAACTTCATTTTTTCCTCTCTTATCCATATAAACAGGCAATACTTTTTCAAGTGAAGTATCTTTATATCCTCCAAGAGCATAAGAATCTTCACCACCAAAGGTTATTAATCCACCACCATAGTCTTTTACATAAGCTTCTATATTATCCATAAAGCCATTGCTCAAATCATCTCTATGGACATCATTTAAAACTATTGATTTGTATTCCAATAATTCATTTAAAGTACTTGGTGATCCACTTGGAGCTATTTTCTTAATATTAGCACCTGAATTTGATAATATTCCTTCTAAAGCTTCAGAATCACCTTTAACTCCATTAATAAGAAGAATATTAGGCTTATCCATTACGTTTGTAAAAGTACTAAATTCATTATTAACTTTGTTTGTGTCTCCATCTGCTTCTATTAAAACTCTATATCCTTTAAATCCACCAGAACTTTGCTTATCTTTAAATACAAAAAAATTCTTTCCTTTTTGTATTTGTACCTGCTGTTCTCCTACTTTATTTCTTCCTGAAAATAATGTTAGCTTAGCCTTTGTTGCATAATTTGATTTTATATCAATAGAAACTGAAAACTCCTCGCCTACTGATATATTATCTGGTACTTTAACATTATCAACGTAAATTTCTTCTCCCTTTTCTCCAGTAATCTTATAAATTTTAAAATCTATTTTTTGTTCATTAATTAACGGTATAGATTTTAATATATCGCCTTGATTTTCTTCTCCATCAGTTATTAAAACTATTCTTTTAGAGCCACCTCTTTCAAATAATCCTAAAGCACTTTCTACTGCTTCTTGAATATTTGTTGCTGTTACAACTGGCTTTTCGTCTATAGATTTATATTCTTTTTTCTTATTTAACACTTTATCAATTTTTGAATCATCTCCAAATAAAACTACTCCAGCTTTATTTCCTTTAGGCATTGACTCTATAGCTGTAGATATAAAATCCTTCCCTGATTCTTCAAAGTCACTTGTACTTTCTGATACATCTAGTAAAAATACAGTTGATATATTTCTTCCCTTTAAATTTATAGTTATATTTCCAAATGCAAATATTAAAAGTGTAAAAATCACTATTCTACTTATAAATATTGCAATTTCATTTTTACTCCATGGTTTATATTTTTTAAAGCTATAATACATAAAGGCAAAAATAATTGGAATCAATATTAAAAAGTACAAATTTCCTATTTCTATCTTCATCTCTTCTTTGCCTCCTAATTTCCTCTCTTATACATAATCCACTCGAAAGCTACTACTGAAATAGCTAATATTATAAGTAATGGAGAAATATTTAAACCTCGTTTTAAATCAGCTTTTGCATCACTTATATTTTCACTTTCACCAATATTGTTTATATTAGTGTTACTTTCCTTTTCTGATGGAAAGTTAACTGAAAATAATTCTTTTTCTTCTAAGACATTTAGCTTATAAATCCCAAGTTCACTATCTTCTTTTATTTCATCACCTGATTTTATTTCTAATGTATTTCCACTTGGATATGTTAAAGTAATATTATTATCTAATGACACGCCTTTAGCTATTATCTTTTCTCCAGCTTTAAAGTTACTTTTATATACCATTCCACTTGATATTAAATTTTCTCCAAGCTCATACATTAATACAGGAAATTCCTTTTTAAGTGCAAAATCACTATTGTGAAGATCAAAAGATAAAGCAGCTATTTTTCTTCCATCAACTTCTCCTTTAAATCCTATATAACTTTCATCTATATTTAAGAAGCCTCTTCCGTAATAAGGAATTTCTATTGCATTATACTTAGCAGCAGTAAATGTTGTATCTTCTAAGTACTTTGAAAGTTCTCCTATAACAGCTTTAGCCTCTCCCCCTTCTCCCCCTGAAACAACATTAAAGAATTCATTTGAAGCTGGATTAATAAATAGTATGCTTCCTTTCGATGGCATTATATCAGGAGTAACATTATCAAATACATATAAATCATATGCATCTGCACTTGTTAAGTTTGATGCATCATTAGTCTTATATACTTCTGTATTTTCAATGCTGCCAAAGGCTCTTTCTAAAAATAGATTTTGTTCTGTAACTATAAGAACCTTATTTACTTTTTTCTTTCCTACAACATGGTTATAAGTGTTGTCACCAAGAATCATATCTTTTCTAGATAATTCTCCCTTTAAAACTTCACCATTTATTTTAGGCAAGTCAAAAGTTAATGTTTTATTTTCTCCTTCTTGTAATTGCAAGCTTTCAACAGCAGCAAGTTCTTCCCCATCATAAAGAGAAAAATCACCTTCATAAACCCCTGTACCTCTATTTGTTATAGTTGCTATAACTCTTACTTTATCTTCTAAAAACTTATGAGATACATTGTCAACAGATGCATTTACTCCTGAATTGGCTAATGATACAACCTTTCCATTTACATCGCCTAATGAAAGTTCTTTATCTGTAAAAGCAATAACTTCATATTCTTCTTCAATACCTTGGCCTATTGCTTTTATAAAAGATAAAGTATCATTTATATCTCCAGTATTATAACTTTGAGGTATTGATTCAATTATTTCATTAGAAACTTCTTTATTAAAATCTCCATTTTGTAGTAAGTTACTACTTCCATCAAAGCTTATTATAAAAGTATTAGTATCATCCTTTGTTGATTGTAAAAACTCCTTAGCAAGGACTTTACTTTCATCTAGCCTAGTATTATTACCATATTCAGCACTCATGCTTGCAGTATTATCTAATACTAAAATAATATTTTTATAACTCTTACCTCCAAAGTTTAAAAAAGGTTTCATTAAACTTAAAATAAGTAAAAGTAATATTATTATTTGCAAAAGTAACATAATATTTTTTCTTAGCTTTTCCCATGGAGTGTTTGCTCTAGTATTTTTATAAACTTCATTCCACAAAAGTGTTGAAGATATAACCTCTTCTTTATACTTTCTTTTTAATATATAAAGCATTATTAAAAGAGGAATTGTTATTAATAAAAATAAGGGCCATAAATTTGTGAATCCCATAACATAATCCTCCTAATACAATACTCTTTTCTTGCTAAACTCACCTAATATTATTTCTTCTATTTCCATAGATGAATTTACACTTATAAATTTACCACCATATTTTCTTGTAATATCCTCAATAGACTTTTTATAAGACTTTAAAGTATTTTTATACTCTTTTATTAAACTTGGAGTTAAACTCATTTTTACATTTTCACCTGTCTCACTATCTATAAATGTAATTTCATTATTGAACTCTGGATCGATTTCCTCATTTGATAATATTTGAACCAATATTATATCTTGCTTTTTAAAAGCTAAATACTTAAGAGCATCTTCTAAATCTTTTAATCCTTCATTATTTAAGAAATCAGATACAACTACCGATACACCCCTAGGAGTTAATGGTCTCTTTTTTATACTGCTCGTAATATCTGTTTTACCATCAAATTCAATATTTTCTAACTCTCTTAATATCCTTTGAAATGCTTTGTTTCCAGCTGCTGATTTTATACTTTGTATATCCCCGTTATCCATAGTGCTTATATTCACTCTATCTAAATTATTTAAGGCAATATAGCTTAAAGCAGCAACAACTTTTAATGCTGTATCTTTTTTATTTTCACTTCCATAGTCCATTGATTTACTTTTATCAACAAAGAAATTAAAAACACCTTCTCTTTCTTCCATAAAAACCTTTATAAAAAACTTATCAAATCTACCATATGCATTCCAATCTATTCGCCTAAAATCATCACCTGGAGCATATTCTCTATAATCAGAAAACTCTACAGAAACTCCTTTTGCTTTTGACTTTCTTCCTCCTTGTGTTCCCGAGGAAAGCTTAAAATTTATATGCATATTTATTTTATTTAGCTTTTTAAAAAAATCCTCATTAAATATCCTTTCACTCATTTTTTACACAACCTTTAAATCTTCTAGTATCTTATCTATAATACTTTCTTCTGTTAAGCCTTCTGTTATAGCATCAAAATTTAGTATTATTCTATGTCTTAAAACAGGATAAGCTAAAGCCTTAATATCCTCAAATGATACATTTAACCTACCTTCCATAACTGCTCTTACTTTTGCTCCACTAATAATACCTTGTGCAGCTCTTGGACTTGCCCCTGCTTCTACATATCTATTAACAAACTCTGAAGCTTCTGGAATTTCTGGATGAGTTGCTAATATAAGCTTTAATGCAAATTCTTTAACGGCTTCTGCTAGTTTTATTTCTCTAATTGCTTCTCTTATCTTTAATATTTCATCGCCTTCAAGAACAGCATCAAATTCAACTTTGTTATTAGTTAATGTTAAATCCATAATGGCCTTAAGCTCTTCTAGATTTGGAAAATCTACATTTAACTTAAATAGAAATCTATCTAATTGTGCTTCTGGAAGTGGATATGTTCCTTCTTGTTCTATTGGGTTTTGAGTTGCAAGCACCATAAATGGTTTTGACATTTCATATGTTGTCTTACCAACTGTTACTGTTTTTTCTCCCATAGCTTCAAGTAATGCAGATTGAGTTTTAGGAGTTGCTCTATTTATTTCATCTGCTAACAGTAAATTTGTAAATACAGGTCCCTTTTCAAATTTAAATAAAGTTTTATCATTTTCTTTAACTACTATATTTGTTCCAACTACGTCTGCTGGCATTAAATCTGGTGTAAACTGTATTCTTGAAAAGCTTAAATTTAGTACCTTCCCAATTGTTTTTACTAACTGAGTTTTTCCCATTCCAGGCATACCCTCTAAAAGTACATTACCATCTGCAAAAATAGCAATTAAAACATTTCTAATTATATCCTTTTGTCCTATTATTCCTTTAGATATTTCTTCTTCACATCTTCTTATTTTCTCTGAAACTTCTATTATTTCTTTTTCACTTATTTCCATACTTTTCACCTCTTAGTTTAATCCTTCAAAATAATCCTTTATAAGATCTTTTAAACTCTCTGGAAGATTACTATTATTTGCACCTTCTAATGCACTGTTAGTATAATCTCCTATTACCTTATCGTAATTTATTTTATTTCCATCTAAATTAAATCCATTTTCAGTTTCTATAGTTTGGGAATTTCCATCTTGATTTTTATTTCCAGTTAGATTTTCATCATTTCCAACGTCTCTTCCTGGAATATATATTTGCTCTCCCTCTTTATTTTCTAAATCATTTTCTTTGCCTTCATCACTTCCTGTATTCCAACCTGTTCCACTTCCATTTCCACTTTCATTCCCGTTTCCACTACCTGATCCATTTCCTTCGCCTTCACCTTGTCCTTCGCCCTCTCCTTGACCTTCGCCTTCGCCTTCTCCTTCGCCTTCTTTATCTCCAGGCTTCTTTCCACTACTATTACTTTGTGAATTTTGAATAGCATCCTTTAGACTTTCTGCATCAAGCTTTCCATCTAGAACTGAGTTTGAAGCTTCACTTAAGGCTTCTGAAAGATTTTCATCACTTACGCTATTAGAGGCATTTGCAAGAGCTTTTGATAAATTATTTAGCTCACTACTACTCATATTTCCCAGGGATTTTTTTAAGTTTCCTAAAGCCTTTTCTAATTTTTCCTTATCCTTAGACAATATTGCATCTGCAAGCTCTTTACCTTCCTTCTTTTTCATAAGCTCATTAGTCAATTTATTTAAGTCTTTCTTTGCGCCTTCTTCTTTATCTTTATTAAACTCATCTAATAAATTCTTTTGAGTCTTTTCTATAGCAGATTTACTTTTATCATTCTTTGCTTCATTCTTTTTATCTTCTAGCTTCTTTTCCATTCTTTCTAAAGTTTTATTTACATCAAGCTTCTTTTCGCTTTCCTTTAACTCCTTCTTTGCATCTTCTAATATCTTTTTTATAGCCTCTTTTTCTTCTTCAGTTAATTCTTCTGATTTTTCAACTAACTTCTTTTCTTCTTCGATTTTTTTAATAAATTCCTGTTGATATTTATTAAATTCTCTAATTGAATTAGCTTCTTTTTTAGCTGAAGTATCTATAAATGAAGTCATAAAACACATTATTATTAATCCTAAAACTATAAGTATTTGCTTTTTATCTACAGTTATTTTCAAATTATCTTTTATGCTAAAACTTTTAATAAATGATACAGTATCTTTCTTTTGAGCAATTGAAATATTATCTTCTTCATTTATTAATTCTAAAGAAGTAGTAACTCTTTCATTTAATCCTTTTGAATCAACTATTAAAGAAACACTTTTTTTATCAGGTGATTTTATAAATCCATATATTATTATTGAAATTAATCCTAAAGCTAAAACACTAAGAGAAACTTCTTCTACATATGGAAATGTTATAAATAAAGATATTAATAATAAGCATAAGATTGAGCATAGTAGGTATTTTAAACCTACTATGCTCAAGTTTATTATGAAGTTCGCCCTAATTCTTTTTGATGCCTTTTTTATAAAGGTTAATATTTCATTATTTAAAGAATTCATAGCTTTACTCCTTTACTTTTTTCTTTGTCTTAATCTTTACCTTCTTATTTCTTTTTCTATTTAGTGGATTTAATCTTCTAGCTGCAAATCCTATAAATATGCAACTTAATACTATTTGAATTCCTACAGAAATATATTCAGTGTACTTAGACATTCCAATTTGTCCTATGAAATAAAAAGAATTTCCTCCAAATCCTACTTGATTAGATAACATTACAAAAAATCCAGTAGCTGGGCTTAAATATGCAATTGGTGATATAGATGGAGGTGTTGTTACTCCACTATATATTCCTCTTGATGCATTAATCAACAAGATAATATATGCTATAACTACAGTTCCAACAAAAATGAATAATACTAATGCATAACATAAAGCTGTTGCTGCTTTAGATGTCTTTGAATAGGTTGAAATAAACACTCCAATAGAACCAACAAATATTGTATTAATAATAAAGGAGCCAATTAAAACCAATATATTACTTAATTTTATCCCTCCGACTAACCCACATATCGCATATAATGGTATTGTACAAATTATAAGCATTATTACCTTTAATGAAGATGCTGAAAGCTTTCCTAATATAATTTGAAGTGGTTTTAATCTTGTTGATAATAATATATCTAATGTTTGCTTTTCTCTTTCTGAACATATTGAAGTCGCTGTCAATGATGGCACAATAAACATCAATAATATTGCCTGAATTACTGCCATAATAATATAAAGAGAAACTGCATTTTGTGGATTTATTCCTGAAGCATAAACTTCACTACTATAGCTATTATAAAAAATCAATGTCCCTACAGATAATACAGCTATATATATTAATAACATTAGTGAAAATCTAGCTGTTCTAACAGATAGCTTGCTTTCATTTCTTAAAACTGGATTTAATCTCATCTTTTCATCCCCCTTCTAATTATCTTCCTCTGTTATTTGTATAAATACATCTTCTAAATTTCCTACAGCTTTAGCAAATCCGATTACAGATACCTCTTGTGTAACTAAAGCTTTTAATATTTCCTTAGCTTCCTTATCGCCTCCTGCGACATTTGCTGTAATTTTATTCCCGTCTAATGAAATTTCCTTAACATCTGGTATTTCTTTTAGAACCTTTATTGCTTTTTCAGGATCTTCAATTACAGTTATATTAATAGGCGCACTACCTGATGCTCGAAGCATAACATCCTCAACAGTGCCTTCACATACAATAGCTCCATTTTTAATTATTCCAATTCTAGTACATATTTCACCAAGTTCAGAAAGTATATGAGAGGATACTATAATTGTCTTTCCCATTTCTTTAAGATTTTTTAATATCCCCTTCATTTCAAATCTTGCTCTTGGATCCATACCTGAAGCTGGCTCATCTAATATTAATAACTCTGGATTATGAACTAAACACCTTGCTAAACATAACCTTTGCTTCATTCCCCTTGATAACCCATCTACATTTGCATCCCACTTATCTTGTAAGTTAACTAATTCTAACAAGTCCATAGATAATTTCCTTGCTTCTTCTCCAACAATTCCATAAATAGAAGCATAAAACTCTAGGTATTCTATTGCTCTTAAATTATCATAAACCCCAAAGAAATCTGGCATATATCCTATTTTATCTTTTAATGCTTTATTATTTTTTATTGCATCTATTCCATCTACATAAACTTCACCACTATCTGGAGAAAGTAAGCCTGATACAATTTTCATTGTAGTACTTTTCCCAGCTCCATTTGGACCTATAAATCCAAATATCTCGCCTTTCTCAATTTCTAAGTTTAATCCATTCAATGCCTTAAACTTACCATAAGATTTTTCAAGATTTTTTATAACTAGCATTATCTTTCCCTCCCCTTAACAGTAATTCTTGGAATCATTGACTGGCCTTTTGAATCATCAACTATAAACTTAATTTTTACTGTGTTATCTTTTATATAGTTATCTAAGTCTTTAATCTTTTCGTAACCTTGAGACATTTTGATTTTATCATAGCTTTCAGTTTTATAATTATAAATATATTTTTCCGAATTATCTTGACCACCATTTCCGTATCTATCTACACCAGGTTTTACTATTAAATCTAATACTTCAATTTTTTTATCTATTTCATATTTAAATACAACTTCTCCCTGTCCATAAATGTATCCACTATAATCATCTATGTGTACATTTGCTGAAGAAGACTCTACTTTAGATTCAAAATATCCATCAGGGAAATTATAGTTTCCATCTTTATCTTTAAAATCTAATGCTGCATCTTGAATAATTACAGTAGTATCAAATTTAGAAACTGATTTCTTTCCAAAATCAACTCCATACTCTACTGGCATATCTGTTATTGCAACTAACTTGATATCTTTATTAACAGATATTTCACTAGAAGCTGTTGCAATTATAGCTGAAGTTCTAAGTATTCCGTTAAACTCTTCTGATTTTAAATCCTTATTTTTATCCCATCTTGCAGTATAATACTTTTGATTTAATGTTTCTGAATAAGCTTCTAATCCTCCTGAACTAGCAGTAGCTAATTTAGAAATTTCCTTTTCTTGCCCCTTTTCAAGTGAGCCCATATCCCAAATATTTCTTCCAGCTACTAATAGCAATCTTTTTATGTCATAATCTAGGTTGTTTTTTACTTTACCATTTAAATTTCCATCAACTAAATTAAATGAAGAGTCAATAGTTGTAATTACTTGTTCTTTACCAATAACTTCAAATGATTTCATATCTAATGCATTACTATCTTTAAAAGTAAAATAGGAGTTATTCCCACTATAAGTAGTTTTTACCCTAAGCACATCGCTTACCTCTTGTTCTTGATTAGCGTAATAATAATTGTCCTGAGTAGAATAATTCATAGTTAAATCTTCTGGTTTTTTTATAATTACATCATCTTTATATTTTGTTCCTATTCCTAAATATCCCTTTGCTATTCCCTTACCATCTTTATCTAATGAAATAATATTATTTTGATTTAATATAATATCATTTACTCTTGTTAAACTTCCCATATAATAAATAACTAAAGTAAATACTATGGATATTACAGGAACTGCTATCCAAGTTAAATCTCTCTTATTAAGTTTTTTTAATATAATATAAAGTAATACTCCAACTATTAATGCATATAATCCAAGTACAACTGCCAAAGACTTAACCCCTACAATTTCGTTTATAGGAATATTTCTAGTTAATTCGTAACTTCTATAATATCCTGGCATATATTTACCGTTCATTCCATTATTAAATAGGCTTGAATATGAACCTGATAATATAGTACTTAAAAACTTTCCAGCATCCTTTGATGATATTAATGGCTCTAATCCTAAATCAAAAGTTGATACTAATATTTCTCCCTTACCTCTTTCTAGAGAATAGACTAATGGAATTTCCTCAGTTCCTTGCTTAATCTTAGCATCTTTAATTTCTAAATTAGAAAATATAAGTTTTAAATTATCATCTACTAATTTTATAGCTTTCTCTGAATTCCCATTAGATTTTATATTTAAAAAGTCTTTATCTATACTACTAATAGTTTTACTTTCATTAGCTCCAGCACCAATTATTAATGTTCCGCCTTTATTTATCCAAGAGTTCAAAGATTGATACTGCTCTTTTTTCAAATTAGACATATTGTAATTATTAATAAGTATTACATCTAATCCCTCTATATTTAAGTTACTTTCACCTATAATATCTTTGTCTAATTGAACCCTTTCAATTACACCTTTAATCTCTTTAGATTCAAGAGAAATTGATCCTATATAATTTAAAGATGACGCATCATCAGTTAATATACCTATAAATAAATTAGAATCATTTACTCTACCATTTGATATTAAACTCTTTTTTTCAAATAATACTTTCCCATTTTCAATAAGGTTAACAGTTATTTTACTTGATCCTTCTAAAAGCTTAATTGGGATAACTACTTTAGTAGTTTCTCCTTTAGCTATTGAAACCTCTTTACTATAAGCATCATAAGTTGATGAATAAGAACCAGTTGTTCTAATTTCTACCTCACCATTGAAATCCTTTTCCAAACTAGTAAATTCTACTGTCACAGGTATATATTTTAAAGCCCTAAACTTTCCTTCAATACCTGATGTAATTTTCAATTCATATGGATCTGTTTTTGTATCTTCAGCCTTTGTTATTAAACTTATACTAGGTAACGCAATAATCATTAAAACTAAACTAATAATTACTGCAACCTTTCTAAAAAGCGACTTCATTATTCTTCCCCCTAAGTTACATATTTTTAATCATATATTTTAATTGTATCCTAATTACTATAATTTTCCCTTAACAAATTCTTAAAAATTTCTTATTTTTAACAAATTTAGCAATAATATAACTATAATATAGACTTATTATTTAAGATTTCAAAAATAACTAATATATAACGACTTATACTATATATAATTTTTACAACACACTTCTTTACTTGAGATTATATTCAATAAAATACTTGATAAAAGTTTTATATTTTATTTTTAAAAGATAAAAATCCATATTTTAAATTAAAACAACTCAAAATATGGATAATTTTCTTTTTCATCTATAATATTTATTTTTAGTTATTATTCTTTAAATGTATATTAATAATAATAATTTTATTAACATAATTTATTGTATCATTATCTATACATATACTCTCTAGTCATTGGTAAATTATTATTTATATCTTTTACAAAAACTATTTGATGTAGATCAATAACTCCATTGTTAAAAGATGCTGCACAGCAATATAAATACATTCTCCACATTCTTATAAATCTTTCATCAAATACTCTGCCATTACTATCATGCATTTTTCTAACCTTATCTATATTGTTATCAAAATTTTTAGCCCAATGTAATAATGTATTTTTATAATGTAATCTTAGACTTTCAACATCTATAGTATAAAATTTATACTCTGCTGATAATGATATTATTTCCCTAAGTGTTGGTATTACCCCACCTGGGAATATGTATTTCTTTATCCATGCATCTCCTTGTGATTCTTTTAAACCACTTATATAATGAAGCACAAAAACTCCACCTTTATTCAATACAGAATTTACATTTTCAAAAAATAAATTATAATTTTCACGTCCTACATGCTCAAGCATTCCAACACTAACAATTCTATCAAAGTTTAATTTTGATTTCTTTAGATCTCTATAATCCATTATTTTTACATCTAAATAATTTTCTAATCCTTCTTCTTTTATTCTCTTTTTAAACTCATCATGTTGTTCCTTACTTAAAGTTATTCCAAGACCTTTAACCTTATATAATTTAGCAGCTTCTATAAGAAGTCCACCCCATCCACATCCTATATCTAATAAAGTCAATCCTTCTTTTAGATTTAATTTTTTTAATAGATGATGAATCTTATTCATTTGAGCATCATATAAAGTATCTGTTGGATTTTTAAAATATCCGCAAGAATAGCTCATGGTATCATCTAGCCATAATTTATAGAAATCATTTCCTATATCATAATGATATGATATTTCTTCTTTTTGATGTTTTTCAGATGTTGAACTTTTAAATATCTTTGGTAAGCCTTTAAAATCAGTAGAAAACTTATCTATACACTTTAACAACTCATCAAATACAGTAAATAAATCTCCATCTATTTCTATATCACCATCCATATAGGCTTCCCCAAAAGCTAATGAAGTACTAGTTAATAATGCTTTTTTTGGTATTGGCTTTTTTAAATATAGATTAAATAAAGGCTCCTCTTTTCCAACTTTAACAACCTCATCATCCCAAAACTTTACTTCAAATGATAAGTCTTCAAAATTCTTTAAAAATGTTTTAAAGAATATTTTTTCCATATCCATAAACTTCCTCCTAAATACATTAATCTTGTGAACTTGTTAACTCTTAATGTAGCAAAATATTATTTCATGAGTTTATATATCACCATAAATAAGATACAACTAATAACGTCTTAAATTTAGAAATAAATTTACTTTTGCTTTCACAAATTAAATCACTTTAACTAAACTAATCTAGTTGAGATTATAGACAATACAAAGGAAAAATATACTTATAAGCTTTCACATTAGCCTTTAAAAGTTATCCTATCGTACTTTTAAAATCTTTAATCTTATAATTTTCTAACAAAAAAACAAGGCTCTGTTACGCAACTAAAAATGTAAATTTATAATGTAAAATTAAGATGAAAACTACTGAAAGTAGTTTTAAAATAATGTAAATTTAAGTATTTCAGTATGAAATATCACTTTAAATTTTACATTCTACATTTTACTTAAATATCTTTATGCGATAGATCCTTGTTTTTTATTTTATTATATTATTATTTACTATATCTTTTTTCCAACTTGTTTATATCTTCTTTATTATCTACCCATTCTTCCATGTATCCACAATTGCAACATAAATATCTTGAAATATTTACAGTACCATTTAGAAACCCTGCTGGAATATTATTCCCCGTTCCATATATACCAGTTTCACCAGGTATTCTTAAGATTTTCTCACCGTTACATTTAGGACATATCTTTTTATTTTTCATAGCTTAAGACTCCTTTTAAATTTATTTATATAATTATTCTTTTAATAAACAAACATAAAAACCATTTATAATAGCTGATAAAATAAATCTATTTCTAATTAAACTTTTTTCTATAAAACTCATATAAAATTTCTAGATATTATTTAATATTAATTTAGTTAATTACTAATATTAAATAACTCATACATATCATTTTTTCTGTCTTCACCAAAATCTATTGTATAAATATCAAGATATGTCTTGTCTATATTTCTAATAATGTCCTTTTGTGAAAGAATATTATTAACTTCGATCAATTTCTTTAAATCATAATTGTCTCCAAATACTCCGTTTGTAATATTAACTTTATATTCATCGTTAAAATTAATGTAATAATACCAACTTGGATATTTTCTATTTCTCCACTTTATACCTATATCCCCTTCTTTTATATCAGAATAACTATATTCCTTTTCCAGAGGCTTTATAATATTATGTCTTATAATTTTATTTTCATAAAATATCGTATATTTATTTAAGCTATAGATAAAAACTAATATTAAAGAAAGTAAAATAGAATAGAAGATTATAGAACCTCTTTTATTTCTTTTCCTATAAATTATATCTCTTGTCATCCTTTTTATTTTAATTCTAAAGTAAATCATTGCTAATATTATTACTGGAATTAATAAACATACAATATTATCAAATATCTTCGTTGTTATTAATAAATAGTTTTCATTAAATGCTTTAATAAAACTATCAATTAAATAAGATACTCCAATAAAATGTAAAACAAATATTATTACTATTAAAATAAAAATCCCTAGTCTCTTAAAAAATTCTCCTATTGATTGTGCTTCAAAAAGCCAATTGTATTGATACATAAATAACCTCTATTCAAAATTCATTATACTTTCTGTTTCCTACTTAAAATCAAATAAATAAAAATACTCATACTTACTGAATATGTAATACTTCTAGTTATTGTAGCAAAAATGCTTTCACTTCCGAAATAATTTTTAATTATAATATCAACTAAAACTATGACTACAGATAAAAAGAATATTAATAATCTATTTTTACAACCTT
The DNA here is from genome assembly GCF_015555225.1 of Clostridium sp. D46t1_190503_E9. Classification (NCBI taxonomy): domain Bacteria; kingdom Bacillati; phylum Bacillota; class Clostridia; order Eubacteriales; family Clostridiaceae; genus Clostridium; species Clostridium sp. D46t1_190503_E9. Next base: position 99,137 of record NZ_JADNKB010000003.1, read on the forward strand.
CTTCATCCTATTATAATTTACCATAATAGTAAAAAACACCAACGAACTTATTCCAACACTTATCACATATCGAATCAACATATTTAAATTCACTATTAACTCACTTACCTATTCTAAAATAATTTAATTATTTAATTATTTAATCATATAAAAATATCTATTAATAACCTATCATTTACTAATCACAGATTTCATTCATATATTTTCTAATTTTAAACAAATCTGTTTCCTACTATTTAGTACTCTCCTGATAAATATAATCAAATATATACCTATTATATTTACAGTTTATTATTAATCGAAATCCTATTACTTTTAACCATTTTCTGATTTACACTTCCCATGTAATGAATAATATGAGAATGGAACCGTTTAAGTAAATGATTTAAAAATAATTTGAGATACCGCCTATTATTATTACTTTTCTTCTTTACCCATAAAAAACTTTTGAATTAGTGTGTAACCAGTTATTAATAAAAACAAAACTATGCTACCATAATAAAAATTTTTTGTTAAATTATTTAGTTCTATAAATTTATTTGCTAAATATAAAACTAAAGTACCATAAATTATAAGAGTAATATATTTGAATATTGTTTTCATTTTATGCTAACCATCCATTCCATTATTATCGCATCTCTAATATCAATAGAGTTTTCTAAATTTAAACAATTCATGGCAAAAGTTACATCAACTCTACTAATAAAGACCTCATAAATCTTTTAATTTTCAATAGATTACCTATCCAAACAAAATGTTTCTATTAACCTCTCCATAGCTATACATGGTATATTTAATAAAATAATTATATAAGAAAAAACTTTCTATTTTAAAATATAAGATTTAAATGCAAAAAAATAAGCCTTAAAGGAATTTATTAACTCATTTAAAGCTAGCTATCTTATTATCTACTTTGTGCCCGGGATGCTTGTGGGATGATCTGAATCCCACTTGCTCGTGGCATTTCTTGCTCCAACCCTTCTTGAATATTACCCTATTGCTGATAAAGGCATAATATATCCTAGTACTAAATTTATTGCTGAACCAACAGTATCTACATAGAATACCTTTTTATTATAATAAAATTTATTTTTAATAATATTATTCTCAGTACAATACTATCTTAACAATCCTATATAAGAAGAAATTTTTACTATATATTCCTTTCAAGACTCTTTTCTTATTCTTTTTGTCATAAAAATAACCTCCCTTTGCTTTTATTGTTATTTTTGATTCTAGCAAATGGAGTCTTTATTTTCTATCCGTTAATTTTTGATGCTTACTATTAAAAAAATGTGCTAATAATTATAAATCCGTTAAGCCTAAATAAGAAATATATCATTATGTCATTTATTATGTGATAGATTCAAAGTACAATTAATAAATTTTTGAATAATATATTATGTTTACTTTACAATTATATTATAGTTACAGTTTCACTTACTTTATAACTTTTATTGATATCTTATAATAGTAATCTTATATATTAAAATTAAATAAATAACATTTGTTAAAATTAAATTAAAGAATCCTATATACGCTATTACTTTTCTATCTTTTCCATTTACCCAATAATTTAAAAGCTTATAATTTAAAAATACGTTAGCAATCATTACTAAAGCAGAAAAGAGAGTTAAATAATTTTCATATAAATATATTCCTATTAATAATACTATTACATTTATAAATATATTTATTGTAAATATTTTACTTAATTCCAATTTATCCATAAAAATTTCTCCTTATTATAACTCTTTATACAAGTTCTATCTAATTATTTAATTTCTCATTACTCTTATCAGTTTGTTAATATACATTTAACTCATTCCACTTAATAATTCATCTCTCGTATTTTGCTCTAAAACTTAAATTAAATAATATTTATCATATCATTAATTATTAATTATAAAAAAGAGAGTATTGAAATAATAAGAAATATACCATTAATTACTTTCTCAATACTCTCTTATTTTATCCTAACTATATTTAGTAAATTTATATTATATGTGATATCTTTTTACCATACGTTAACTGAATATCCAGCTGCATTCTTACATAATGTTGCTCCTCGCCCACTACCACCTGCATTTTTCAATTTAGTTCCAACATAAAGAACATTAAGAGCATATGCAGCAGTTCCGATTATAAATCCCCAGCCTGTAGAACCCAGTAAAAACTTTAATGTTGTACTTACCACTCTTGAAGCTGCATAAGATGCTAAAGCGCTTGCAGTACCTCCAATTATTCCAGCTGATGTTGCATTAAATGATATTAGTGCATCTCCAAACTGTATAGCTTCAGATGCGCTAAGATCAACTGCCCATCCCCACCAATATTCTACAGCATTAGCACCTCCATCAACATATTCCATTTCCTCTCTGTCAACACCTACATAGTTATTTGGTAATTGTAAATCGTATTCTCTCTTTTCATAGGAACATCTTCCTCAGTTCCCTTCGTAAGATGGGTTTTCACACTAAATTCAGCTAAAGCTTCATTAAGTGTTCAATGCCAATGCGCTCATTTTCTTCTCCTCCATTATATATTTATTTTAAAAGAACTTTAAACACTTGTAAATATTTAACATACAATTAATTAATCCGCGCGCTATTCATATTAAAACTTATATTTAAGTTTTATTAATACAAAAGTATTATATTTTTTAGAATTATAAAAAGAAATTTAGATTAACATATGCTTATACTTAGTTATTAACAGATTTTCTATATTATATATCAAAAAAATATTTATTAAAGTAACTACTATAGAAATCAAAATATTTACTGTATATTTCTATGATAAAGAGGCATTAGGTGTTTTTATATGAAAACACTTAATGCCTCTAATTTAATTATATCTATTTATCACTTTCATTTATCTTAGTATCTATGATTGAGATAGCTGCCCAATATATTAAGTATATGAAAGCAAAGGAAGTTATAACTATGCCTCTCATAATCCCTGTATACTCTGGATTATTGCAAGCATAAGCTGATATTCCAGCTCCAATTAATACTAATATTAAACTTCCAATACTATCTCCTCTATTTATTTTATTTACTCTTTTTAATTTCTCAATTTTTCTTTTTTCACTCAATAATTCAATTATCATTATAATTGAATATGATATTATATTTATAATAACTAGTCCCATACTTTATTCCTCCAATAATATATTCAATTATAAATAAATTAAATACTCTTACTAAATATATCTGCTACATATAAAAATATATAATTATTTAATTTTATGAAACTGATAACAATGCAAATGGATTAGTTCCAAATGTAAGATCAAAATACCCTTTTGTTCCCATGTACCAACATGCTTCGGAACCTGCTCCTGCAAATGTTCCGCCCATATATGTTAGACTAGCAGCAGTTATATAACAAACGGCTGATATTAACCATGCTAAAGGACCTGCTAATAGAATTTCTGAAAGTGCAGCTTTAAAAACAGTTAATGTTCCTTTTCCAAATGCTGCTACTCCATACCCAACAGCTGTTAATGCTGATGCAACTATCCATCCTTGACTACCACTATATCTAGCTCCTCCATCAACATATTCCATTTCCTCTCTGTCAACACCTACATAGTTATTTGGTAATTGTAAATTGTATTCTCTTTTTAATACAAATGTACTCATTTTCTTCTCCTCCATTTTATACATATATTTATTTTAAAAGAACTTTTAATATTTGTAAATATTTAACACAAAATTAATTAATTCGCGCGCTTTGTATATTAACTTTACTATATTTAATTTTCTTTTAATGCAAATTAATTAACTAAACTTAATTCCTACTAATTCTAAAATGTATTTCATATTACAAGGAAACTCCTCCTCAATACTTCGGATGAGTAAGTTCAATCAACTAAATCAAAGATTTAGGATTTCACTTATCTTTTCATATTTAACCCTTGTTTCAGTTACCATTCCTATAGTTAAATTAACTTTTTCTCCTTTAGAATCTTCTAAATAAGTTTTATCTGGTTTAACCTTAACTAAAAAAAATACATTGCCTTTTTCATTATCCATTGTTGCATCTTCATCTATACTTATTACCTTTCCTGGTATTGCTCCATATTCCGATTGTAATAATCCACCTATGGCTAAAGCTACTTCATCTTCAATATGTATTCTAGGTCTATCGCTAGATGGTAACATAGTTTCTATTATTAATTCTTCTTCTTTACTTGTTATAGTTCCTATTAAACTTCCTCCTTGAAGTACCATTCCTGATGTTAATGGTGTGTTTAAATGAACTATTCCACCTTTTTGAGCAACTACTTCATACTGACCTTTACCTTTTTCTAGTGCTTCCTTTTGTGCAACTAGTTTTGATAATTCTAACTCATATTGATTTTTTTCATTTGTAAACTCTGAAATAGTTTTATAATAATGCTCATCTGATTTATTTTTTTGTGTTTTGGCATAATCCTCTATTTGCTTATCATCATAACCTTGTTTTTTAAGGATTCTTTATCCACATAAAATTCTTTTCTTGCTATATAAGCTGCGTTTAATTTATTATAAAATTCACTTTCTTCCTCATTATATCTATCAAAATAATTTGTTCCATTTGTTGCATTTTCTTCTACTATGCTTAATAGTTCTATTCTTCTGCTATAACTGTTTATTTGTGCATTTATTTCTTCTAAATTGAAGGTTCGCTTCAATGCCATTAGTTTTAAATAATACGTCACCTTCTTTAACTTCACTTCCTTCACTTATAAACACATCTTTTATTTCTCCTGAGCCTTTTGTCATAATATGTGATTTATTTTCTGAAACTACTATACCTTGTCCTTTTACCATATATGTTTTAACTGATTTATTTGCTCAAATTAATGCTACAATTATTAATGCTGTAACTATTAAAATAATATATTTCATAAATGCTGGTGGATTTTTATCATAAAGTATTTTACTATCAGTAATTTCATTTAAGTTATATACTTTCAAGTAAATCTCCACCTTTCAAACATTCCATAAATACGTCTGCTACAATATTTTCTTCTTCTTGTTTAACGAAAACAGTATAAGAATCGCCCTTGAGCCTAATATCATTTTCAAAGGCATATACTCCTAACTTTTGATATGCAAACTGTAAATTTTCTTCTTTTTCGCTGAATCTAGCAAATAAACAATTAGTAACTCTTAATTGTGAGTTTAATTCATATGGCTTTTCAATATTATGAATTGGATTTTTTAATTGAATCATTATCTTTATTATTACCTTAGGTTGTCCACTTTCATCTACTTCTACCGTAGAATAATTTATCATTGGTCCAATAGTAGAATTTCCCTTTGACTTAATATAGCTATCCATCATATAACTAATTTGATTTATATCAATTAATTCATTTTCACTTATTTCTCTAATTAATACATTATTTAATTTCAATGTTTTATTTTCTCTTAAAACTATTTTTTCAATTGTATTCATACTCTTCACCTTCCTCAATTATTTCTTCATGTGAAATTGCATTTTTTTCATTAATTTCATAAGTAGAATCATTAATAAATAAGTTATCTCTTTCTTCTAATGAGCCAACTTGACTTACATAAAGCTTATAATAATATCCTTTTTTCTTTAATAAGCTTTCATGATTTCCTTCTTCTACAATTTTACCTTTATCCATAACATAAATTATGTCACAGCTTCTTATAGTAGATAATCTATGAGCTATCATAAGCATTGTAATATTCCTGCCTTTTTTAAATAAGGTATCAAATATCTTTGCTTCACTTATAAAATCTAAATTGCTTGTTGCTTCATCTAGTATTAAAAAACTTGGCTTTTTAATTAAAGCTCTTGCAAGTGCAATTCTTTGTTTTTCTCCACCTGAAAGTCCTCCCCCTGCTTCTTCTAAGAATGTACCATACTTACCTGGTAGTTTTTCTATAAACTCTCTGCAACCTGCATTTTCACAAGCACTTTTTATTTCTTCATAACTTGCATTTGTCTTTCCTAAAGTTATATTTTCTTTTATAGATCCTGAGAATAATTCAACATTTTGAGGAACGTATGCTATATTTTCTCTTAAGTTATATAAATCTAATTCTTCTATGTTATATCCATTTATATTTATTTTTCCTTCTTCAGTAGTGTAGTACTTTAATAAAAGTTTAGATATCGTTGTTTTCCCACTTCCTGATTCTCAAACTAGTGATACCTTTTTACCTTTAGGAATTTTTATGCTTACATCATTTAAAACTGGTGATCTACTTCCATATCTAAAAGTAATATTATTTAATTCTATATCTCCATCTACTTTTTCTAATTTAATTTTTTCTACTTCAGTTTCATCTTGCTCTTTTTCTACTTCATATATTTCTGAAATTCTTTTTAAAGATATACTAGCTTCTTGGATACTTAATTGTAGTCCTATAAGTCTTCCTATTGGCTCAATAAAATAACCTGAAAGAGTTGAAAATGCCATAAGACTACCTAATGTAATATCTCCTTTCATAATCATCATAGCTCCTATATACATAAGTACAAGGTTTCCTACACTTGATACCGCTTAAATAGAATTTTTCTCTTATTTAAATAAATCTTTATAAGTTTAAAATAAAAATAAGGATTATCATTAATCTAATAATTCTAATCCTTACTTTTATAACACTTATTTAATTATTTTTTTAAATCATTTCTATAGTTATAACTTAATTCACTAACTTTATCATAATTATAAAAAGTTATTTCCCAAAGCTTTGTATTTACTTTTCTTATTTCTTTTAAATAGTCTATATTTACTGCAAATGATTTATGGGTTCTTATAATATTTTTATAATTTATTTCATTAATTAATTTCTCTAATCCATTTGATTTTATATTATGTTCACCAAACGTTGTATGTATAATGCACTTTTTAAGATAATATTCTATAAATATTATATCGCTCTTATTTATCTTTATTTCATTTCCATCTACAGTCTTAAAATAAGAGTAATTTTCATTAATTATTTTGTTTTTATGTCTGAGAAATTTATCGATTATTTTTGTTATATCCTCCATTTCAAAGGGTTTTGTTATAAAGTCATAACAATTAACTTTTTTTAAAGCATCTATCATATATCCAATTTGTCCACTTACAAACACTATAGGAGATAATTCATATTTTTCAATTTTTCTAATGTTTTCTGCTAACTTTAATCCAGAACTCTCTTTTAATTTAATATCCAGAAAGAACACATCAATATCTACTTTTTCTATAATGCTCATTGATTCTTTTTCAGATTTTGCTTCATATACTCTTACATCAATATATTTAATTTCTATCATTTCTCGTAATAGACTACTTTGAATTATGTCATCCTCAACTAGTAATATATTCATAAATCCTCCCTAAATTCATATTTTAATAAACCCTTTCTAATTTTTTAAAATTTTCTTCTGTATAATTGCCTTTATTATTATATATCATATTCACTTTTTTTGTAAATATATAGAATATTATTCCATTTGTTTATTTTTTATAATTAAAATAACCACCCTAAAAAGGTGGTTACTAAACTATATTCTTTATAAGATTTTCTTGTTAGCTCTTCTTATGTATATTATTATTTTCCTTCATTAAAATATTATTTATCTAAATTCTATTTTCAAAACTTTTAAGTAATCTTATATAATGATTAGCTTCTCTTAAAACATGATCAGCCATAAGTGGAAGCATCATGGACTTTATTTTACACTCATCAATTCCTTCTGTACCTGACTTTTTAAAATCCCTGAAATTAATAGTTTCTGTTAATGTATTATCAGTAACACTCAGCATTGCTATATTGTCCATATTGATAGTCTTTTGAATTAAATCGTTATATTTTTTTATAAACTCATCTGCTGTTCTTATTAGAGTTCCTTCGGAAGGATCTAATAAACCTCTTATAAAGGAAGCATGTTCAAGCATAATATGGTCCCAAAATAACTCAGCATCCTTAATATTTTTCTCTTCGATATCTTGATCATTTTCCAAAGAGTAAACATATGAACGGTATAATTTTGCTTCATGTATTAAGTGATCTAAGAATGTAGGATAACTTGCAGTAAATAAATTACATGATAGTACTTCATTTAAAACTTTTGTTTTTAAGTCTATTAATCCATCAAGTAATTTTATAGCCCTACAATTAAGTTTTTTCACAGAATCCATTATTTTTTTATCATGTTCCTTATCACCTTTAGACTGTAATTTTGTTTCCATAATTGTTATTTTAGAATTTATTTCTATACCAGTATAGTATTCTGTTTTTCTTTCTGTACTTAAAGTGTAATCTGTGTAAAGCTCCCCAGAATCTAATACTTCTTGCCTAACTCTTCCATTACTTATTTTTATAGTATCTAATAAAAGTTTTTCTAATTGTAATTTATATTCATCTGCTTCTTTAGCAAGCTTAGTATTTTTAGGCGTAAATCCTGCCTCCAAAAAAATAGCATGCTCTTTCATAATTCTTGCATAAAATAAATGTAACTCTAAAGATAAGAAAATATATCTTTTACGGCCTAGCATAGTTTTTCCTCCATAAGAATTTTATTATAGTATATTTATAAAATTCTTTTTATGTTCATGCTAAGCACTAATTTAATCAAATAATAAATTTTGTTTTTTTAATTTATTCTGCATGAAAGTTATATCCGTGTAAATATTTTACAAAGCAAAAATTATTCTCTAATACTACACATAAACTATTCTCTTAAATCAAACATGCATGAACACCCTAAACTTCCTTCGCTTTTCATTATTTCACTGTATTCTATAAATTCAACTTCATAGCCTTTTTCTTTAAGCATTTCAGTTACAGATTTATTACTGCTTAATAACTTCTTATTTCCTAAATATACATAGTTAGTTCCTAAATCATCTGCATCCCTTTTTGATATTTCATATAAATTGTTTATGTATTTCTCTATTATCTTTTTATCATAAACATAAGGTGATATAACTGCACTTCCTTTATCTAAGGTATTGAAAACACAATCTAAATGTATTTTACTATTATCAAAATTAATTGGAAGAACTTTAGACTTATTTCCCATATTTATCAAAACTTCTTGAAGTTCATTGGCGGCCTGGATATTTGTTCTGCTGCTCATTCCAACAAAAATAACATCTTGATACTTTATAACATCTCCACCTTCTATGTTATTCTTCATTGCATAATATTTAATATTATTATCCTTTATAAAATTCATAAAATTTTCAGTCTCAATTTTTCTATCTTCATTTCTCATTTTGCTAACAAACATTATATCATCTATTATAAATCCAATATCTTGGGTAAACACTTGCTGAGTTGCATTTTTATTTATATCTATAAAGTATAAATTAATATTATTTTTACTCATTGAATTTATAAAATTATTATATTGACTATAAAGCAAATCATAATTTACTTTATTATAATACTCACTACTTTTATCTATTATTTTAAAGTTTACTGGATAGCATAATATACAAGATTTTAAATTATCACTTTGGCAATAATTTTGTACCTTCATCTTTATCTCCTTATCTATTAAACATTATATATTTATAATTTCAAAATCACATCTATAATATTCACTTTTAAAATTACAATAAAAAACATTTTAAAACACATCTTATTTGAACATTTTAAATTATTAACAGAAGCTGTAATTTTTGAATATATTATTAGAGATAAACTATATACGGGAGATCTTTATGAAATATTTTGTTAAAACAAGTGACAATACTCGAATTGCTATTGAAGATATAAATACTGAAGCTGAAAAAACTATATTATTTATACATGGATGGCCACTTAATCATGAAATATACGAATATCAACTAACGTTCTTCCCAGGTAAGGGCTATCGATGTGTTGGGATTGATTTAAGGGGATTTTTAGCCTCTGATAGACCATACAAAGGTTATGATTATAATACTATGGCTGCAGACATCAAAAAAATAATAGATGTTCTTAAATTAGATAATATAACTTTAGTAGGACACTCTATGGGTGCTGCAATATCAATAAGATACGTAGCTAATTATAATGCTCAAGGGGTATCTAAACTTTGTTTAATAGGAGCTGCTGCTCCTAGCTGGGTAAAAACAAAAGGTTTTCCTTATGGCTATACTGAAGAAGATGTTATTAGATTTATAAACAACTCTCTTAACGATCGACCTAATTTTATTAATAATATTTCTAATTTATTCTTCTATAGGTATATATCTCGAGATCTTTTAAAATGGTTTGATGATCTAGCATTATCCTCTTCACCATGGGCAACTACTCAATGTTTAATTAGCTTAAAAAATGAAAGACTATTTAATGATATACCTAAAATAAATATTCCAACATTAATTTTACACGGAACTCATGATGAAGTTTGTCCTTATGAATTTGCTAAGTATTTAAATGAAAATATTAAAAGTTCTACATTAATTCCTTTAACAGAAAGTGGTCATGTACCATTTATTGAAGAAAAAATTAAAGTAAATGATAATATTCTAAAATTTATAGAAAATAATTAAGATAAATAGGATATCTCAAAACTATACTTAAAAACTAATTTAGAGATTTTTAAATAAATAGCACCTAATAAGATATAAATATTTTTATTAGGTGCTTTTAGGTTGTAACTACATTCTATTTAATTTGCAGACTAAAAGCTATTTTAAGTCCTAACTATTTAGAGATAGTCCCGTTATAAATTCAAATATTACTATAATTAATTTCTTTCAACTTTTATTGAAACTTTAATAACAATATCCTCACCATTACTACTGGCTATTTCATCTATTAATACTTCTTCATAAGAATATCCACTAATTCTTAAATTATTTTCTTCTATGTATTTTATCATTTTTTCATATATCTTATAGACTTTATCGTAATATCCACGTGAATAACCTACTAAATAAAGACCTTTTGGCTTTATAACTAAATCCTTATATTTTTTCTTTCCTATTACCTTACTAAAATAATAACTATAATTATCAAATCTTTTATTAAGTAAATTTTCTTTACTTATCATAGATCCAACTGGATAACCATAATCCAAATCATTATCAATACAGTATTTTATAAGTTGTGTATATGTTTCTATATCATAATCATCTTCAGTTTCCTTTACTGGATTGCTTAATACTATATACTCTTCATCTTTTTCTTCTAAAGATAGTTCATTTGGAGCATTTATCCCAACATTTATTAATCTCAATTTAACTTCTAAAAGTTTTTGAATTCTTTTTAAATTTTTTATCTCCTTCTCAACTTCTTCTTTTTCATATTTGAATAATTCTAAAGTGCTTTCAGGAGTTCTTTTATCTAAAAACTTTTTAATTTCCTTTAATGGCATGCCAATTTCCTTTAATACTGATATAACATTAAAAACTTCTAATTGGTGCTTTGAATAATACCTATATCCATTATTCATAATTTTTTCAGGCTTAAATAAATCAATATTATCATAATGAAAAAGAGTTTTCTTTTTTATACCCCAAATCTCTGCAAATTCCCCTGTTGTATAATATTTTTTATATCTTTTTTCCATAAATAATAAACCTCCTATTGACTATTCCCTTACTGGATACTTTATTATAAGAAAAGGAAAAAATCAATTAATACTTAGGAGGGGGAGACATGAATAATTCACTTGGAAAGAAAATTACTTTTTTTAATCTTATAAAATTTACCTTGCCAACAATTATAATGATGGTATTTTTCTCACTATACACAATTATTGATGGTATATTTGTCTCTAGATATATTGGATCAACTGCTCTTTCTGCGATAAATATAGTATATCCAATTATTTGCATATTAATAGGAATAAGCGTTATGATGGCTACTGGTGGAAGTGCTATTGTTGCAAAGTTAATGGGAGAAGGAAAAAATAAAGAAGCAAAAGAAAGCTTTACTCTTATAACAATTTCTTCAATAGTATTTGGGCTAATAATAGCTATATTTTCTTTACTATTTATAAAACAAATTATTTACTTATTAGGCTCAACTGATAGTTTATATGAAAACTCCCATAAATACTTGTTTACGATGTTACTTTTTACTCCTGTAATTATACTTAAAATGCTTTTTGATTATTTTTTAATTACAGCAGGTAATCCAAACTTAGGTTTATTAAGTGCAATAATAGGAGGAATAACAAATATTATTTTAGATTATGTACTTATTGTACCTTTAAATATGGGAATTGTTGGTGCTGCATTAGCAACATGTATAGGTTATTTACTTCCATCAATAATTGGAATTGTGTATTTCTTTAATAAGAAAAATATCTTACATTTTGTTAAGCCTAAATTCAATTTTAAAACAATACTATATAGTTGTAGTAATGGTTCTTCAGAAATGGTAACTCAAATATCATCAGCTGTTACAACATTTTTATATAATATAATAATGTTAAAGCTTTTAGGTGAAAATGGTGTTGCTTCTATAACTATAGTTTTATATACTCAATTTTTATTAGTTTCTGCTTTAATAGGCTTTACTTCTGGGGTATCACCTCGTATAAGCTATAACTTTGGCAGTAAAGATAAAAAACAGCTTACTAAAATAATTAAATATAGTTATATATTCATAATGTTGTTTTCTATTTTCACTTTTATAATTTCAAAATACTTATCTCCATCATTAGTTTCTATATTTGCTGGGAAAGGCAATGAAATTTATGATATTACTTTAAATGGATTTAATTTATTCCAAATAAGCTTCTTATTATGTGGGGTAAATATATTTACATCTGGAATGTTTACTGCATTTTCTAATGGTAAAGTATCTGCTTTACTTTCACTTTTAAGAACATTTGTATTCTTATCAACTGGAATAATATTTTTACCATCATTAATAGGTGTAAATGGTGTTTGGCTTGCTGTTCCTCTTGCGGAAACCTTAACTTTAGTATTTTCTTTATTTTATGTTTATAAACACAAAAATACCTATGGATATAGCTATAAAAACTTAGAACCCTATGCTTAAACAAAAAAGTTAAATTAATCTACAGTATATTCCGGAATAAGAAAACACTATGGATTAATTTAACTTTTTCTTTTTATATTTCTTCTTTTAATATTTCTCTTAATAACTCTGGATAATCAGTAAATAATCCATCTGCTTTATTTTTAATAAGTAATCTCATATATATTGGATTATTAACAGTATATATATTAATCTTCAGATTATTTTCATGTGCTTCTTGAATTAACTCTCTTGATACAAGTCTTAAATCAGGATGAATTGCATCTACCTCTAACTCTTTAGCATATTTAATTACATCCTCTATTGGCTTATCATATAATATCCCTGTCTTTATACTACTATCTAATCTTTTAGCAATTTTTATAGAATCATGATTAAAGCTTGATAAAATTATTTGTTTATTTAATTTATATTCATTTATTAAACTAATTACATCTGATTCAATTCCCCTATAATGAATCTCATCTGTCTTTAATTCTATATTTAATGTTATGTCTTTACCTTTAATTAGTTCTAGTACTTCCTCTAATGTAGGTATATGACAATCTATATTATCTATAAATAATTTTTTTCTATTTTTAAGTTTTATTAACTCATCAAGATTAAAATCCTTAACTAAACCCTTCCCTAAATAAGTACGCTCTACATCTTCATCATGAATTACAACAAGTTTATTATCTTTTGTCTTATGCACATCTATTTCTAGACCATTTGCCCCAGATTTGATTCCTTCCTTTAATGAAAGCATCGTATTTTCTGGATAATTAAAACTTGCTCCCCTATGTGCAAAATTTATCATCATTCTCCTCCCTATATATCATACCTAATATCAATCAAACTTAATTCTAAATATAAATTTATCTATTATTATTCCTATAAATATCCCAACAGTATAACAAATCAAATCAGAAAATAAAAATCCATGACCTAATATTAATGATCCTATTAGAGTATTTCTTATTTCATTAAGCCACGCTCCTTGATATAGTTGTGAAATTTCTATTCCATAAGAGAATATTAAAGATAATATTGTAATTTTTCTTATATTAAACCTATTAAATAGAACGGCTAATCCTAAATAGACCATAGTTGCCCATAAGGTATCTCCTGCATACTTTCCTAAAAAACTAGGCAAATAATTAATATACTTTCTTGAGACTAATCCAAAGCACATTGTAGTTAAAGTTAATAATAAATAAATTGCTCTACTTCTACTAAAATTACTTTCTTTATTTTTAAAGAAAGTTCCAAGCTTTATCATTTTATATAATCCTCTATTTTTCTATAAACTATTTCTTCTGGATATAATGCCATAACTGAATCATCATCTATTAAATTGTAATATTTTGTTGAGTAAGTAACAATAAATTTACTATTTGGTAATTCAAATTTTAATATTTCACCATAACAGTTAGGTTTTCCTCCAGATGGTTCTCCTACTATCTTTGCATTAGTTTCATTTATAAATTCATAGGCATTTAAAAGGGCTGATGAGAAAGTTCTTCTACCAATTATGACTTTTAAATTTTCACGTTTATTTATATATTTATTTGTTTTTATAAAATCTATAAGTGTTCTAATTAATCTAGAATCGCCTCCAAGATTATCACTTAAATCCACTGTTAATTTTTCAATGGAATTTTTATTAATATATTCAACTACATCATTTATCTTTTGACTTAATTTTATATCTCCATCTTCTCTACATGAATTATATTTTATATATATTTCTTTTGAATCTATCAAATGTTCATACCAAAAGTTTTCAAATTCATTTTTTGCATATATAGGTAATTTATATTCTTCTGTATATATCAATTCCTCTAAGGATAAAGTCTCTACAATACACTCAAAATCATTTACTTTAATCTTAACTTTATCTACTGAATCTATTAATAATAATCCATATAGTACATCAGCTGCTTGAAGATATTTCATGCTTTGCTCTTTAAATAAAAACTCATTTTCATATGAGATTATTTCTTTTAGTTCTTCTATAATTTCATATATTGATATACCCTCAATTGAGCTTACTTTTTTATACAACAAACTTTTATATTTTTCATTAGTCTTTATTATATAAATTCCATCATTAAACCAATAAAACTTAAATGGTAAATACTTTTTAACTGGAAAAATAATAGAAGTATGTGCGTCCTTTACTGATGCAACAATTCTACTTAGCTCAACTTTCATATCATCGTAATCTAAATTATTTACTATTGATTTTAAATAATTTATTTTTTCTTGAAACTCATTTCTTGATATATGAAAAAATAAATTTTTATGTCTCTCTATTAAGTTTTCTTTTAAATACTCTATATCTTCAAACCACTTTTCTTCCCATGTATTACTCATTATAGCTCCTTTATGTTATTAAATTTATTATATTATTGTTATTATAAATTATTTTTTACTATCTTTTGTATAATAAATTCAATTTATATCCTTATTATTCACTATACCATTATTAAAGAATAAAGAGACGAATTTATTTGAACTAAACTTTTACTAGTTAGCTAAATAACCACGCCTCTTTCTTTTTAAGATTATCAACTTATTAAACATTAATATTATTAATACTTTTAATACCTATCAAAATAAAATATTTTCTAATATGATTTTACTCTATTTTTATTTGCCCCATCATACCTTCTTCTTCATGTTCTAGTATGTGGCAATGATACATATATGCTCCTACATTATTAAACCTTACGATAAGTTTTACTTCTTCATCAGGATTAATAAACACAGTATCTTTCCATCCCATTTCCTCTGGTAAAGGTTCTTTTCCATTCCTTGTTAGAACTTGAAATTGTGTTCCATGTATATGGAATGGATGCCCCATAGAATGCATCATTGTAGCTGGATTAGTAATTGTCCAAATTTCTGTTTCTCCATATTTACCTACTTCATTTATTATATCCATATCAAATTTTTCATTATTTATTGATACCATATGCCCCATACCTCTAAGTTCAAAACTTCTTTCTTTAGTTACAGTATCCTTTGTCATTCTATTTATAGTAGTTAAGCTATTAGGTATTTCAGTTTTATCTTCCACTTTTTCATTAACATTAAAGGTCATTATACTTTTGTTATCGCTTTTTAATTCTATTTTGGTTCCAATTTCATACTTTGAAAAATCAACTATTATTTCGCCTCTTTCCCCAGGTGATAGGAAAATGCTATTTTGTTTTACTGGCGCTTCTAAAAATCCTCCATCTGAAGCAATTTGATAGAATTCATCATTATTACTTAACTTCAAATCAAAATTACTTGAATTAGCTCCATTTACTATCCTAAATCTAACTTTTTCTGTTTTAACATCTAAAGTGGGATTAATTGAACCATTAATAATTATTGTGTCTCCTACTGCTCCATCCATCATATTTGGATCATATATAAAGCTTCCATCTTTATTAAAGCTTCTATCTTGAATAACTAATGGTATATCATTTATTCCATAGTCCTTAGGAATATTTAAACTTTTGGATACTTCATCTTCAATATAAAATAATCCTGCTAGACCTTTATAAACTTGTGTTGCTGTACTTCCAATAAAATGTGGATGATACCATAAAGTTGCTGCTGGCTGATTTATAGTAAAGCTTGGACTCCACGTCTCTCCTGATTGTATTCCTTGATGAGGACCTCCATCATTTTTACCCTCTACCTCTAATCCGTGCCAATGAATAGTTGTTGCTTCTTTCAACTTATTATTAACATGGATATTTACCTTTTCTCCTTTATTTACTCTTATTACTGGCCCTAGAAAACTTCCATTATACCCCATAGTATTTGTTTGCTTATTATCTATAAATGAAGTTTTTCCTTCTTGTGGCTCTAAAGTAAATTCAGCTATATTTTCATCTGGATTTGTATCCTCTAAAAGCTCAGGTATTGGCAATTTATTTTTAGACTCATCTATATTATTAGTATTATTAGTATTATTAGTATTATTAGTATTATTAGTTATATTTGTCTTTTCTTTTCTATCTGTATTATTAATTAAAGATTCATTAAAAGGATTCATCAATAAAGCATATGCAATTATTATTGCTAATGCAATGACTCCTATTATTATATATTTACTATTTTTGCTCTTCATCTTACTCCTCCTAATTAAAATTAATTATTATTTAATATATACTATAAATTAGATTTGTGTAGAAAGTATGAAGATTTTTAATATCCACTTACTTTGAAGAATATGATTTTTAACTTAAGGTTAATTAAAAGCACATCAAATTTAACTGCCCTTTTATATTAACAGCTTTATTATTATATCTGTTTACTATAAAAGGAAGCATATTAAATAATGATGTGCTTTTTTCTAATATTGTTTTGAATCTAATTCAAGTTTTTAAATGTTATGACAATCTTCATAAAGACCTTCAATTTTTTCCCAGTCTATTACATTCCAAATATTTTTAGCATAGTCTGCTCTTAAGTTTTTATATTTTAAGTAATAAGCATGTTCCCATACATCTATTGTTAAAATAGGAATAAGATTATCCATGACTGGTGAATTTTGATTAGCTCTCTTTACTACTGATAATTTTCCATCCTTATCTTTAACTAAGAATCCATAACCAGATCCAAACTGAGAAATAGCTGCATTTGTTAATTCTTCTTTTAGCTTTTCTACACTTCCAAAAGTTTTATTTATTTCTTCAAGTAATTTTCCTTCTGGTGCTTTCTTTGGAGTTGGAGAAAGTATTGAAAAATATAGGTTATGGTTTGATACTCCACCACCATTATTTACTACTGCTACTCTTATTTCTTCTGGTAAATCTTCTACATCTTTTATTAATTGATCTAAAGTTTTTCCTTTTGTATATTCTTCATAACCTTCTAAAGCTTTATTTAAATTAGTTTCATATGTTTGAAGGTGCTTTCCATAGTGTGTTTTAACTGTTTCTTCATCTATATATGGTTCTAATGCATCAAATGCATATGGTAAATTAATTTTGTTATACATAAATCATTTCTCCTTTTCTATATTCCTACTATATTTTTTAATAAGTTAAAATAACAACTTATTTATTTAAATTACTAGATATACTAATAAATTAAATAAATAGTTTATTACCCATTATATTAATCAATTTTAATTTACCCCTATTTCATAATTATTATGTATTTATAACTATATATTTTTCATACTCTTGTTTATGATTTTTCTATTTTACATAAATCAACTTCTAAATTTCATAAACAACCACAAATAAAGTCCACATCTTATATAATTAAATAAATTACCTATCTTCTTGGAGCTTCTTAATAATGATTATCTTCATAAAAATAACATAATTATTTCATATACTTTTTTTAACTAGTAATTAGGAGGATATCTATGGGTATTAAAAGAGAAAAAATTAAAGTTTATGAAATGACTTGTACATCATGTGAAAAAAGAATTGAAAACACTGTAAAAAAAATTAATGGCGTAATAAGTGCCAAAGCAAACTATACTAAAGAAACTCTAGACATTGAATATGATACTGACCTGTGCAATCTAGATGAAATAAAAAAAGCTATAAATAAAGCTGGATATTCCACTGAATCTTCAAGCAATTTGGGGACTATAGGAATACTTGTAATAATATTTATTATATTAATTCTTGGATTCAGAACTAGTGGTTTTGATATGGAATCAAAGCTTAGTAATGCTTCGTATGCTTTTCTTTTTATAGTTGGTATATTTACTTCCATTCACTGTGTAGGAATGTGTGGAGGTATAATGCTTTCTCAAAGTTTATCTTTTGCTAAAGAAAGTAAATCCAAACTTGAATCAATTAAACCTTCACTATTATACAATATTGGAAGAGTTATCTCTTATACTCTTTTAGGAGGAATAATAGGTGGAATAGGTTCAATATTTTCATTATCAATTACTGCTAAAGCTTTTATTCAAATCTTTGCAGGAATTTTTATGATTATAATGGGTTTAAACATATCAGGCTTTAAATTTTTTAGAAAGTTTAGCATAAAAATCCCGAGCTTTCTATCTCAATATAAAAGAAAATTTAATTCACCTTTTATTGTAGGGCTTTTAAATGGATTTATGCCTTGTGGTCCACTACAAACTATGCAACTCTTTGCTCTTGGTACTGGCAGTGCATTTAAAGGTGCTTTATCAATGTTCATATTTGCTTTAGGTACTGTTCCTCTAATGCTTACTTTTGGTGCAATTTCTGGCTTCTTAAGCAAAGGTTACACTAAGAAACTTCTTAAACTTAGTGGTGTTCTTATCATAGTTTTAGGAGTGATAATGGGTAATAGAGGCCTAGCTCTTTCTGGAGTTAATCTAAATCCATTAGGCTTTATGATGAAAGGTTCTTATGCATCAAATGCTAGTACAGATTCCACTATCGCTGTTATGGAAGATGGAGTTCAAGTTATAAATATGACTGCTAATAATAATGGTTATAGTCCTAATGTATTTTATGTTCAAAAAGGAGTACCTGTTAAATGGATAATTGAAGGTGAAAGTCTTAACTATTGTAATAATTCAATCGTGGCTAATTCATTAAATCTTCAACAAAAACTTAAAAGTGGAGAAAATGTAATAGAATTTACACCTGATGATAAAGATATAAATTTCAGCTGTTGGATGGGAATGATTAGAGGAGTAATTAAGGTAGTTGATGACTTAGCTTCAGTAGATACATCTAAGTATGATCCTTCACTTCCTAGTTCAAGTAATGGTCCTAGTTGTTGTGCTGTTCCACTAAATGATTCTCCGGCTTATCCAGAAACTTTAATTACTACTTCAAAAGTAACTGAAGAGTTCCAAACAGCTATTATCAATGGTGTAGGCAACGAATTTCAACCACTAATATTAGTTGCGAAAAGTAATCTTAATTTTAATCTTACAATAGATTTAAGTAATTATACTAATTATGAAGGTGAATTTATAATATCTAGTGTTAAAGATGGGAGCACAGTAAGTTCCTTTATCGGACAGAAAGGAATATTTGAAATTCCATTAAACTTAACTTCTACTGGAGGATATGCAATAATAAAAAATGGAGAAATTCTTTGTATAATTGAATCAGTTAATGATATTGATAATGTAGATTATGATGGAATTGTAAATAAATATCTTCGTTTTAACTAAAGCCTTTTAAACTAATAATTATATATTCTCTCAGTATATAAAAATCAAGGGGGTCGCGTTTCGCGACCCCCTTGATTTATTAGTAACTCTACCAATTTATAATAACTTTCTACTATTAATATATGCAATATAAAAATATTTTTTAATATATTCTTCTAATAAATATAATTATTTATTATTTTTCTATTATTTAAATTTTAAAACTATCAAAAATAATCCTAAATGTTGTTCCTATACCATCATTGGATTTTACTTCTATATTAGCACAATGTAAATTTAGTATTCTCTTTACTATAGTTAGTCCTATACCATTACCTTCTATTTTTTGACGGCTCTTATCCCCTCTATATAATCTTTCAAATATGAATGGTAAATCCTCTTCTTTTATTCCTATTCCTGTATCTGCAACTTCTACTATAATTTTATTATTATCTTTATATAAATTAATACTTACACTTCCTTCATTCTCTGTAAACTTAATTGCATTAGTTATTAAATTTATAAACACTTGTCTTAACTTATCTTTATCTCCAGGAATAATGTAAGTTTCATTTTTTTCTACACTATAATCAAAATTTATATTTTTACTCTTAGCTTCTAAATAAAAATCTTCAACTAATTCAATAATAAATTCGTCTAATAAAATATTTTCAAATTCTAAATTTATGCTTTCATCTTCAAACTCTTTTAATACATCTAAGTTATTTAATAACTTTCCAAATCTTATTACTTCATCATTTAAAGAAGATAATCTTTGATTTGATACTGGGAAAATTCCATCTATCATTGCTTCTAAATTATTTTGAAGAACATTAAGTGGCGTTCTTATTTCATGTGATATGTCTGATACAAGTCGCTTTCTTAACATATCTTGATTTTTTAGCTTCTCACCTAATATATTTATACTTTCTCTTAGTTCTTCAATTTCTTCTATATCACTTTTTGCATTAGACTTTGCCTCAAAATCTCCTCTTGAAAGTTTCTTTGATATACTTGCTATCTTTTTTATTGGAATTGATAATTGCTTTGAAATATATAAAATTATTATGCTTATAATTAATAATGTTACTATTCCACTTAATATAATACTTTTATTTATAGATGATTTAAATTCCAAATCCTCTTCTGTCAATAATACAGATGAATACTGACCGACTTCTACATTTCCCACAGCTTCTCCATCTACAACTATATCAAAATTTTTAGTAACATATACTCCACTATTTTCTGTATTCATATTATTGAAATGACTAATCTCTCTTATATCTGATGGATCCATTCCCCAAATTACATTTCCATTAGCATCTCTTAAAGTTAAGCAATAATTACTCATATAAGCTTCATGCATTACCTCAATAGCAGAATTTCCAGTCCATTTTTTATCCCTTTTATAAGCTTCTTCAAAATAAGAAACTATTCTCTCATTTCTTTTATCTTGAATATCTATCATATACTTATTAAACTTAGTATTAATAGTGATATTAACAAACAATATAATTAAAATAATTGCTGAAATAGATGATATTAAAAATGATATACTCAGCCTTTTTCTAATACTCTGCATTTATATATCACCACCAAATTTATATCCAACTTTTGTAACTGTTATTATATACTTTGGATTTTTAGTATCTTCCTCAATTTTCTTTCTTATATTTTTTATATGTACATCTATGGTTCTATCATATCCATCAAAATCTATTCCAAACACAATTTCAATTAATTGCTCTCTAGATAAAACTTTTCCTCTATTAATTAATAAAGTATATAAAATATCAAATTCACTTGGTGTAAATGGTACTTCTTCTCCTCTAAGTTCTACCATTCTTTTTTCATAATCTATCCTTAATATTCCATCATTATAAATATCACTTATTTTTTCACTTGTATTTATTCTTCTAAATAAAGCATTTACCCTTGCTGTAAGTTCTCTCGGGCTAAATGGTTTAACTAAATATTCATCTGCCCCAATATCCAAACCAGTAACTCTATCGTTTAAACTAGCTTTTGATGTTAACATAAATATATATACATCAGAAGTTCTTCTTATAGTTTTACATATTTCTTCTCCATCTATATCTGGTAACATTAAATCTAATATAATAAGCTGAAATTCTATTTTCTTAAAAATTTCTAATGCTTTAATTCCAGAGCTACATACTTTTACATTGTAATTATCTTTTTCTAAATATGCTTTTATTACATTAGCTACGCTTTCTTCATCTTCAATTATTAAAATATTATTCATGCAAGCCCTTCCTTTCTTAATATTAAGTCATGTATAATCATACAAACTTTATCAAATTATTTTGAAGGTATTATGAAGATAATTTATCATTATTTAATTTCGTGTCCGCAATATGGGCAATATTTATATTCTGAATCAACTACTTTGCCACAACTTTTACAAACACTATTTATGTTATAATCATATCCATAAGTGCTATTAACTTCATTTAAATCCCAATATGTTATATCTATATTTTCTCCTTTTTCTATCATCTTTCCCTTTTCCTTGGAAATAGAAAATATTTTCTTACAACTTTCACATTCTACATAGTACTTTTCATTCCACTTAAATATAGGTATAAAAAAGAAATGGAAAAATTCATATTGCTTTATAACTCTTGCCATACTTAATCTATTGCAACTTTTGCATGTTAAATTATTTATTATTTTAATTTCTTTTTCTTTGTTTTCTATACCAAAAATCCCTATAAAGAACATAGCTATTCTCCTTCATAAAATACTTAAATTATTATATTTATTTTATTAGTTTTATTATATTTGACTTATTATATTTATTTTATCATCTTTAAAATAAATAAGAAGTCAGAATTTATAATAACTCTAACTTCTTATCAAAAATAATATTCGCTTATATTCATATTCCCTCTTATGGCATTGTTTCTATTGTGATTCTTTTCACTTATTACTAAAATTCTAGCTTCTATAGGAGCTTCAATCACATAATATATCATTTAATAGTCTCCTCTTTGACTTTTATTATTATTTTAGTATAACTACAAATCTTATTTTCCATTAGTTTCAAGGCTATATCTTATCATTTTCCATGTATTGTAAATATCCTTTTCTATTTCTCTTGTTAAAACTTTCTTTTCCTCTTCAGTATAAAAAATTGAATTGTTTATATTTTGCTTTTTATAAAATAAGTTTCTTACTGACTTATTCAAGCTACAATGTTTATTTATGTCTATATTAGCAACCATAATCTCACCTCCTTAAATTATATTCTACTACTATCATAAAATGATTTATTGTCAATTTCGTTACAAAATATTCTAACTTTAGTATATTTAATGAAATCTTAAGAATTAAAATAAGAACTTACCGTTTCGTGAACCCATTATTTCAATTTTTAGGTTAAAAGGAGGAATCTTATAATTTTTACACTTTAAATTAATAATCATATAATTTCTATACTTTAAACTAAAGGAGCTGTTCACTGATTATTTAGTGAGACAGCCCCTTTATTTATATTTTTATTTATTTTCTTCTATTAGTGCTTCTATTTTACCTCTGCATCTACTTGCACCGCAAAATCCTGTTCCTGCACCTGTTGCTTCTTGAATTTTTTCAAATGTATCAGCACCATCTTTAATAGCTTGAACTATTACATCCTTTGATACACCCTTACAAAGACAAATTATATCCATATTATCCACCTCTTTATAACTATTATATTCTTCTATATGCTTCAATTAATAATTTAAATAATTAAACTTGATAGTATATTTAATTACAATATACTTATTAATTAAAACTAAAATTGAAATCATACATTATTTTTTCATATAAGCTATTAAAATAATAACTTTAGTTATATAATAACAATTATTTTTACATTATACAAACATTAATTTTATATTAGCTTATATATTATCATTAATATTATCTTCAAAAGTTGGATTTTTATTATAAAATCTAAGTCTTTGTAGTATTTACCATTATCTATGAATGCATCTTTGAACCCAATTCTATTGCTGATTTATTTAATTCATAATATTCTTTTTTCCCGTGTACTCTAATAGAGTTTAAAACATCTTCTATAGTAATAATTTTTAATTTTTCAATTAAAAAACCTAGTAGTATCATATTGGCATTTCTTTTATCTCCAAGCTTCTCTGCTTTCAATTCAGCATTTATCTTATATACTTCTATATCCT
Organism: Clostridium sp. D46t1_190503_E9; assembly: GCF_015555225.1. Classification (NCBI taxonomy): domain Bacteria; kingdom Bacillati; phylum Bacillota; class Clostridia; order Eubacteriales; family Clostridiaceae; genus Clostridium; species Clostridium sp. D46t1_190503_E9. The sequence continues at coordinate 123,421 of NZ_JADNKB010000003.1, forward strand.
CAAAATCAGTTTCATCTTTTACCATATCTGAATCTATTATTAAAATTCCATTTTTCTTTATTGATTTACTAAACTTATCTAAAGATGGCTTATTCATAACAACAACTATATCTGCTTCTGCTATAACAGGAGATCCAACTTCTTCATCAGAAATTATAACTGAACAATTTGCTGTTCCACCTCTCATTTCAGGACCATAAGATGGTAACCATGAAACATTGAATCCCTTATCCATGGCTGCATAAGCTAAAAACTTTCCAACTGTTAGTATTCCTTGTCCACCAAAACCTGCAAATATAATTTCCTTTTTTGTCATTCTAATTATCCTCCTTCTTTAAATCTTTTTTAACACCTAAAGGATAATATGGAATCATATTTTCTCTAAGCCACTTTAAAGAATCAATTGGAGATAAGCCCCAATTAGTTGGGCATGTAGATAAAACCTCTATAAATGAATATCCGAGTCCTTTTATTGAATTATCAAAAGCCTTTTTAATTGCTTTTTTAGCTTTTGTTAAATTAGCTATATTATCTACACTCACTCTTTCAACATAACATGCACCATCTATAGTAGATATCATTTCTGATACTCTTATTGGATAACCTTGAACCTTAACATCTCTTCCATATGGAGATGTTTCTGTAATTTGCCCTTCCAAACTTGTAGGTGCCATTTGACCACCTGTCATACCATATATGCAATTGTTTACAAAAATAGTTACTATATTCTCACCTCTTGCTGCTGCATGAACAACTTCTCCAGTTCCTATTGCTATTAAGTCACCATCTCCTTGATAAGTAAAAACTACTTTATCTGGATTAGCTCTTTTAATACCTGTGGCAACTGCTGGAGCTCTTCCATGTGCTGCTTGAAACATATCACAGGCAAAGTAATCATATGCAAGTACAGAACATCCAACTGATGCAACTCCTATAGTTTTATCTAATATTTCCAACTCTTCTATTACTTCTCCTACTAACTTATGAATTATTCCATGAGTACATCCTGGACAATAATGCGTAGGCACATCTAAAAGCGCCTTTGTTGGCTGATAAACAATTCCCATCTTACATACCTCCAATAATAGATTTTATATATTCGTATATCTCATCTACTGTTGGTATCATTCCACCTGTCCTACCATAAAATCTAACTTCTTCTTTTCCATTTACAGAGAGTTTTACATCTTCAACCATTTGCCCACAATTCATTTCAACAGATAAATATCCATGCTTACTTTTCCCTAAAGTCTTAGTAAATGCTTCATTAGGAAATGGCCAAGTTGTTATAGGTCTTATTAACCCTAAGTTTATCCCTTCCTTTTTTGCAAGACTTATAACACTTTTGCATATTCTTGCTGTTATCCCATAAGAAACTAATATTAAATCACAAGATTCTTCGCAATTATATAATTCATATTTCACTTCATTTTCTTTTATTATCTTATATTTTCCTTGAAGCTCCATATTAAGTTCTTCAAGTTTCTCTGGATTTAGCTCTAATGAATTTATTATATTATGTTTACTTTTCTTTCCTAACCCATTTGCTGCCCAAGTTTTTTCTGGTAATTCTCTTTTTATATTCTCTTTAAATTCAACACCTTCCATCATTTGTCCAAGCATTCCATCAGCCATTATCATTACAGGTGTTCTATATAAATCGCTTACATCAAATGCCTCGCAAATTAAATCTATCATTTCTTGAATAGATGCTGGAGCATAAACTGGTATATTAAAATCTCCATGCCCTAAACCTTTATTTACAAATAAATAATCTGATTGAGCAGGTTGTATTCCTCCAAGTCCTGGACCACATCTAACTACATCAACTATCACACAAGGTACCTGTGCTGCTGCTAAATATGAAATTCCTTCTGTCATTAAGCTTATTCCAGGACTAGATGATGAAGTCATGCATCTAACTCCAGTTCCTCCACAGCCATATACCATATTTATAGCTGCAATTTCACTTTCTGCTTGTAAAAAAACTCCATTAACTTTTGGCATATTTTTTGCCATGTATGCTATTAATTCAGTTTGAGGAGTTATAGGATATCCAAAAAAACATTTACATCCAGCCCTAATAGCAGCTTCTGCTATAGCTTCATTACCTTTCATTAAAAACTTTTCTCCCATAGTTACCCTCCTACCTTTCAATTGTTATTACACAATCAGGACAAATTTTTCCACAAGATGCACAAGCTATACATTGTGTCATAAGATTTTCTTCTATTCCAGCTGGATGATATCCCTTACTATTAAAATTTTCTTTAAAACTTATAATCTTTTTAGGACATATATTTATGCAATGTCCACAACCTTTACACCTTTCCTCTTTAAATATAACCTTAGCCATTTAAATCCTCCTTATTATTCCCAAGGCATGTCCATATATAACTCTATAGGTAATATTTCTCCATTAACTTTATCCTTTATTACCTCTTTAAAATTTTTGGTACATACAGTGTATTTGTAAGGAATGTTTAAAAACTTAGATAACTCCAAAGATTCAATATCTCCTTTCAATATATGTTTAGATTCTGTTTCCTTCATCATGTGAGTATTTGATATTATGTCTGTAACCTTTAATCTACTAGCTGATTCTATAGATTTTAGATATTTACTTGCCATTCTACAATTTAAGGTTTCTGGTCTTGAATTATTTAAAACGTAATACATTGAATAATCTTCTTTTTCAAAGTACTTGTTATATATACCTAGAACCCTTACCCCTACATCATCTCCACCAATATCAAATATAACTTCTTATGATTTATCATTAAATACGGATAAAATTTCTCCTGATAGTACCATTAGCTCTGCATTAACTAAATCCTTTCTTGTACTTATAACTCTTATTTTATAATTATTTTCTAAAGTTTCCTTAATATCTCTTACACAAAAATAAGGGTTTATTACATCCATATCAACCAATGATACCTTTTTACCTTCCTTAGCCATTTTAATAGCATAATTAATTGCAATTTCTGTCTTACCACTACCAAAGTGTCCAGTAAATATCTTAATCCTACTCACACTAACACTCCTCATTAAACATTCTTACTAAAAGTATACTTTATATTCTATTTATTATGCAATGAAAAGTGCTATAACAAAATTGACATCTTCAAATTTGTTATAGCACTTTTTATAAACCTATTACTTTTACTATTATAGGAATGGTTACTATTGATAAAAGGGTTGTAACAAACACTACTATTGCTCCATATTCCTTTTCTTTATCAAAATCAGCCGCAAATATTGATGTCATAGCAGCAGCTGGCATAGCTTGAATAATTATCATGGTATCTATTACATTAGAATTATCTTTTATTATTAATTTAATCATATAAATAGCAAGTGGTATCACTATTAATTTTATTAAAGCTCCATAATAAACTGATACTTCTTTAAATATAGATTTAATTTTAACCTTTGCTAATATACTTCCAACTATAATCATTGATATAGGTGCAGTCATATCCCCTACTATCTTAGTTGTATCTAAAATAGCTATCGGTAATTTTATATTAAATATCATAATAGGTATTCCAATATATACTGCAATGATTGAAGGATTTAATAATACCTTTTTTATATTTTCTTTTGATAGCTTATCTGAAAATATCATTACTCCATATGTCCATAAGAAAATTGTAAAAACCATATTAAATATAGATGTATAAACTACTCCTTCTGCACCAAATATGCTATTTATAATTGGAAATCCAATAAATCCACAATTAGAAAAGAAATTTGCAAAATGTAATATCTTTTTCTTTTCACCCTTAAATGGCTTTAATAAAATGAAAGATATTATTCCTCCCAAAATCATAAATAAAACACTATATATAAATGCGCTAATTACGTTTCTTCCCATACCTTCATTAAAAGTAAAGCTAAAGGAATTTATAACTAGTAGTGGTAGTGTAATCTCTAATAATATTCTTCTTAACCCTCTATTAACCCCTTCATTTATTATATTTTTTTTGGTTCCATAAACTCCTATTAAAATAATCAAAAATAGTGCTATTATTTTATTAAAAACTATCATCCTATACTCCTAAACTATTATATTTCACTTTATTATATACAATTTATTTATCTAAGGACTAATTTATCTTTATAAAAGTTACAAATATGGTTTTATACTTTTCTATTAATAAAAGTATCTGTCCAATCTCTATTTAATCATAATTTAGGTATTATAAAATTATAATCCTATTTACTTACTTATAAGATTTCAATGTTACTATTTTTATTTATTGCTTTCCAAAACTAAAAGGATAAAAATGAAAATTAATTATTGATATATTACTTATAATTTGGTAATATATAGGCTGAAATAAAGATATACTATTTAAATATGATATAGTTTTTATGTATAGGGGAGTAGTTAGCTCTATTTTAGAATGAGTTACTAAGTCAACATATTGAACTAACTTGGTTCTGGCTTAGTATTGAATAACGAGACTTATGCGTAGCTTTGCTACGTATAGGTCTTTTTTATTTATTTATTATTTTATGTGAGTATAATTTGTAAAAGGCAATAGAATCCTAAATACTAATTGGATTTTGCAATAAATTCTATAATAAAGGAGTTACATATCATGGGTTTCTTTTCAATTTTTATGACAGGAATAGGCTTATCTATGGATGCCTTTGCTGTTTCATTAGCTAAAGGTATTTGTTTAAAAGAGGATGAATTTAAATACTCTCTTAGAGTTGCATTATTTTTTGGTGGCTTCCAGGCATTAATGCCTCTACTCGGATGGTGGTTTGGTAGATATTTTGAAGATTATATAAAATCTTTTGATCATTGGATAGCTTTTATACTACTTGGAATCATAGGTGGAAAAATGCTAATAGAATCTATTAAGGAAATGCGTTCTGAAGAAAATGATATTGCTTTAGAATGTGAAAGAGATGAATTTTCTTATAAAAAGCTAACTATATTAGCTATTGCAACTAGTATCGATGCCTTAGCAGTTGGAGTTAGTTTTGCATTTTTAAGTGTTAGCATTATTCCTTCAATAACTATAATAGGAATAACTACTTTTGTATTAAGCTTCTTAGCAGTTTTTCTTGGTAAAAAGCTTGGAGAGCATGTTCAAAATTATGCTGAAATAATTGGTGGAATTATTTTAATAGGTATCGGATTTAAAATATTATTCGAACATTTAATGTAAAATACAGCAGCATGGTAGAAATAAAAATGTAGAGTACTTATCTTTACAGCTTTTGTATTATGCTTATATTAATATCCTTAATATAAACGATAAACTTTTTCGATAAACTTCTTGATATTAAATTAGCTAAGAGTGTAATTTTTTATGCTAGATAATAAAAATTAATATGATTTTAAATTATATATAAAATATTCAAAGGGCGTCGTGTTTCGCGACGCCCTTGAGTTATAGAAGTTAAAATAAAAAATAAACATATAATTTTTTATATTTAAATTTATTAATTTCTAGATAAATCTAATTTCTTTTTTTTTCATACACTACATTTAACAATACCAATTTATTTTTGCTGGATTAATCTCATCTATTATAGCTACTTTACGTAGAGCATCCTCCATGTTCTTGCACTCTTTTGATGCAATTTCCTCATAAACATCAATTTCAGCATTAACACCAACAGATGAATATGCTATTGCTGCAGCACCATAAAAAGCAAGGCCTAAAGAACTCGTTACAGTATTAATTGTTGCAGTTGTTGCTCCAATTGCTCTAGCTGCAGCTTGTGCTGATGGATTTCCTTCTGCTTCTCTTGCTGCTATTTGAACTTCCTTAATAATTTTCTTTGCATCTGTTAATTTCATATTTCCTTCTAACCATTCATTAACTGAATTCAATGCATTTTTTAAACGTGTATCCTCAGGATAAACTTTTTCATAAATAGGTAGAATATGCTCCCTTGCATATTCATTACACCATTTTACAATTGTATTTTTGCTTTGTGTTTCTATTAATCTCATAAGAGAAACAATATATGGTGAATCTGCTTTTCCAAGCATTTTTCGTACTTTAACCATAATAACCCCTTTTTCCTAAATAGTTTTAATTTAAAATCTAATCATATAAATCTTTATTTCTTAAATTATTATACCATCGAAATGGTCTACTTCATGCTGAATAATCTGTGCAGTAAATCCATTAAATATTTGTATATGCTTTTTAAAGTCTCTATCAAGATATTCTACCTCAATTACTTCATATCTCATTGTTTTTCTGAAGCCAGTTAAAGATAAACAGCTCTCCTCAGTCTCATAGCCTTTATCTTTCTTTACTATAACTGGATTCACCATAGGAACTATGATATCACCTATACTAAATACCAGTATGCGTTTTTTAACTCCTATCATATTAGCAGCCATACCAACACAATTCTCTAAATTTGCCCTTAACGTATCCACTAAATCATCAATAACTGCTACATCAGCTTTAGTTGCAATCTCTGATTTCTGTCCTAAGAATAATATATCTTTTACAATCGGTTTTATCATTTTTACTCCAACCTTTCTAATTTCTTTCTTGAAAGCTATAAATTTTTTTAGGAAATTCAACTCCTTTTTATAACTTATCATAGTTTGCTATCAAAATTTAACTTTAGAGCATCCTTCATTTTATTCATATCTTATCTGAATAAATAAGAATCAATTACATATTACTTTTACTGGAATATAAACTTAATTAAATTGATTTCTATTACAACAATATTAACAATTATTATACATATAATCAATTTGCACAAAAAAATTTCAATTAATTTAAATTCATATTATAATACTATAATAACTTTTGTAAGGATTTTCTTTTTTCATATTCATAATTCTTTTTATAGTACATAAATTAGGTAACACTACTTTTAGCTACTAATATACTATTAATTATGAGTCTTACAGCAGTATCAATATAAAGGAGTATTATATGTATAATAATCAATTCTTCTCTTGTCCCTATTCCATTAATCAATCTGCTTATCCCTCCTTCAATTCAATGTGGAGAAGCACAGTACAAAAGTTTGCAGCCTTTAGTGGCACTGTTACAATGATTGAAGATTTTTACACAGGTCAAGATAATCCATCATTAGGTTGCTATAAATTAATGTCGCTAGAAACTATGGACATGGGCCCTGTAAATTTTGTAATTTCACCAGAAACTTACTTTGTAGATCATACAGTAATTAAAGTAGGCGACAAGGTAACCGGCTTTTTCGATGCAAATGCACCAGTCCCGCTTATTTACCCTCCACAATATCGTGCAATTGTTATGGCTAAAAACACAGGAGCTGAAAATGTTACTGTAGACTATTTTAATAAACAACTTGTAAGCAGTGATGGAAATTTAAAACTCAACATTGGTCCATCTACAGAAATAATTTTAACAAATGATCAGATTTTTAATAGATACCCTGGAAATAGAAACCTAATAGTTGTTTATGGTCCTACAACATTTAGCATCCCTGCCCAAACTACTCCATATAAAATCATTGTTCTTTGTTAAATCAAACCGTGTTATATTGTGCATATATTTTATTTACATCATAACCTTTCTTAAAAAATAATATTACCTTTAAATTCTAAAAGTTTAAAAAAGTCTTCTCATTTTTTATTCTTATATTTAGCAACACTATTCTTTAAATTTGTAAATATATTATTATTTATAAAAATTAAATTTTGCAACTTTCAAAGGGGCTCGCGTTTCGCGACCCCCTTTGAATTTACATCAATTCTATCCAATCACTTAGTTTATTATAAACCTTAAATCCTCTTTTCTTATACATTTCATACGCAATACTATTCTTTTCTATTACTGTTAAACAAACTTCTTCTACTTTCTTTTCATTTAAAAATTGTATTGCTGTTTCCAACAATTTTTTACCATAGCCCTTTCCCCTATACTCTTTTTTTAATCCTATATCAAAGAAAGCTTTTTTATCTTTAATAATAGTATTTAAAAAGCCTATACTTTCACCCTTATCTAATACAATAAAATAATCTTCATTGTCATTTTTATTTGATAAATAATCTTTTGCCTCTTCTATTTCTATATAAGTTCCGTGAGGCATATCCATAAAAGACTTATTATATACATCAACATATTCCTCGATATTTTCCTTTGATAACCTAATCTTATCTAACACATCATTTACTTTTTCTCTATTGCTTAGAACCATATTAAAAGATGAGTAACTTCTTTTTAGTCCAATATCTTGTGCTAACTTAAGCAAATTATCACTTCTTATTCCAAGTAAAACTTTCTTGGCATTATATTTATTAGCAAACACTAATGAATTATTAATTAATTCTCTCAATATTTTTTTATTATAATTTGGACAAACTACTTTATTTATATAGATAGTTTCTAATTTATCTACAACCTCTAGTATAACCGACACCTTACCTACTACTTCATTCTCATCAAAATAAAATAATATACCTTCACCATAATTACATATTTTATCCGTAAGTTCTTTTTCAATTTGGGATAATGATAAATCAATATTTTCATTTTCCTTTATAAACTTTAATGCTAAAATTTTTTCATCATTATTTAACTCTAAAAAATTCTTTATCATTATTCCTTCACCCAATATTCACTACAATCTTTAGACCTATCTAAAAATCCATATTGAATTAAAGCTCTTCTTATTGTTACATAGTCTTCATATATTCTTTTTAATACTCTATTTATTTCTTTTTCAGAATATTTCTTTCCAACATTAAAGTTTTTAGTTATTTCTTCTAATAATATAATCTTCTTCTTTTCTTTAGATGGATAGCTTTTTAATGCCCCATTTTCATCTACATAAGTTTCTATTACCTTAATTTTTTCTTCCTTTGTTATATTAAATCTATCATCTAAAGTTGTTGCTCCCTTGTGTGCATCACAAATAACATCCTCTTCTAACATATTTATATCTTTATTTGTTTCTTTAACAAGTAAATTCATAGTTGCTAAAAATAGCTTAGCTTGTTTTTCTTTTTCTCTTAATTTATACCTATGGTTTCTAATAGTCGAATTTGCAATCCCTAATTTTGCTGCTATTTCTTTATCACTAAGGCCTAAAGCTATTAATTCAATTACTGACTTTTGAGATGATGATATTCCTGTATAAAGTGAATTCATATTTAATAGATAACTTAACATAGAATTATGCTTTTCTTTTATATGAAGCTGAGCAGTTTTTTTTGCATCATATAAATTACCACCTATTTCGTATATTCTTCCTTTAATAAATATTTCTTCACATACTATACATTTTATATATTCTTCTGTTTCTACAAATCCCTTTTCTATTTCATCTATAGACGCTCTCCAAAAAAACTCATTATCCATAACTACCTCCATAATATTTCATTAATTAAATTCTACAACTAATTTTGCTTTTTGTCTATGTATACACAAACTTTATTTAATTTTGTTTATGATTAATTGCATAAAAAAGACAGGTTATAATTTAAAATTCACAACCTGTCATTTATTTTAATTTATATTCATATCTTTCTTTTTATAAATAACACTAGCAGCAACTAATGATATTATAATAAGTAAGAATCCGAGTAAAACAAATTTTAATTCAAATCCATCCTTTATTATATTTGATGGAATTACCCATTCATATGGAGAAACATATTTTATAAATGAAAACTCTTCTTTTAGCTTAGATATAATACCAATTATATATGTCATAAAAAATAAACTAACTCCTAAACTAGTTGCCATTTTCCCTTTTTTTAAAATTGTTGATATAGCTATCCCAATTGCCATAAATATATATCCTAAAAAGGCCATTCCAATAAACACACTTTTTATATTCATCATAAGATCCATTGTATTTAATTCATTTGGCTTAACTGCAATAGATATACCTATTGTAGAAGCTCCAATAACAATTATGAATATACAAAAGTACACAACCCTTGATGATATCTTACTCCAAAGAATTTTACTCCTTGATACTGGTTTAGAATATAAGAATTCTATTGTACCTTCGCTCTCCTCTTCTATTATAGAATTAACTCCAAGCATTGCACCATAAATTCCACAAGCCATTGCAATATATTGAAGACAATATCCAAGAAAATCATTTATATTGCTAAAATCAGTAGTACTTGAAAAATTAAAGGTTTCTAAAATGGCTGGTGGAAGTGAATCTAATTTTGCACCTACTAATTCTTGCATTCCCATATCCTTCATACTTGGGAATAATGCCATAAAAAAAACTATAATTGCAGAAGTTCCTATACTCCAATATATTAATGATTTTATATTTCTTTTAAATTCAAACTTAAATATATTCATTACTTATTCTCTCCTTCATAATAGTTTAAAAAGGCTTCTTCTAATTTAACTTCTTCAATTAATAACTTGTCCAAATTGTATTTAGCTAAAACACTTATTAACTCATTTATATTTCCTTTATATATAAACTCAATTTCTTCATCAATATATTTAAAGCTTTCTGATATCTTCTCAATTTCCTTTATATTTATGTCATTAGATTTTAAAATTATCCTTTTGCCTAAATCTCTATTCATTTTATTTAAATCTAATATGTCAATTATTTCTCCCTCTTTTATAACCGCAACTCTATCACAAAATTTCTCTATTTCAGAAAGATTATGTGATGATAAAAATATAGTCTTCCCTTTTGATTTTTCCTTCAATAATATATTAAATAGCTTTTGTTGAATTAATGGATCTAACCCATTTGTTGGCTCATCTAAAATAACTATCTTAGGATTACTTAAAAGTGCTTGAACTATAGCTACCTTCTTTTTATTTCCAAGGCTAAGTTCTTCAATTTTCTTATCTAGTTCAACTTCTAATTCATTACAAAGTTCATTTAAATACTGACCATCATAATAATCAAAAAATGAAGCTGCATAGTTTAATATATCTTTTACTTTAACATCTGAATAATATCTAACTTCACTTGGTACATAACTTGTAAATTCCTTAATAAGCTTGCTTTCACTTACAATATCTTTTCCTAATATCTTAGCACTACCTGATGTAGGGAAAATAAAATTAAGCAAAGTCTTTATTGTCGTTGACTTTCCTGCTCCATTTGGCCCTATAAAGCCATAAATTTCTCCTTCTTTAATTTCTAAATTTACATTTTTTATTCCTCTGCTTTTTCCATAACTTTTGGTTAAATTAGTTATCTTTATAGCTTCCATTTTTACACCACCTATAAATTCTCTTTATATTTTAATAATTTGTCGTTAAACCTTTCTCCTGTTATTTTTTTATAAACATAAAAATTCAAAGTTACAAGTATAAAGTATGCTGTATATATTATGAAAAATATCTTAAAAGGTATTCCCCATAGTTCTATCCAATTAAAATATTTAATGAAGATACTTAAAACTCCTAAAAGTATTAAATAATGTGATATTGTTTTTGTTTTTATTGATATCTTCGATAAAAACTTTTCATTATATAAAATAAATTGAATTAATCCAACTATGATCGCTAATAAGATAAATTCCCATAATAACTCTAAAGGCATTATCTTATTTCCAATAAAAAAACTTACTACTCCATAGGTTAATATTATCATCATAAAGAATAATCCTATTAGAGCTTTTATTTCATATCCTATATTATAAAAATTCTTCATTATATCCCAACCTTTTAATAATCTAATTTTGCTTTAAGTATAGGTACATATTGTCTAGAAACTATTAACTTTTCCTTATTTTCAAGCAAAACCTCTACTCTTCCCCCAATTACAGGGTTTATAACTGAAATTTTAGATATATTTATTATTGTTGATTTAGATGCTCTAAAAAAATGATATTCTGAAAATTTATCTTCAATTTCATAAAGTCTAAGATTACTTTCATATACCTCTTCCTTGGTATATATAAATGTCCTTTTATCAACAGATTCAAAATATAATACATTTTCTGGTTTTATAATATGAACTTTACTATCTTTAACACCAGTAATTATATTTTCCTCTTCCCTTAACTTTTCAATTATTTTCACTATATTATCATCAATAACCTTGCAATTTATCACTATTTCAACTTCATTATTATTCTCATCTTGATTAATTACTACCTTCATAATAGCTCCTCTTAAACCTTTATAATCTCATACTACTATTTTTAATTAATATATCAATATAATTTTACTAAGATGCATTATTTAAATACTAAGTTACACTTTAAATAAATTGCAAATTAAACTTAATGATATGTATTAACTTTCCGATTTTTTTATATAATATCTCCAATTTAATACATATCATTAATGAGTCTAATTCTTAATTTAACTGTGTCAAGTGACAGAATATAAGTTGGCGAAGATAAATAGACTGTGGAATAAGCATATAGTGAGCAATTAGAAGTACTTGGCGTAGCTATTTAGCTTATGGAACATATCTAGTTATCGTAGCCATTTTATTCGCAATTTATAACTTTTGAGTATTAATAATTAGTAAATTATATATACTAAACTATAGAAAATTTATTAATTGGAGGTATATTAATGCATAATAAATACAGTGATCTTTTTGATACTTTAGTAAGATCTTATTACGAAGGCAACTTTGATGAAACGCTTTCTAGAATTATGGTCTGTCATGAAATTTCACCTCAGGAGACATTTAAAATTATTACATCACTTTGTGGAGTTTCTATAGATTTTGATAACAACTATGTTTACAACATAAAAAAAGCAATTACAAATTATGCAGTTAATAAAATATTCATAGAGAAATTAGATAGTTGCAATATTAGCTGTAAACAAGATGAAAATAAGAAGTTTAAATGTCAAGCAAGTTGTCCATTCGATGCAATATTATATGATGATGATAATAAATCTACATATATAAACTATGACTTATGTGTTGGTTGTGGATTATGTATAGATGCTTGCAAAGATGGTAAAATCCTAGATAAAATTGACTTTATTCCTATATTAGATTTAATTAAAAACAATAAGACTGTTATTGCTGCTGTTGCACCTGCAATTATGGGCCAATTTGGTGAAGATGTATCAATGGATCAATTACGTGCTGCTTTTATTAAAATTGGCTTTACTGATATGATTGAAGTTGCTTTTGCTGCTGATATGATTACTATTAAAGAAGCTGTTGAATTTAACCACCATGTCAATGGTCCTAATGATTTAATGATAACCTCATGTTGTTGTCCTATGTGGGTTGGAATGCTAAAAAAAGTATATAAAGAATTAGTTCCTGATTTATCTCCATCCGTTTCTCCTATGATTGGAGCTGGAAGAGTTATAAAAAAACTAAATCCAGATGCTAAAGTTGTTTTTATAGGCCCTTGTATAGCTAAAAAAGCAGAAGCAAAAGAACCTGACTTAGCTGGAGATATCGATTTTGTTCTAACATTCCAAGAATTAGACAATATATTTAAAGCTTTTGAGATTAATCCTAACGAACTTCAAGGTATCCCATCTAAAGATTATGCTTCAAGAGGTGGTAGACTATACGCTCGTACAGGTGGTGTTTCTATTGCAGTTGGCGAAGCTGTTGCTGAACTATATCCTGAAAAAGCTAAGCTATTTAGTTCTGTCAGAGCCGAAGGAGTAAGAGAGTGTAAGGAAATATTAAACAAAGCTTTAAATGGTGAAATTAAAGCAAACTTCGTTGAAGGCATGGGTTGCATTGGTGGATGTGTTGGAGGTCCTAAAGCTATTATTCCTAAAGAGCAAGGGAAAATAGCCGTAGATACTTTTGCTTACCATTCCCCAATAAAAGTAGCAACTCATAGTACTACTATGGATAATGTTTTAGAAAAACTTAATATAACATCTTTAAGAGACTTTGAAGATGATACTAAGACTGCAATATTCCATAGAGATTTCAAATAAAAATTAGTAGCTCTACAACTTTAAATATGGTATTATATATGCATAATAATAATTATTATATAATAATTTAATTACTTTAGCGTATGATAAGGAGAAAAAATGAAATATTCAATAGTTTTTAGCAGTGTAACTGGTAATACAAAAAAATTAGCAGAAACAATTAAAAGTAAAGTTGGTGAGTGTTATATAGGGAAACCTTCTGATGAAGCACTTGAAGCAGATGTTATATTTGTAGGATTTTGGACAGCAGGAAACTCTTGTGGAGCAGATATTAAAGCATTTATAGAGAAACTTTCTGGCAAGAAGGTATTTATATTTGGAACTGCTGGGTATGATAATACAAAAGAATACTTTAGCGGAATTTTAGATAGCGTAAAAAAATTAATACCTCAATCTAATACTATTATTGGAACATATATGTGCCAAGGTAAGGTATCAGATGCTATTCAAAATAAGATAAAGGAATCTATGCCTGAAAAGTTTGAAGCAATTAAAGATAATCTTGTAGAATCATTAAACCACCCAAATGATAATGATATAAAATCATTAATATCTGAAATTGATAAAATAAACTTCTAATTGTATTAAATTTTAATTCAAGAGGCTGTAATTTTGCATTTTACATTTTGCATTAAATATCTTTCTGATACAGCCTCTTTTATATACTGTAAATTAAAATATAGCCTTTAATTAAACGACTGATATTATTTCACTTTTCAATATTCTGCCTCTCAAAATATAGCAAAGCTATCTAATATAGAATAAATTTGTTAATTGCTTACTATTCTATCCACTTTTTTAAATTTGGATTTTTATCTAATATTGAGTAATACTGTGCAAGAATTCCAAACTTACCTTCTGGGTCTAGCTTCATATATCTTTCAAACTTTTCTTTTCTATCTTCTGATCTAGACCATCCATAATGCTTTAATCGTAAACTACTCAGCTCATAGGCTAAATTATTACAATTATATGGCATCCTTCCGCAATGTTGTGGCGTTTCTCTAAATAAATAGTTATAGTTTTCTTGATATCTTATCATAAATAATCTATAGGTATTATGAGCATTCCATAAATCATCTTCTCTATAGTGCTCTTCATCCCAAAAATCATACAGTCTAAACATGTAACCATCTACTTCAGTATTTTTCATTAAATCACGTACATTATATTTAAATCTATTTTCAAAAATCTCATCCGCATCTAAAAATATTATCCAATCTGGATTAATCTTTATAGTTTCTTCCCACTGTTGTTTTCTTAATGTAACTTCGTTACTAAATTTTGAATCAATATTTTCTATTAATTTATATGGTATATTTCCTAATACTTCTTTTATTATCCCAACAGTATTATCAGTGCTTCCATCATCAATTATAACTGCATTATCAATATATTGTTTAGCATCTTCTAGCACTTTCTTTAAAAATCTATTTTCTTCATTTTTAACTATCATTGATAAAGTTAATTTATTACCTTCTTCTTTAGCTTTCCTTACTAAAGGTTTAATTACAGGATCTCTTTTACCTTCAGATATCCACTTAATAATTTTATAATTTCCGTCTTTATCCATCTGCAAAGTAAATTCACTTTGCTTTTCTTCATAATAACTATAGCTATTCCTATATCCTAATTCATTATAAACTACCTTAATAACTATCTCATTAACATTATTAGTAAATTGTGTTTGATGACTAATTATCCTTATTTTATTTGTTATTTTTTCTTCTAATACTATCTTTCTATTAATTATTAGCTCCCTTCTTAATCTAGCTTGCTCTTCTTCTTCAAAAAACTCCAAATAATTAAAAGGTATATCTTTTTTATAGCTATAATCCCCAATTCCTTCTAAGGCTATTTCCAAAGTTTCATATGCTTTAGCACTGTAAACTTGAAACTCTCTAATAATATTAGATGATTTATATTCACTTATCTTTCCTAAATCTTCATCTCTATATATATGGTGAGCAGGATAATAGGTATCTACATATAACTGAATGCCAAGTACAGCTGCCCTTATGCAAAAGTGTCTATCTTCCCCCCAAAAGGAAATATTATAAACTGGATTAAAGTTTACTCCTTTTGAAAGTGCTTCTTTTGATATCAAAGTGCATGCTCCAAGCCCTCCAACCTTATAAGTTCCAGGTTTCCTTAACATATTTATAAAATCTGATGTTCTTTTCATAACTTCATTTCCACTTAAGTTTTCTCCGTATTCAAATTCATATAAAGTATACATATCTTTTAACCAAACTTGTGGTTGCTCATAGTTATTTGGTTGCCATCTTGTCCAAAATATATTTGAAACTATTTCTTTCTTTAATGATACTAGCCTTTTTAAGGTTTTAGGGTGCATTACTAAATCAGAATCTACAAGAAAAAGATAATCATACTCTTCTTTTAAAGCTTTTTCTATTATAGTGTTTTTAAAATTAGACACCTTTCTTATTAAATCGTTTGACCATCTATGAGTATAATCATCACATATATATAACGATGTATTTTCTTCACTTTTTAAAATAGTAACTTTCTCTATATCTTCTTTAAACTTATTTAAGATTAATGAAGATTCTTCTATATTATTATCATCAATGAAGCAATATTCAATAAATAAATCATCTGAATTTAATTCTTTTAATGATAGAAGGAACTCTTTTAAAATAGCAGGTTTTTGATGAATAGGACTCCCAATTAAAATTCTAATCATTGACTTCCTCCAATTACTTATTTTATATATAATAATCTATTCCTACTTATCATATTATGCTTATTTTTAATAAAATACCCTTTAATAAGTAGTTTTAAGTAGAATTTAATAATAATATCTATTTTTCTATTATTAGCATATTTTATTTATTATCATATTCTATAATAAAACCATTTTTATTTGGAGGTAACTTTCTTTGGATACTTTAAGCGTTTGTATTATAGCTAGAAATGAAGAAGAAAACCTATCTAGATGTCTTAAAAGTGTAAAAAGTATTGCTGATGAAATAATCCTAATTGATACTGGATCCACTGATAATACGATTAATATAGCCCAAGAATTCAATGCACAAGTAATAAAGTTTCCATGGAATGATAACTTTAGTTCTGCAAGGAATAAAGCATTAGAAATCGCATCTAAAGACTGGATCTTGTGCATTGATTGTGATGAGGCATTAGATAATACTCAAGTATCTAAATTAAAAAATGTATTAAATGATTCTTTATATTTAGGATTTAGATTAAAGCTTATAAATATAATCGATAATAAACCTTATAAAGGCGAGTATTTACTTAGGATTATTAAAAATAACTCTGGATTTTATTTTTCTGGAAGAATAAATGAAAAACTTAACAACTCTTTATATAATGATTCATATTTAAATCAAATTTTAAATTTAGAATTTATATTATATAATTTTGGATATGACTATAATGAAAAACAATTAACAGATAGGTGTAATAGAAATCTTTCTATATATTTATCTTATGCTGACAAAGAAAAAAATTATTTATATTACTATAACATTGCTAATGAATATTTCCTTTTAAATAAATATACCATAGCAATAAACAACTATATTAAAGCAATTGAACTAAATGATAACTATTATATAAGCAGCTATCTCTCTTTTTTAATTGTAAAAACTTATTATATAGCTCAAAAATATAACAAAGCAATTCTTATGGGTGAAAGATATTTACTTAAAAATGACGCTTTTAGAGAAATATATTTATTACTTAGTATATGTTATGAAAAAATAAATAATCTAGAAGAATCACGAGAAAATCTAAAATTATATCTAAAACTTTATGAGAAAGTCCCTCAATATTATTTTAGATTAGATTATATAAATTTAAAAAACTTCATACCCGAAATGCTTGGATTTAATTTAGAAAGCTTAGAAAGACTTAATTAAAAAAAGAAGGATAAGTATTTCTACTTGTCCTTCTTGCTAATTTACAAATATAAGTAATCCAAATTATTAGTGGAACCATTTAAAGTTTAAAAAATATAATTTATTAAATAATGGCAACTTTCTTATGTTCTTACCCCATTTTTTTCTTTAAAATTTGTTCTAATACATTTAATCTTGTTTTTCCTAAAATTTGTTTTGGTTTCTTAGCTATTTCATCATCTTTATAGAATTTAGCCTTATTAGCTTCTATTACCATAAATATTTTTTCTTCTAAAGCTTCATCCTCTATGTTACCTTCAAAATAATCGTCTATGTAGTCTCTTAGTGCATAACTAAGTTCTTCCTGATTTTTATAATATAATCTAATTCCACCCTTATTCAAGAATATTATCCTCCCTAAAAATCTACTTTTTAAAATCTACTTTTTATATATATTTTATACTAAATAAACATGTAAAACAATATGTATTAAAATTCTTAATTTTTATTTAATTATTATGTGTAAGTATTATACATATTTGGGCAATAATATTATATATTTCTGTATAACTGCTACAAAGAATCAATTGATAAAAATTATCAATTATTTTTCAAAAACCTATTGACATTTTATTAAATAATAATTATTATTAATTCATAGTAATTATTGAAATTTGAGGAGGAAAAAATTTATGTCATTAATAGGAAAAAAAATCGAAGATTTTAAAGTTCAAGCTTACCACAATGGTAACTTCAAGGAAGTATCAAAGGAAGATGTTTTAGGTAAATGGTCAATCTTCTTCTTCTATCCAGCAGACTTTACATTTGTTTGTCCAACTGAATTAGGAGATTTAGCAGATCATTATGAAAAATTCAGAGAAATTGGAGCTGAAATATACTCAGTATCTGAAGACACTCATTTTGTTCACAAAGCATGGGCTGATGCAACAGAAACAATAGCAAAAGTTCAATATCCAATGTTAGGTGACCCTACTGGAAAATTAGCAAGAATGTTTGAAGTTCTTATTGAAGAAGAAGGATTAGCTTTAAGAGGAACATTTATAGTTAACCCAGAAGGAGAAATTCAAGCATATGAAGTTCACCAAAATGGAATTGGAAGAAATGCTGAAGAATTATTAAGAAAAGTTCAAGCTGCTCAATTCGTAGCTGAACATGGCGATCAAGTTTGCCCTGCAAACTGGACTCCAGGTGAAGAAACTTTAGTACCAAGCTTAGATTTAGTTGGTAAACTTTAATATAAAACATAAGGAGAGCTAATCTCTCCTAAATATATATCAATAATATTAAAAAATTAGCGAGGCAACTCGCTATTTTTTTAATAAACTAATCAATAATAATTATTACTTAATAATATCATTGAAATCTTAAGGAGGAATTTATGAATAAAATATATGATTTAATTATAATCGGTGGCGGTCCTGCTGGTTTATCTGCTGGTCTATATGCTGGTAGAGCAAGACTTAATACTTTAATAATCGAAAAAGAACATACTGGCGGTCAAATTAATAGTACTGCTGAAATTGTAAACTATCCTGGTATTGTAAAAACAACTGGTCCTAATTTAACATCAGATATGAGAATCCAAGCCGAAAATTTTGGTGTTAAATTTCAATCAGCTGATGTAATTGATGTTGATTTTACTGGAGATGTAAAAATTATCAAAACAAATAATGGTGAAATTCAAGGTAGATCTATAATTATAGCTACAGGTGCTACACCAAGAAAATTAGGCTTCCCTGGAGAAATTGAATATGGTGGTAGAGGTGTTGCTTATTGTGCTACTTGCGATGGAGAATTCTTTAAAGGTTTAGAAGTACTTGTAATCGGTGCAGGTTATGCAGCTGCTGAAGAAGCTATTTATTTAACTAGATTTGCTAAAAAAGTAATTATAATTGCAAGAGAACCTGAGTTTACTTGCGCTAAATCTATCGGTGATAAAGTAAAAGCTAATAAAAATATAGAAATAAGATTCAATACTGAAGTTGTAGAAGCTGTTGGTGATGATGTTCTAAGATCTGTAAAGCTTATTAATAATGTTACTAATGAAAAATCAGAATACTTCCCTCCTAAAGAAGATGGAACATTTGGTATCTTTGTATTTGTTGGTTATGAGCCACAAACTAAAGTATTTAAAGATAAGATAGAAATGGATAAATACGGATATATCTTAACAAATGAAAATATGCAAACTAATATAAAAGGTGTTTATGCTGCAGGCGACTTAAGGCCTAAACTATTAAGACAGGTTGTAACAGCTGTAGCTGATGGTGCTATTGCAGCAACAGATGCTGAAAGATATGTTGCTTCTGAAAAAGAAAGACTTGGTATAGTTGATGAAAATATTATTGAAGAAAAAGTTGAAATAAAAAAAGAAGTACCTACTACCAATAATAAAACTTTATCTGGAAGAAGTAATTTATTAAACGATAATCTAAGAAACCAATTAAAGGGTATATTATCTAAGATAGAAAATAACATTTCACTAGTATCAATAGTTGATGAAAGTAATAAAAAATCAATTGAATTAAGAGATTTAATTTTAGATATATCTGATTTAAATGATAAAATTTCTGCTATCATCTATAAAAAAGGTGAAAACCTTGAAATGGAATCTAAAATTCATGCAGATAAATATCCTGTAGTTGCTTTATTAGATAAAGATAGTAACTACAGTGGAGTTAAATTCCATGGTGTACCTGGAGGACACGAATTAAATTCATTTATACTAGCTATTTACAATCTAGCTGGTCCAGGTCAAGCACTAACTGACGATTTATTAAATGAAATTAAATCACTGTCACCAGATAAGAAAACTAATATTAAAGTTGCAGTATCTCTTTCCTGCCACGTTTGCCCTGAAGTTGTAACTGCAGCTCAAAGAATAGCTATAGAAAATCCTAATATAGAAACAGAAATGTTAGATTTATCAAACTTCAAAGATATTAAAGATAAACATAAAATAATGAGCGTTCCAGCACTAATAATAAATGATTCTAAAGTTTATTTTGGTGGTAAAAAGCTTGAAGATATAGTTGAATTGCTTAAATAATAAATATTGTTTTAAAGGTATTACAGAAGATAATAATTATCTATGTAGTACCTATTTTTTATTATCATTTCTATATATATTAATTATTTAGAATCATTTCTGTATCCATTAATCATTTATAACCATTTCTATATCCCTTAACTATTATAATCTATATCTACACTTTCACTGTTTATTTTTTACTAAGTAATTAAAATAAAAAAAGCCCTATTAAACATATTATTTTCAGTTTAATAGAGCTAAAACTTATATCATATTTTACTTTTATTTAATTATTTAGCATCAAGTGCTACATTATTACGTTCTTTTCTTTTTTCAGTTTCATCAACTACTAGAGCTGCAACAGCAGAACCTGTAACATTAGTTGCTGTTCTCATCATATCTATTATAGCATCTACAGCCATTACCATTGCCATACCTTCTATAGGTAATCCTAAAGTTGATAAAACAACTGTTGTTGACATAGTTGCTGCTCCAGGAACTCCTGCTATACCTATTGAAGATATAACTGTTGTTAATACTATTAAGAAATAATGATACATTGTCATATCAACATTAAATACATTAGCTACAAAAATTGCAACTATTGCTGGATATAATCCACCACATGCATTCATTCCTATAGTTGATCCAAGTGGAGCTACAAAGCTTGCTATATTTTCAGAAACCTTAGCATTTTCTACTAAACTCTTAATTGTTACAGGCAATGTTCCATAACTACTTTGACTTGTGAAAGCAACAACTTGAGCTGGGAAAATATCCTTAAAGAACTTTAATGGATTTTTTCTTGCAACAAAAGTTATTAAAGGAGTATGAACTAATAACATTTGTAATATACAAGCAATATAAACTGCTAAAACGACACCAATTAATGATTTTATAGTATCCATCCCATTGCTTGCTGCAGCTGTTGCTATTAATGCAAAAACTCCATATGGTATGAATTTTAATACTATTCTTGTTATACTTAATACTAATTCATAAGTTGATAAAATGAAATCTTTAAATGGTTTAACCTTCTCAGGATTCTTATTATCTTCAATAACTAAAGCTATTGCTATGAAAAGTGAAAAAATAACTATTGGAATTATTTGATTATTAACTACTGATGCTACTGGGTTTGATGGTAAAAAGTCTAATAATACCTTTGAAAATGATGGTATTTCTCTTGCTTTAAATCCTTCAGCTCCTACAAAGCTTAATCCTTGTCCTAATTTAAAGCTCTTTCCCATAACTATTCCTATTATTGATGCTATACCTGTTGTTCCAAGTAATATACCTAATGTTTTAAGGCCAATTGATTTTAGAGTATCTAAATTTTTAAGCCTAATTATACTTGTTATTATTGATACCATAACTAAAGGAACTACTATCATTTTAATTAATGATATATATCCCTTACCTACTACTTCAAGGAACATAATATCTCCCTTGAAAATTGCACCTAGGATTAACCCTATTGCTAATGCAGTTAATGTTGAATAAGAAAACTTTCCTGTTTTTGATTTTACTAAATAAATTATATAAATTGCTGCTATTGATAATATAATAGCTAATATTAAATTAAAGTTCATTTTTTATCCTCCTAATATTTATTTTAGATAATTTAATTCTTAGTTAAACATTTATTTGCTGGCCTGCAAATTCCTTAAGATAATTCTTTAAATATTGTATTTTAAGATTTCTATCTAATAAGTTAACTTTAAATTAATTATATAAGTATTTATATATTATAATTAATTTATACTGTAGTTAATAAGCATATTATTTGAATATATTATATAAATAAAAAAAACCTACTACCACTGTTTATACAGAGGCAGAAGGTAAACTTCCACGGTTCCACTCTGATTAGATATAATTAAATATCCATCTTTTCTAGGTACTATATATAATACCTTATCTCTGTAATGGGAGAACCCATAAGTCCCTACTTATAACGTTCGGATCTTAAACTCCAAGGTGCACTTCATTAATAAAACTATAGGTTATCTCAGCTACTAACCCTCTCTGTTATAATTGTTATTAATTACTTTTCCTCTTCATAGCCTTTAATTCATATCGGATTACTATGATTTAATTATAGCATTATTTACTCTATTGTCAATATACAAATTACATATTTAATTCGTATATTTATAAGGTATTTTTAGCTAAAATAAAAGAGTAAGGATTTTCCTCACTCTTAGTAATTTAATTTTCATTTTCTATATACAAATCCACATTGTCTTTAGTTACCTTTGTATGAGGCACTTTTATATATTTATTATTTTCAAGCTCATCAATTCCTTCTACATTATTACCTTTAGCTAATGCTATTGCAAGATCAAATATTGCTTTTGCTTGAGCTTTAGAATCACTTATAACAGTACCAAGCATTTCACCTTCCTTAACTGATTCCATTGCTTCTTTTATACCATCTATCCCAACAACTAGAGGCTTTTTAGTAAATATATCGTTAGAATTAATTGCATGTATAGCCCCAAGCGCCATTACATCATTATTACTAAATACAACTTCAATTTTATCTCCGAACTCTTTGATCCATTGACTCATTTTACTTATAGCCTGATCACTTTGCCAATTTGCACTATCATCTGCTAATTTTTCTAGTTGAACACCTTTTTCAGTAATAGATTTTATACAGTATTCTGTCCTTATTGAAGAATCTTGATGCCCTGGTTCACCTTCAAGCATTACATACTGAATCTTATTGTCTTTATTCTTATCTACTATATCTTTTTTTGAAAGCCATTCATCAAGTAGTATCTCCGCTTGTAACCTTGCAGATTGTTCTGCTTGTGCTCCAACATAATATAGTTTATCCCATCTATTCATATCTTCTTCTACTGGCTCTCTATTAAAAAATATTAATGGAATATTTGCTGATTTTGCTTTATCAATTATAGTTGATGCTGCTGTTCTATCCACTAAATTCACACATATAACATCATACTCTTGATTTATAAACTTATCCACTTGATTCCCCTGATTTATTGTGCTTCCTTTTGCATCAACAAAATCAATCATTACTTTAGATTTATCAACACTTTCATTTTCTTTGACTATCTCCTCTAAATTTTTACTGATTGTAGATATGAAAGTATCATCTTGCTTATAAAGTGTTACCCCTATTTTAATTTCTTTTTTAAATTTAATATTGCTTTCTTTATTACAGCCTACAATAAGAGTAGATATTAGCATTAAGCTAAAAATATTAATTATTCTTTTACCCTTCTTCACCCTAACCTCCTATAAAGCATTAAATTTATCATCTTACAAAGGGAAATAACATCCTTTGATTTTCTTTAGAATACATATTCCTATTATTAATTATAGTTGATGTTATTACGCTATCATCAATTGCCTTTTCTTCAATTTGTGAAACAGATGCCTTAACGCTTAAATATCCAACATTGAATTCATTTTGCATAGCTATTGAATTTATTATATTTTCTTCAATTAATGATATTATTAAACTTGTACTGCCTGTCCCATATAATTCAACGCTAGATTTTAAATCACTATTACTTACATACTTCTTAGCTTTTCCTACACTCTCTAAAATACTTGGCTCAAATGTAACTATTACATCCGTTTCATTATTCTCTATAATTTCTCTAACTTTATTATAAAGCTGTACCTCATCTTTTGGTAACTCTAAAAGTTCATAAGTATTTTTACTTTTATTTATTTCATCTACAAAACCTAAATATCTTTCATTTATACTACTACAGCTTAAATCACTTTTTATAATAGAAACTCTACTTCTTGTATTTCCATTTCTCACTACTTCTTCTGCAAGGCTTTGCCCTAACTTATAATTATCACAAGACACATATGGTATATTTTGCTTAGTTTCTATATTAGATTCAAATAAAACTACTGGTATCTTTTTTCTAATGTTTTCTATAGTATTTGCCATAGCCTTATAATCTGTCGGGGATATAAGTATAGCATCTGTCCCATTGCTTAACTCTCTTTCTATTAATTCAGTTTGCTCATCAATACTATTTTCCTCTAAAAGTGTTAAAAACCTTATATTTACGTTCATCTCAGAAGCAGCTTGCTCCATCCCCTCTTTTATTATCCTCCACCCTTCACTATTTTTCCCTCTAATTATTACTGAAAAATTATAAACTTTAACATCCTTTTTTTTACCTTCATTTAATAATACTAAAAAAGAAGAAATAAGCATTGTAAATAAAATTATGAAAATTAATTTCTTTCTTATCTTCACTTTTTCTCCTCCTTAATACTATAAAAATCTATAGATGGCATATGAATTCTTATTGTTGTACCTTCATCTGGCTCACTATATATCTCCAATCCATATTTATCTCCAAAGTATAATTTTATTCTTTCATGTACATTTCTAAGTCCTATTCCTGACCCCTTCTTTTGAACACCATTTTCATTAGTTAGCAATTTATCTGCAATCTCTTGAGGCATCCCAAGTCCATTATCAATAATATCTATATATAAATCATTATTTTTCAAATATGCTTTTACAAGAATATCTCCGTCACCACTCATATACTCCATACCATGGTAAATAGCATTTTCAATCAGTGGTTGAATTATTAGTTTAATACTTGTAAGATTTAAAACCTCTTCCTCTGCTTTAATATCATAAGTAAACTTATTTTTATAACGTATATTTTGTATTGTTAAGTAATTTCTAGCATGTTCTAATTCATCCTTAACAGTTATTACATTTTTACCTTTACTTAAACTTATTCTAAAAAATCTTGCTAGTGCTGTAACCATTACTATAGCACCATCATAATTTTCATTTTCTATCATCCATATAATAGAATCTAAAGTATTATATAAAAAATGTGGATTTATTTGAGCTTGCAATGCATTTAATTCACTTTTCCGTTTTGCCTCTTGCTCACTCATTATATTTTCCATTAGCATATTCATTTGTTTTACCATGGACCTAATTGCTTTTCCTAAATGTTGAATTTCATAAGAACCACTTTCTGATATATTTAAATTAACTACTCCATGTTCAAATTCATTAACTGACTTTTCTAATTCCTTTATAGGATTTGCTATTCTTGATGATACAAACATATTTATTGAGATTAATGTAAATATTCCAAAAAACATTATAAATACAGCAAATATTCTAATTTCAGAGTAGTCAGCTGTAATATCTGTCATTGGTGATATAGCAACTATTTTCCATCCAGTATATCCAACTGTTTTCACTGTCACTAACCTTTTATTTCCTTCAAACTTTTCAATATGATTTCCATCTTCATATTTAGATGCTTCATAATTATTTTCTTTTACTAAATTAGAATATATTAATTGTTGCCTTGGATGATATATTATTTCTCCATCTCTGTCTATAAGATAAACATACCCATTTCTACCCATATCAACATTTTTACATATTTGCTCTATACCACTAAAATTCATATCAACTAGAAGAACTCCGCCATTAATCCTACCACTTTCAGTAATCTCAACTGCCCTACTCAAAGATACTACCCAAGTGTATTTATAATTAGGATCGTAAAATAAATTTTGCACATGAGGAGTAGAAAAGTGTAAGTTTTCCCTTTTACTTATAGCACTTTGAAACCATTCACTTTCTCTAGGATCAATATTGTTTTTTAATTGTTGTAATGGATATGAAGCTATTACCTCACCATAATCTGAAAAAAGGCTAATACTTATTAAGTAATCTTTATTAGCTTCATAAATTAAATCCATTTCTTTATCTATACTTTCATTTGATAAATCTGTTTTCTTTATAGCTCTATAATATATTGTATCTGATATCTTCATCATTTTTCTTAAGTAAGTATCTAAATTTAAATTAACTTGCTCTAATATGGATTTATTATTCTTTAAAACCATTTCTTCTGTTGAATTAGTAAATCTTAAGTAAAGAGCTCCACCTACTACTATCATTCCAATAACAGCTACTATTGTAAAAGATATAGATATTATATATTGGATACTAGCTTTTTTATAATAACCTATTATTTTACTCTTAATAGAATTTAGCATATTAAATCACTCAGTTCTTTCTATATCTTGATGGTGCTATTCCAAATTTCTTTTTAAATACATAACTAAAATAATTTGCTTCTTGATACCCAACTTTTGTAGCAATCACATATGTTTTATCATCAGTAGTATTTAATAGTTTTACAGCTTCCTCCAATCGTACTGAAGTTAGGTAATTTACAAAACTCATATCTGTTTCTTTCTTAAATATAGTAGAAAAATAAGTTGGACTCACATGTAATTTTGAGCACAATTTTTCAACTGATATTTCAAAATCATTATAATTTTCCTTTATATAGCTTTTAGCTTTTTCCACTAAAAGCATTGAAGAATTAACACGTTCTTTTTTTATAAGCTTGTTTAACTTAATAGCCTTACTTATAAACCATTCTTTTATTTCTTGTATTGAATCTAAATGGTCTAACCCCATATAACAATTGAAATTTTCACCAAAAACATTATTAATTTCTATATTGTATGTTTGAGTTAATTTAAGCATGGATGTTAGTATCTCCATTATATAAATTCTATACTTTTCTAATGGTATACAAGATTCTTCGACTACTTTAAATATATTATTTACAACTTCTTGTATTTCACTTTCTGTTAATAATTTAATAGCATTTAAAAATTTAACTTCATCTTGCTCATCAAATTGTAATTGAATTGAATTGTCTGGCTCAACATCATCAATATATATAGTTTTTCCATTACCCACTATTGGCCTATAATTTAATGCACTTTGAGCTGTGCTATATGAAAATCTTATTTTTGATATATCATCACATATCCTACCTACACCTACAGATATAGTACTTCCAAATATACATTCATAAACTTTACAAACTTCATTTAATACCTTTATAAAGCCCATTATGTTATCCTTTTCATAGAAGCTGTTCAAAACCACAACCTTATCTAAATATGGAAAGCTAATAAACTTGCAATAATTCTCCATTGTTTCATCAACTATGCTTTTTA
This sequence comes from Clostridium sp. D46t1_190503_E9, assembly GCF_015555225.1. Taxonomy (NCBI): domain Bacteria; kingdom Bacillati; phylum Bacillota; class Clostridia; order Eubacteriales; family Clostridiaceae; genus Clostridium; species Clostridium sp. D46t1_190503_E9. Next base: position 151,251 of record NZ_JADNKB010000003.1, read on the forward strand.
TTGATATAGATAATAAACCAATATCATTTTGTAATTCTAAATCTTCCTCATTAGAGCTTATATTTCCATCAACACCTATTATTGCAACTGACAAGTATTTTTCTATAAAATCTAGTCCTAATTTCTTCTCATCTTCTATCCACTTTTCTCTAGTTATCCTGCCTTCTAAAGCTCCAATAAGAAACTGTTCTCTTATTACTGGAATACTTTCTATATAATGATTCTTTAATGTTTCCACATTTCTTTTTGCATCATATTCTGTATCTAATTTTTCTTTTAATCTCTTTAGAACTTCTATAAGTTCAACTGAATTAATAGGCTTTAAAACATACTCAACTACATTTATTTTTATAGCCTTATGTGCATATTCAAGATCATCAGAGCCTGAAAATATTATTATTTTTGTAGAAGGCATTATATCCATAACTTTTCTACCTAACTCTAATCCATCCATAAATGGCATTTTTATATCTGTCATTATTACATCTGGATGTAACTTTTCTGCCATTTCCAAGGCTTCTTGTCCATTTTCAGCATCACCTACAACAATAAATCCTTGTTCTTCCCAATTGATTTTTTTTATAACGCCAAGTCTTATCTCCTCTTCATCATCTACAATCATTAGTTTATATAACCCCATAAATAGTCCTCCTATATAAAAAAATATAGATTTCTAAAAGAATAAATTTGATTAAAAGTATATCTTTAACAACATATTTTTTATATGTATAATTTTTTAACCTCATTATATTTATTTAATCATTACTCTATCTAACATCAAATAAGTAAGATTAATATAACACTCTATACAAATAATTAAATATTTATATGGTTTAATATTTTTATTCCATTATAAAGAAATAAAAAACAAATTTATAAAACAAATAATTTTTAATCTATATCAAATTTTCTAAATCTTAAAATTAATTATAACATATTTTTGTAATTTTTTTCATGTAAATATTATCAAACAGCAAAAATAGGATGAGATATTATAATTCTCATCCTATTTCTATGAATAATATTATATTTTATACTAATATTCCTATTATCAATGACAATGCTAATAATACAAACAATACTGCAATAACTCTATCCATTGTTTTAACTGATACATCTAAATTACCGTATAATGTATCCCTTACAGTTTTTTTAGGAACTTCCTCTACTTTTTCTTTTACAGTTTCATTTTCCATTTAACATCATTTCCCTTTTCGAATTATTTTTTAGCTATATATTTTCTTACGTCTAGTGAAACAGCTACTATTATTATTAAACCTCTTATTATATATTGCCAGTAAGCATTTACTCCAATGAAGTTTAATCCATAGTTTATAACTTGTAGTAATACTGTACCTATAAGAACTCCTGGAATTGTACCAATACCACCTGTAAATGACACTCCCCCAACAACACAAGCTGAAATTGCATCTAATTCATAGTTGAATCCAGTACTTGTTGTTGTAGATCCTGCTCTAGCTGCTTCTAAGAATCCAGCTAGTCCATAAAGTACACCTGATATTATAAATATAATCATTATATTCTTAACTAAGTTAACACCTGAAACTGCTGCTGCTTCTGGATTTCCCCCAATAGCAAACATATTCTTACCAAGCTTTGTTTTATTCCATACAAACCACATAATAGCTGCAACTATTGCAAGATAGAATACTAAATATGGAATTTCTACACTACCTAACTTTAAGTAACCATTAACGAATCTTGTATATCTTTCATCTAAGTTAGCAACTGGTTGAGCTCCTAGTGGAGGTCTATCAATATATAAGCATGATGCTCCATAAGCTATAAGCTGAGTACCTAAAGTAATAATAAATGCATGAACCTTCAGTTTTGCAACCCCAAATCCATTTATTGCACCAAATATACCACCTATAACTATTGCTAAAAGCATTGGTAATATTAGTGGTAACGCTGGTAGATCTGGATACATTCTAGCAGCATATGTTGTTGATTGTAATAATGATGCTGATATTATAGCTGTAAAGCCTAATATACGGCCTGCTGAAAGGTCTGTACCTTGAAGTACTATAAGCCCTGCTACCCCTAATGCAAGAATACCACGTGTTGATGCTTGACTTAAAATATTAGTAAAATTCTTCAATGAAAGGAACCCTGGTTCCTTTATAACAAAGAACACTATCATTATAAACAATACTATATATAGTGCATAATTTAGTAGGAAATTTTGTAAAGACTCTTTATTAAATTTAACTTTGTTCATAAGTTACACCTCTATCCTAAATATATTTAGCAGCCATAGCCATAATATCTTCTTGTGACAATTTATCTGCGTCACCTATCCCTGCCACTCTTCCATTTGACATTACAAGTATTCTATCGCATATTCCTAATAACTCTGGCATTTCTGAGGATACAACTATAACCCCTTTGCCTTTATTAGCTAAATCTATAATAAGTTGATAAATTTCATATTTAGCTCCAACATCTATTCCTCTTGTTGGCTCATCCAATAGTAGTATTTCTGGATTAGTTAAAAGCCATCTTCCTATAATTACTTTTTGTTGGTTACCTCCTGAAAGAGTTCTAATAGCCGTCTTTTGACTTGGAGTTTTTACCTTCATACTATCTATTGTCCATTTAGTATCTTCAGTCATCTTTTTATTATCTAACACACCAAATTTACTATATCCATCTATATTAGCAATCATTGTATTAAATTTTATATCAAGTTGTCCAAATATTCCTGTCGACCTACGTTCTTCTGTTAATAATGCAAATCCATTTTTTATTGCTCTTCTTGAATCTGTATTTTCAACTTTCTTGCCATGTAATATTACTTCGCCTTCATTATGACGAGCTATTCCAAATATAGTTTCTAATAATTCCGTTCTTTTTGATCCAACAAGTCCAGCAACCCCTAAAATTTCTCCTTTTTTAAGTTCAAAGGATACATCCTTTATAGATGGTTGATATGTACCAGTTAGATTTTTAACTTCTAATATTATCTCTCCTGGCTTATTTGTCTTTGGTGGGAATCTATTAGTCAAATCACGACCAACCATTAACTTAATTATTTTATCAGTTGTAAGATCTTTTGCAGGAATTGTATCTATCCATTTACCATCACGCATTATTGTAACGTCATCAGAAATTTCAAGAATTTCTTCCATCTTATGAGAAATATATATAATACCGCAGCCTTTAGCCTTTAATTTATTAATTATTCTAAATAAATGTTTAACTTCTTCTGTAGTCAATGATGATGTTGGTTCATCTAAAACAAGTATTTTTGCATTATATGAAACTGCTTTTGCAATTTCAACCATTTGTCTTTGAGAAACAGATAATTTTGCCATTTTAACTTTTGGATTAACATCTATTTCAAGTTCATCTAATATTTTTTTAGTTTCTTCATACATTATCTTTTCACTTACAACTCCAGCATTACCTGGATATCTTCCAAGCCATATATTATCCATAACATTTCTTTGTAAAACTTGGTTTAATTCTTGGTGAACCATAGCAACTCCATTATCCATTGCTTGCTTTGGATTAGAAAATTTACTTTTTGCACCATCTATTAATATTTCTCCGCCATCTTCAATATAAACACCGAACAAACATTTCATTAAAGTAGATTTACCTGCTCCATTTTCACCCATCAAAGCATGTACAGTTCCTGGTCTTACTTTTAATTGGACATTATCTAGCGCCTTAACTCCTGGAAACTCTTTGCATATATCTGTCATTTCAAGAACATATTTTGTATCTGCCATAACTTACTTCACCACTTTTCTATTATTTATTAAACTGCATAGTGAAAATTACACTATGCAGTTTAAATGAAATTTATTTCTTTACATATTATTTAACGTATGGTTGATATGGAATACGTACAGCAATACCTGTATCATCAAACTCATATTTAGTACCTTCTATAGCGTTCTTTCCAGCTGCTAAATTCATTCCTGTTTCATATAAAGCTTTAGCCATTCCTTCTGAATCTTGAAGAACTGATCCTAACATAAATCCTTTTCCAATTAAGTCTTGTGCTGCTGCTGTAGCATCAACACCTACAACTGGGATAGTTTTTGCAGCATCACCATTGTTATAACCTTGAGCTTGTAATGCAGCTATAGCACCTTGAGCCATACCATCATTATTAGCAATTACAGCTTCAATCTTATCACCAAATTTTGAGAACCATGCTTCAGTAGCATTTTGTGCTAATGCTTGGTCCCAGTTACAAACTTGAAGTGCTAATTCTTCTGTCTTAACTCCTTTATCATTTAAAGTTGAAACAGAATATTGAGTTCTTGCAACTGCTTCTGGATTATCAGGTTCACCTTTTAGCATTACATATTGTAATATTCCATCTCCATTTTTATCTATAGCAGCTTTATCTTTTTCCCATGCCTCTGAAAGGATATCTCCTTGCATAATTCCAGCTTCTTTTGCATTTGTTCCAACAAATATAGCCTTATCATATGATTTTATTGCATCTGCTGATGATGGCTCTCTATTAAATAGTACTACAGGTTTTTCAGCAGCTTTAATCTTATCGATTACTGTTGGTGCAGCTCCTGTATCTACTAAGTTAACTAATAAAACATCTACATCTTTTTGAAGTAATGTATCTATACTGTCATTTTGAGTAGCTTGGTCACCTTTTCCATCATAGAAAGTGAACTCAACTTTATCTGGATTTTCAGATTGTATTTTTTCTAAGTTTTGACGAACTGTAGAAATATAAGTATCATCAAATTTGTATAAGCATACTCCAACCTTAACCTTGTCTCCTTTTGAAGTATCTCCACCATTAGAGCTTCCACCATTTCCGCTACATCCAACTAATGAAGCTGTAACCATAACAGTAGCCATTGCCATTGTAAGTAATTTTTTTACTTTTTTCATATTAACCCTCCACCTTTTATAAAATCGTTAACACTCAATTGATTTCGTTTACATTAATCATTATAAATTTATCTTGTAATAACTTCCATACGAAAAACTTAACACTTCTATCGAAATTCTTAGATAATAATTTTTTTATATATTTTAATAATTTGAAAGAACTATCCTTTTATGATAAAATTTAAAATTGCAATTAAATATATGAGGTGATTAAAGTGGATAAAGAGTATCTATCGAAATTTATTAAGGATTCTTGGAAAGCATTCCGTCCTTTTTCGTTAACATTAGCAATTGGATCTACTACTCTTGGGATTATTGCTGCTGATAAAATGGGATATATTAATTGGTCTAGTACTAATGATATTTTTTTAGTTATCCTAATAACAGTAGCTGGACTTCTAGCTCAATCAGGAGCTAACCTAGTAAATGATTATTTTGAAGGAAGCTTTAGATATTATAGGCCAAGCGGTAGAAAGGTTAATTTTTTAGGCGTAACTAGAACTTATTTTGATATTTATGTTTTTCTTTGGGCAATGTGTTGTTTTGCATTAGCTTCACTAATTGGATTATATCTTATATACATAACTGATTTTAAAATGTTTATTATAGGTTTGATAGGAATATTTGGTGCTTACGCTTATACAGGAGAACCCTTTGTATTTAAAAGAAAAGGACTCGGAGTTCCAATTTCTTTTATAACCATGGGTCCACTAATGGTATTAGGTGCATCTTATCCTTTTACTAAATCTATAAGCATATACCCAATATTACTTTCATTACCAGCTTCATTTCTTATTCCAGCGCTAATGATAAGTAATGAAATGAGAGATTTTAAAAGAGATGCTAATTTAAGTCTTGGAACATTAAGTGTTAGAATTGGTAGTAAATATAGTACATATATTTATAGATTTTTAGTTTTTGGTTCATATTTTTTAACTTTAATATATGTTATATCAGGATTTTATCCTATTACTTCTTTATTAGTATTTTTAACATTTCCAATAGCACTAAAGGCTCATAGATCAGTTTGTAAATTTGAAAAGCTTGGAATTCCTTATACAAATAATTTACATTGGACATTTACTCTTATTTTAATATTAGCATTATTTTTATGATAACTCTTATTAATCCAGATTATACAGTAAATCTTTAATAATACATCTTCTTTCTACATATAATAATTTATATATAGAAAGGAGATGTATTTTTATATGAAAAAAGGAACCAAGGTATTAATAGCTGTACTTGTTGTTATTGTAATATTAGTTTTTCCTATAATATCTAGCTACAATAATTTAGTATCTCTAGAGCAGCTTGTTAATACATCAGAATCTAATATAGATACTCAATTACAAAGGAGATCTGATTTAATACCTAATTTAGTTAATACAGTTAAAGGATATGCTTCTCAAGAAAAGGATATATTTACTGATATAGCTAATGCTAGAAGTAAGCTTTCAGGTGCAACAAACATATCAGAACAAGCAAATGCAGATAGTCAATTATCAAATGCTCTTTCTAGATTATTAGTTGTTGTTGAAAGATACCCTGATTTAAAATCTAACCAAAACTTTCAGGACTTAAGTATTCAATTAGAAGGAACTGAAAATAGAATAGCTGTTGCAAGGCAAGATTATAACACAGCTGTAACTAATTATAATACTAAAAGGAGAAGATTCCCTACTAATATAATTGCTTCAATGTTTGGCTTTCAAGAGAAACAACTTTATAAAGCAAGTGATGGTGCTAATGAAGTACCTTCAGTTGATTTCTCTAGATAAATATGAATTTTAGTAATATATTAAAAAAACTTTTAGTATCTTCTCTTTTATTAATACTGAGTTTTTCATTAACAGTTTCAGCAGCTACTAATTATCCTTCTCCCACAAATTATAAATATGTAAATGATTATGTAGGAATACTGAAATCAGATGAAATAGAAACTATTATATCATTGGGTAAAGAACTAGAGGATAAAACTGGAGCTCAATCTATTGTTGTAATAGTAGATACTACAGATAATATTCCAATTGAAAATTATGCTATAAATTTATTTCGTTCTTGGGGAATTGGACAAAAAAATAAAGATAATGGTTTATTACTTCTTGTTGCAATAAACGATAGAAATTGGCGAGTTGAGGTTGGAAGAGGTTTAGAAGGCGTTATTCCAGATGCCCTAAGTAACAGAGTTATGCAATCTTTAGCTAAGGATGATTTTAAAAATGAAAACTATGGTTCTGGTATAATAAAGAGCTATAGTGCTTTTACTGATTTAATTGCTGAGGAATATGGAGTTACTTTAAGTAAATCTTTAAATATATCTATTCCAAAGGAATCTCAAGAAACATCACGTAACTTTTCAGGAAATATTCTAATAGGAATATTAGTTATTTTCTTCTTCTTAGACTTATTCTTTAACCGTGGAAGAGTTTCTTCTTCATTACTTCAAATAATTTTTTGGAGTAATATAGGAAGACGAGGTCCTCGTGGCGGAGGTGGAGGCTTCGGCGGAGGTGGATCTGGTGGATTTGGAGGTTTCGGTGGAGGATCTTCTAATGGAGGTGGCTCCTCTGGAAGCTGGTAATCTCAAATTTAAGATAATAGAACCTTATATAAAATTAAAAATCATGTATATAGAATATTCAGTTTCTATATACATGATTTTTTAATCTTATTTCATATATTCTTTTGTCTCTGTTTTTAGTCCTTTTTTTCTTAGCCTGCTTTCTATAAATTCCTTAACTATAGAATAGAAAATAGCAAATAAAGGAACTCCTATTATCATACCTACTATACCTAATAACTTTCCTGCAACTAATATAGAAAATAATATCCAAAAAGCTGATATTCCTATTGAATCTCCTAAAATCTTTGGCCCTATTACATTTCCATCTAATTGTTGTATAAAGAATATTATCAGTAGAAACCATAAAGCTTGTATAGGTGATACAAATAATATTATTATAAATGATGGTACTGCACCTATAAATGGTCCAAAGAAAGGTATAATGTTAGTTATACCAACTATAACTGAAACCAGTATTGTATATGGCATTTTAAATATAGTTAATATTAAAAATGTTAATACTCCTATAATTAAAGAGTCTATTATCTTTCCAACTAAAAATCTTCCAAATGTATAGTTACTTCTATCAACTAATTTTATAATCTCATCTGCGTGTACTTGTGGAAGTAATCCGTAAGTTATTTTTTTACTTAGTGCACATAACTTTTCTTTATCTATTAATAAATAAACTGAAATAATTATTCCTAAAATTACATTCCATATACTTGATGCAACACTTGCTACAAAGCTTCCTAATGCTGGAATTAAATTCGTAACAAATTTAATTATATAATTAACTAGGTTATTAAAGTTATCCATTAGAACTTGAGAATATTGTTCTTCTATATTCAATTTCAAAATTGTTTCATTTACAAACTTTGTAGTGTTAGTTATATATGTAGGGATATCATTTACCAATCCAACAATACTATCAATTAACTGAGGTAATAAAAATTTAATGAACATACTAATTATAAAAAAAGCAGTTACATAAGAAAATAGTATAGCTATACCTCTCTTTGATTTTAGCTTTACCTTTTTCACATATTTTGTTTCAAAAATCTTATTTTCATAAAAGTCCAATAAAAAATTCACTATATATGCAATAGCAAATCCAATTATAAATGGCTGCATAATAACTAATATAGAATCTAGCTTATCTGTAAATATAGTTACTTGTGATATGGCTAAATAAAATAATATAACTGAAATTGCAACTATAAATGAATATATTGCTATTGTTGTATATTTACTATTCCAATTTACTTTCATTACATACCTCTCTTTACTATAATATTTTTTTATGTTAACCTTTATAATAATTATAATGTATTTAGTCTTAAAATGGACATTTTTAGTGAAATTTAATTAATTATTCATTATTATAATATTAATCTTATGTAAAATTACACTATATATTACTCACAATCTACGCTATATTTTCTTATTTTCTTTATATCAACTTATATACAATTATAATTACTATTCCAAATATTAAAGAATTAAAGTAGTTTCTAAAAATATATATCTAAAATTACTCAAATTAATCCTGGTATTTCTAATAAAAATGAAATTACAGTTAAATCATTCCATATATCTATTTTAGATATTACTCTCAGATTAAATTGAAATATATTTCAATTATAATATATTTCAATTTAAATTATATTTATTCTCTAAATGTTACACAGTATGTTTTATTTTTCTATTAAAAACTTTTGCTAATAGATATATTAATCCTGTATATATTAATACCAATACCTCTAAATTTATGAAATAATTATATCCTTCTCCTAACCCTTCAAGAATAGTCCCTTTTGCTGCTAAATTTGAATTAAATAATACAAAGAAATAATTAGTATTAAATTTATGATTAAATATCCCGACTGCAAAACCCATTACCTGTAATAATAAGTATAATTTTATTACATTATACTCCTTTAGATAATATCTATGTACTAATAAAAAGTATATTGGAATTACTATTATTGAAATATGGGATATCATAAACTGATAATATTTTAAGTACATGCTAGATAAAGAAGTATCCATAGATATTAGACTCGCTACTCCGCCTATAACTCCATAGCAAATAACAAAATCATATATTTTTTTATTTTTTGTAAATCCCAAAATAATACAAAGTATATTTACAATATAGCAAAGATGTATAGGCAAATTATCTACTTTTACTCCATTTATTAACCATGTTATCAAATAATAAAATATAAATATAATTGATGATAAACATGTTAATGTATATCTTATCATTTTTTCAATCTTATCATTTCTTCTTATCTTATTTCTATAGACTACTAATAACACTATTATTAATATCATTATTATTATTGGAATAAATTGCTCCATATTACTCATTTGATAGTTTTTATTAGGTCTTTGCAATATAAAAAAATTTTTCATTATATCTCCTCCTTCTAACTTATCAATATGACATCAATAATAAAATGATTCTAAAAAAATAAACCAGTATAGTATTTACTATACTGGTCTTATCATATTATTATCGAATTAGATTATTTTTATATTAACAAGATCTCCAACAACCATTGTTATTTCTATTATTATTGTTATTTCCTCGGCTCATACTGTTTAAGAATCTCATCATTTCTCTAATTGCATCTTCACGTCCTCTTCTAAATCCAACTCTAACGCCTCTTTGAAAACCTACCCTGCAACCTTCTCTAAATCCTCTATCAAAGCCTTGCCTAAACCCTTGTCTAAAGCCTTGTCTAAGACCTCTTTCAAAACTAGCCCTAGCTAATTCTTCTGCTCTAGAAACACCGTTTCTGAATCCATCTCTAAATCCTTCTGAATATCCTTCACGTCTCCCTTGCTCTCTCCCCTTGATTAAACCACATCTAAAGCCTCTTCTAAAGCCTCTTTCTTCTCCCACTCTTAATCCTCTTTCAAAGCATCGACGACAATTTATTATTCCGCTATTATTGCCACAGCCACCACGGAATTCTTCATTATTAAATGCATCGAAACGTTCCTCGCCAAGAAATTCATTATTTTCATTATTTTCATTATCGATATCTTCTTCGAAATTCACTAAATCTGCAAAATTATCATTTTCAAAGAATGAATCATTATCTATTAAATTATTATCTATTGAATCCTCTTCTACAAATTGGTTTGATTCTTCATTCTGAATTCTTCTTAATATTTCTTCAAAATTATCATTATTGAATTCATAATTTGTTTCCATCTTTTTTATCTCCTTGTATAATACTCATAATATATAATATATGAATGGTTCCTTCTTTTGGTTAATACTTTTTATAATGTTTGCTGTTTATCTTATTAAGTATAATTAATAACTTAATAAGCTTATTCATTTAATAACGAATAAACTTCTCTAACAAGTTTTTTTACCCTATCAGGAAGTTTTGATATAGCTTTTTCTCTTTTTTTCTCATCTTCTATCTGTGCTATTCTCATAACTTCTTGTTGAACTCCTGGAATGCTATTAAATTCAGTTACTATTCTATTGAACCTTTCGGCAAATCTTGGATCTTGCATTTTTGCTTGGAGTTTCATAATTAAATTATAACTATTCATTCTTTATTGCTCCTAGAATTATTTTACTTCATATTATTCATTGGCATTTTTATTTGTTACCATGATTTTAATTAAAAAAATAAGCCAGAATAGATAGTTCTATTCTGGCTTATTTTTTAATTAAAATTTCAAACTTGAAACTTGCTTAAACATGTTTATTTCCTTTTCGGATTCTACCTCACTTAAGCTTTCATTCCAGTTCTTATCAAATTTTATCTTATATATTTCAATATGTGACTTATCTTTAACTGGTGCCATAGCAACATATTCACTTCCACATATTAATTTTTGTTCTAATATTGCATATTCTATTTTATTTCCATTTTCATCACTAAAAGACATTATTTTTTCACTCATAATATACACTCCTTTACCTTACTAAATTTATTTTGCTTTAATCTAGTAAATTTATTCATATATATTAATAAAAGTATCTTTAAGTTAATTTTAATAAATATTCTTGCATAGATTTTATTAACTTTGCATATTCATCTGATACTTCTATTAAGTTTTTCTTTAAATGCTCATGTATATTATTGTCTTTTATTAAGAAATCTAAAATAGCTTTAAATCCCATTTCTGTACCTTTAATAGCTGTTTGTAGTATTTCCTTATCAGTATCTACGTTCATTTCTTTAATGCTATTAAACACCTCTAAAAGTTTTCCCCAAATACCTTCGTCATAAGTTACTTTTTCATTTAATTCTTCAATTTCTTTTACTATTAAATCCTTATTTTTTTGAACTGTTATCAATACTTTATCTAGAAGTTCTATAACTTTATAATCAGTAGCTCTTTCTTTTAATCTTGCTATCTCATTTTCCCCCATTATAATTCCTTCTAATTCTTTATTTAGTTCTTTAGCTTCTGTATTCATGTTTTCACACTCCTTTATATTAGTGTTTAATTTATAAAGGAGCATTATTCATTTTAAATAAGAATTTATTTAGCTATTTTCATTTAATTTTTCATTTTTCTTTTCTTTATTATTTATAATTAAATGAATTCTATCTATTCTTCTATCATCTAATTTTACTAATCTAAGGGTTATATCATCTGCTACAACTTCACAATTTTTAGTTGTAGTTGGAATTTCTCCAAGCTTTTCAATGAAAAATCCCCCTATAGTGTCGGCAACTTCTGACTCTAATTCTATATCTAAATAATCATTTAAGTCTGATAAAGTCATTAATCCACTAACAACAAAGTTTTTATCATCTATTTTTTCAACATCTAATTTATCATCATACTCGTCTAGGATTTCTCCCATTACTTCTTCTATAATGTCTTCCATTGTTACTATACCTGAAAATCCACCGTACTCATCTATTAAAATAGCTATATAAGCCTTTTTATCTTTTAATTCTTTAAATAAGTCATCTATACTCTTTGTTTCAATAAAGAAACATGGATCTTTTATTAAATCTCTTATTTTTACATTATCTATACCCTTTTCAACGATACTTGCAAATAAATCCTTCATATGCAATATACCTATAATATTATCTATTTCATCTTCATATACAGGTATTCTTGAAAAGTTTTCATCTAAGATAGTTTTAATACAATCTCTAATATCTTCATCCACATCTAATAAAAATGTTTCTGTTCTTGGTGTCATTATCTTTTTAGCTGTAGTATCATCAAATTCGATTATTCCATCTATCATTTCTCTTTCGACTTGATTTATAGCTCCATTTTCTTCACCAATTTCTATAAGACTTCTAATTTCTTCCCTAGATATTTGTTCTTCAATTCCTTCTGTTTTAAATCCAAAAATCTTAAGAATAATATTAGTTGAAAATGATAAAAACCATACAAATGGCTTAGTTATTTTTGATACTAGAATTATCGTTTTTATAGAAAACATAGCTACTTTTTCTGAATTTTGAAGTGCTATTCTCTTAGGTACTAATTCTCCAAGAACTAATGTTAAATATGAAATAGCTAATGTTGTTATAACTAATGCAATACTTTCACTATAAGGAATATTAATATTCTTTAATATGTTTGCAAAACCAACTGAAATTGATGTTGCAGCCGATGCTGATGCAAAGAAACCTGCAAATGTTATTCCAACTTGGATTGTAGATAAGAAGTTATTAGGCTCCTTTAGTATGTTTTTCAATAGTATTGCTTTCTTATTTCCTTCTTCTGCTAATATGTTTATTTTTGTTTTATTTAATGATACTATTGCCATTTCAGCAGATGCAAAAAATGCATTAACTACTACCAATATTAAAATTAAAATAAAACTACTCCCGGGACTTCCTTCCATTTATTCATTCTCCTTAAATTAAAATTATAGTGAATTTATTCTATCATATAAAAGCTTGTACATACAAATGCCTATTTTTAACTCTAAAGATTAAATAGTCTTAATTTTTAAAATTATTATAAAATACTTATATATATTGAGCTATATCTTCTAAAACCTAATGATCTTTATTATATCTATAATAAAAGGTTAGGAAATCAAAAGTTTCCTAACCTTTTATTAGTTTTCTTCACTAATAGCTTCTTTTAAAGTATGCCAAGCAAGAACAGCACACTTTACTCTAGCTGGCATATTTGATATATTTTTTAAAACTATAGCATCTTCTAAAGCTTCAAGTTCATCTTCATCATTTATTTCTCTTTTTATCATTCCAATAAATGTTTCTACAAGTTTTAAGGCTTCTTCTTTATCTTTACCTTTAATAAGATCAATCATCATTGAAGTTGATGCTTGAGATATCGCACAACCTTGACCAGTAAATGCTAAGTCTTCTATAATATCTCCATTCATTTTTAACTCTAATGTTATTTCATCACCACAACTTGGATTATGACCTTTTTCAGATAAATCTGGATTATCTAGCTTTCTTCTGTTATGTCTTGAAGTACTGTGCTCCATTATAAGTTCCGTATATATAGCATTTAAATCCATTAATATTACCTCCATTTTGCAAACATATCATATGTTTGTTTTACTGCTTCTATTAATCTATCAACATCTTCTTTTGTATTATAAAAATATATACTTGCTCTAGATGTTGCATTTATTCCCATATATCTCATTAAAGGTTGTGCACAGTGATTACCAGCTCTTATACAAACTCCAAAAGTATCAAATATTGAAGCTACGTCATGTGGGTGTACTCCATCTATTTCAAAAGATAAAACTCCACCTCTTTTTTCAATATCCTTTGGTCCATATATTTTCACGTATTCAAGCTTACTCATTTCTTCATATGCATAAGTCATTAGTTCTTTTTCAATTTTTTCTATGTTCTCCATGCCTATTTCATTTAAGTAATCTATTGCCTTTGATAAACCTACTGCACCTTCAACATTTTGAGTACCTGCTTCAAATTTATATGGTAATACGTTGAACGTAGTATCTTGTTCATATACATACTCTACCATATCTCCGCCAAACATTAAAGGTGGCATTTTGTCTAGTAGTTCTTTTTTACCATATAATACACCTATGCCCATTGGTGCTAATAGCTTATGGCCTGCAATTACTAAAAAGTCTGCATTTATGTCTCTTACATCTACTTTCATATGTGGAACACTTTGTGCTCCATCAACTATAACTACAGCACCTTTTGAATGCGCATATTCTGCAATTTCCTTTACAGGATTTATTGTTCCTAATGCATTAGATACATGTGTTATACTTACAATCTTTGTTTTTTCAGTAATCTTACTTCTTACTTCTTCTTCTGTAAGCTCACCATTTTCATCAGTGTACATATATTTAAGAATTGCACCTTTAGCTTTTGCTACTTGTTGCCATGGAATTAAATTTGAATGATGTTCCGCAATTGAAATTACTATTTCATCACCTTCACTTATAAAATTCATTCCATATGACATAGCTAAAAGATTAAATGATTCAGTTGCGTTTTTAGTGAAAATTATTTCTTCTCTATATTTTGCGTTTATAAATTTTTTAACCTTTTCTCTTGCTTCATCATAAGCTTCTGTTGCAAGTACACTTAATTCATATGCCCCTCTATGAGGATTTGCATTAGATTGTTCATAATAATCTTTTATAGAATTTATAACAGAACTAGGCTTTTGTGTTGTAGCAGCACTATCTAAATAAACTATTCTCTTTCCATTTCTTTCTTTATTTAATGTAGGAAAATCCTTTAAAAAATTTCTATTATTCATTATCCAAACATTCCTTTATTGAAGCTAATATTGCTTCTCTTATATTTTCATTATCTATTTTGTCTATTATTGGATTAAAGGCACCTTCTATAATCACTCTTCTAGCATCATTATAGTTTAAGCCTCTACTCATTAAGTAGAATAGTTTTGCTTCATCTATTTTACCTGAAGCTGCTGCATGTTCTCCAGATACATCATCTTCTTCACAAAGTAATAGTGGAAGAGCTTTTCCCTTAACTTTTGGAGATAGTATCATACAATATTCATCTTCTACTCCAACACTTCTTGAAGCTCCTCTCTTGAAATCAAGAGTTCCTCTGAATATTTTGTTTGCTTCTCCCTTTAAGGCTCCCTTAGTTGTTATTTCTGACTTACTTCTTCTTCCTTTATGAGTCATAACATAATTCATATCTATAACTTTCTTATCTCCACCTAAGTAAATTGAACTAAGTGTTGATTCAGAATTATCTTCAAGTAAATCACCATGATAATTTGTGATACTATTTTTTCCGCCTAAGTCTATTGAAACAAAATCAACTTTACCATTGTATCCAACATCTGAAAGGTTTGAATCTAAATTCATTGTATTTTTGTTTAGCAAGTTTACTTTAACAACTTGAATGTTGCTATTGTTCTTACTAAATATCTTACAGACACCATTATGATATCCTTCACTATCATCTAATGAATTATATTTTATGATAACTTTGGCATTAGAATCTTCTTCAGCAACTATTAGTATATTATCTACTAAAGTATTGTTTTCATTATCCATATTAAATTCTATAATTATTGGTTCTTCAACCTTAGAATTCTTAGCTATATTTACTATATATCCTTTATTAAAATCAAATTCACCTTGATTTACTATTTCATCTGAAACTCCATAGATAAACTTCTTATTTAATGGAAATACATTTCCCTTATTAAGTTTTTCTATTGTAACTCCTTCTAAATCATTACCAGTTATTTTATCATTATTAAAACTTCCTATTTCAGGAGCTTTATAATCTCTTAATGTTATATCATTAACATTTAACCAGCTTTTAGTTCTTACAGGAGTCTTATTTAAATTATTGAAATTTAAATTATTATTCATTATCCAATGCTCCCTTCTAATTCAAGCTTAATTAAATTATTCATTTCTACCGCATATTCTAGTGGTAATTCTTTTGATATAGGTTCAACGAATCCTCTTACTATCATTGACTTAGCTTCTTCTTCACTTATTCCTCTACTCATTAGATAGAATATAGCTTCATCACTAATTTTACCTATTTTAGCTTCATGTCCTATTTCAACATCATCATTCATTAAATCTATAACTGGTATAGTATCAGATTTAGATAAGTTATCTAACATTAGTGATTCACATGACACTACTGATTTAGAATTATAAGCATTTGCATTTACTTTTACAACGCCTCTATAAGTAGCTGCCCCTCCATTTTTTGAAATAGATTTTGAGTTTATTGTTGAAGAAGTATTTGGTGCTGCATGAATTATTTTTGCTCCAGTATCTAAGTTTTGACCTTTACCTGCAAAAGATACTCCTGTAAATTCTGCTCTTGCACCTTCTCCTTTTAAAATACTCATAGGATAAAGCATTGATATCTTTGATCCAAATGATCCTGATACCCATTCTATTCTTCCGTTCTTTTCAACTATAGCTCTCTTTGTATTTAAGTTAAGCATATTCTTTGACCAGTTTTCTATTGTACTGTATCTAAGAGTAGCTCCTTCTTTTACAAATAACTCAACACATCCTGCATGAAGATTAGTCATGTTATATTTAGGTGCTGAACATCCTTCTATAAAGTGAAGTGTAGCTCCTTCTTCCACTATTATTAATGTGTGTTCAAATTGACCTGCACCTGGTGAGTTTAATCTAAAATAAGATTGTAGTGGAATATCCACATTTACACCTTTTGGTACATATACAAATGATCCACCTGACCATACAGCTCCATGAAGTGCAGCAAATTTATGATCACTTGGAGCAACACATTTCATAAAGTATTCTCTAACTATATCTTCATATTCTTTAACTGCTGTTTCCATATCTGTATAAATTACACCTTGCTTAACAAGATCTTCTCTTATACTATGATAAACAACTTCTGAATCATATTGAGCTCCAACTCCAGCTAATGATTTTTTTTCTGCTTCTGGTATTCCTAAAAGATCAAATGTCTTTTTAATATCTTCAGGAACCTCTTCCCAACTTTCATTTAGCTTTGATTTTGGTCTAACATATGTAACTATGTTATTCATATCTAACTCATCTAATGATGGTCCCCAAGTTGGAAGCTTAATTTCATTATATATATCAAGAGATTTTAATCTAAATTCTCTCATCCATTCTGGTTCTTCTTTTTCTTTAGATATAGTTTCTACGATTTCCTTTGTTAAGCCTTTATCTGCCTTGAAGTCAAATCTGTCTTCATTTTTAACATCGTAGACACCTCTATCCATATCATCTACATAGGTCTTCTTCTTTATTTCCAAAGTATTCACCTCCATATTACATTGCTGCTTCTGCTTTAAAAGCTTCATATCCGTTTTGTTCTATTTCTTTAGCTAATGTTGCATCTCCAGTTTTAACTATTTTTCCGTTAACTAATACATGAACATAGTCAGCCTTTAAGTTTTCAAGTATCTTTGTATTATGCGTTATTATTAACACTCCATTTTCCTCATTTGCAAACATCTTTATACCTTGTGAAACTATTCTTATAGCATCTACATCTAAACCTGAGTCAGTTTCATCTAGTATTGCTAATTTAGGACTTAGCATAAGCATTTGTAATATTTCATTTTTTTTCTTTTCTCCACCTGAGAAACCTACATTTAAATATCTCTTTGCATATTCGTTATCCATTTTTAATTCTTTCATATTATTCTTTAAATCTTTATCAAACTTTAAGAACTTAATTAATTGTCCATCCTTAGCTATTTTAGCGCTTCTTATGAAGTTTTCTACAGTTATACCTGGCACTTCTTCTGGATGTTGGAATGATAAGAATAAGCCTTTTTTAGCTCTTTCATCAGTTTTTAATTCTGTTATATCTTCACCTTCAAATGTAACTTCGCCTTCAACTTGCTTATATTTTGGATGAGCCATTAAAGTATTAGCTAATGTTGATTTTCCAGCACCATTTGGTCCCATTATAACGTGAATTTCACCTTTATTTATCTTTAAATCTAAGCCTTTAAGAATTTCTTTTCCTTCTACAGCTGTTTTTAACCCATTTATATTTAATAAAACATCATTCATATTTACATCTCCTTAATTATGTTTGAATTTATTTTAAGTATATTTAAATTAATCCTTATTATTTCACTCTGAATTAATTATATCATACTAAATTACTCAGATTTAATCAACTGGTATTTTTTTTAATTTGAACTATATTGCCTAATTATTTTCTAATAACTTATATTAGCTTTGCATTTCTAAATATCTTTTTATTTTTATATTAAAAAGATGCTCAGTCTCAGAAATCTATTTAATATAAAATTTATTCAATTTCAAGTAAGCTTTATAGTCTTAAAAAGTTAATCTCTTATTTTTATAAAGGGGCTCGCGTTTCGCGAGCCCCTTTTAAACCATTGATTCTACTTGCTTAAAGACTTTTTTAAGCTTAAATAGAAATTTTTGTTTATTATTTATATATGCGCCAAAAGAGAAGCTCGAAATAGAACTTCTCTTGTTATAGGCCAATATTAAAATTTATTTTGATACATCCCCTACTTTTTATAATTCTTTAGCCAATACATACCTTCTTAATCCGCCATACTTAATTTTATCTTTTCTAATCTTATATCCTAAGTTTTCAAATGTATTAACACTATACTTATTATATGGTGACGCTGTTGATGTTAATAATTTAACATTATCTTCTTTAGCTATATCTTCAATTTTTTCACAAAGTATTCTTTGAAGACCATTTCCTCTATAATCACTTCTAACTACAGTTGATTCAACTTGACCAACTTTAAGCAACTTTTCTCCTTCTAGATCCAAATCATATCCGTAATTTCCTTTTTCATATCCTTTTTTTATATAAACTGCCATAGCAATTAACTCTTCTTTTTCATTTAAATAGCCTATTATTTTAGCACCTTTTTTAAAATATGCTATGAATTCATTCTTTTCTGTAGGAGCATATAATTGCTTATCTTCTAATCCATCTATTATTATATCTTGTAGCTCCATTATTTGATCTATATAGCTTAAATCTAATTCTCTATATTTTGCATCAACCCTATTCCCACTCTTATCTTTTAACTTCAGTATCTCCTGCATTTTAATATCCCTCCTTATTGTAACTTATATAATATCATATTTTTTAATAATACTATTGTTAATACTAAAAACAGGCGTATATTTTTATATAGCCTGTTTTATATAGCCTGTTTAATATAAATAATTATATTAACTGCATACTTTCAATAATTATATTAACTAATTAAATATTTTTTATAATATTATTTCAACTTTCTAAAAAATTAAATATTTTTTCTAAATAAGGAACTAGTACATCATCATTTTCTAAGTAAAGTTCATGTTTAGCATTTTCAAATCTAACTAATTCACATTTATCACATTTTTCTGAGAATCGTCTTTCTCCTCTTTCCCCAACTAAAGTATCATTTCCGGCTTGAAAAATCAAAACTGGTATCTTTATTCTTTCTATATGTTTCTTCTTAAATATATACTTAATTGCCTTTAAAGATTCATATAACCATCTGAAAGATCCCCCACCTCTTTGTATCTTTTCATTGCATACTATCTCTTTATAATATACTCTATACCTACTTTCATTCGATGTTGATGCTAATATAAAATCGTATGTACTTTCATAAGGCATATTACCAAATATAAATTCATCGCCCTTACCAAGGCATATACTTATTTTGGCTATAGCTCTAGCTAAACAACATGGAACCTTTCCTATTGCTATTTGAAACATGGGACATGATAAAATAGCCTTACAAAAATACTCTGGATATTTTTCTATAAACATAGCACCTATTGCACCTCCCATGGAATGAGAGAATAAGTATAACCTTTTATTATTTTTAATTACTATATTGTCAAGAAACTTTTTAAAATCCTCAATATAGTAATTGAAATTCTCAACATTTACTTGTGTTTTATCCTTTACTCCTAGTTTTCCTGACCTACCGTGTCCCCTGTGCTCCATTATATAGACTGAGTATCCTTCTCTTATAAAGTAATATATTATTTCCCTGTATTTTTCTATACATTCAGTAAAGCCGTGTGCAATGACTATTTTACCTATTTCTTTTTTAGGTTTATATTTTTCATAATATATTTTCACATTATTTTCTCCAGTGAAATATCCTGATTGTTTTATATATGAAAGCTCTTTTTTCACCTTTTCTACTACATCTTCGTCCATACCAAAATTATTAAAATATTCTCTTTTATTGCTCATAATTTCGTCTCTCATTTTAGCACCTCTTATACACAATAGTCCTTAATATTTTATCTCATTTTGGAAAATTTATTAAAAAAGGTAGGGATAGTCCCTACCTTTTTAGCTTAATATAAAATTTTGCATTGCAAGCAACGCTTTAACATCTATATCTTCATTTGAATTTATAAGTTTCCTTGCTTCTTCTTTTGAAACCATTATAACTTCTATATCTTCATCATCTTCTAAGTTTTCTGATGATATTTCACCATCACATGTACATTGAACAAGTGCTATAGATTCATCAGTCATACCTGCAGATACATAAACCTTCTCCTTGGTATTTTTATAATCTATGTTTATAAGATTTAGCCCTGTTTCTTCTTTTAATTCTCTCTTTACCGCTTCTTCAAAGCTTTCATTATTATCTATAAGTCCAGCTGGTAATTCAATAATATATCCATTTATAGGAACTCTGTATTGTCTTATCATAACTAGTTTATCTTCTTTTACATGTTTTGCGACTATTACAACAGCATCTATTTTATCTTCTGCTCCATGAAAATACTTATCATTTATAGTTTCCAAATCCTTCCTTGATGCTATAGTCCAGCTCCTTAAAACGCCCTTTTTATTTATGTAATCCGCGTTATATAACTTTAAATATTTTGTATCTGCTAATGTTGTTATCTTCCTTACCTGTACCTTACTCATACTCTCAACTCCATTACTATTTTAGTTCACAGCTATTATTATATATATTTAATTTTTATTTTACAAATGATTTAACCTTTATTACTGGTATTAATTCACTTATTGATTTAAAATTATATTATAATATTTTTTTGCAGTAATAATAAACAATTCTGAAATAAACTTGATTTTAATATTTTATTATATCTTAAGCAATTGGAGGATGTATAAGTTTGAAAGAAATAAACAATAAATTTAAGCAAAATATTTTACTTGGAACATATTTAATTATTCTATATTTTGTATTATTAAACATAAAGTATGTAATTAGTACATTTGGAAACATTTTAGGAATACTAAATCCATTTATCGTAGCATTTGCAATGGCATTTGTATTGAATTTGCCTATGAAATTTTTTGAAAAAAATGTATTTTATTTTTTAGATAAACAAAAATCAAGTTTTGTAAGAAATTTAAAAAGACCATTATCTATTTTAACAACATTTATTACTATTATTGGGCTTATAATAGCCTTAGCTTTATTTGTTATTCCTCAGTTAATATCAAGTGTTTCAACCTTGCTAGACACTGTCCCTGAATATATAAGGTCTTTTGAAACTTTGATAAATCAATTTATTTCATCAACTGAGATTCTACAAAATTTATATGATACTTTAATGAGCACATGGAAGGAATTACTTCAATTCTTTGGAGGATTATTAACTACATCTCTTAGTAGTATATTAAACACTACAATGAACATAACTAGTGGCGTTGTTAATTTTGTTCTTTCTATAGTACTTACAATTTATATGCTAGCTAGTAAGGAAACTTTAATCTATCATTTAGAAAAGACATTGTATGCTTTTTCAAAAGAAAATATAGCATATAAAATAATAGAAATAGGTAGACTTGCTAATGTTACTTTTGCAAAATTTATAACTGGTCAATGCATAGAAGCAGTTATATTGGGAGTTCTTTGCTTTGTAGGGATGAATATATTCTCAATGCCTTATTCATTGCTTATTAGTGTTCTTATTGGAGTAACTGCATTGATTCCAGTATTCGGAGCTTTTATTGGTACTATTCCAGCTGTATTCTTAATACTTATAATAAACCCTATACAAGCTCTATGGTTTATTGTATTTATTTTATGCTTACAACAATTTGAAGGTAATATTATTTACCCTAAAGTT
Organism: Clostridium sp. D46t1_190503_E9; assembly: GCF_015555225.1. NCBI lineage: Bacteria > Bacillati > Bacillota > Clostridia > Eubacteriales > Clostridiaceae > Clostridium > Clostridium sp. D46t1_190503_E9. Next base: position 173,792 of record NZ_JADNKB010000003.1, read on the forward strand.
GTTGGAAACTCAGTTGGGCTATCTGCAATATGGGTTATGCTTGCTATGTTAGTTGGCGGTAGTACCCTTGGATTAATAGGTATGCTAATTGGAATACCAACATTTAGCGTAGCTTATCAACTTATTAAAGAATATACTAATAAAAGATTAACAAATAAAAACATAAAAATGTAATAAGGAAGTGAGAGTAATCTCACTTCCTTATTACATTTCATCTATTTTTTTTAAAATTTCATCACATATTTTATGAGTATTTAAAGCATCTTCTATTGTTGGATTTGCTTGAATTCCTAGCTTTACAGAATTAATAAACTCATTTATTATACTTTCAAATCCTCTTCTATATAAAATAGTATCCCAATCTTTAAAGTATTTATTTTCTTCTACATTGTTTATTAGCACTCTCGAATCCATTAAATTTCTAACTATTACTTTTTTCCCTGATGAAGTATATTCTAGTTCTTCTTCATTAGCTCCACTATCTCTATTCATCATAGCTATACATGTTGTGTTCTTGCTAGTCATTGTAACAACAAGATTATAAATTAATCCATCTTTCTTTAGTCCATTTACGTTTATGTTTTCTATCTCATCATCTGTTAAAAATCTTAAAGTGTCTATAACATGAATAAAATCATCTAAAACAAACACAATTGGCTCCTTTGGACTACTCAATCTATTTTTCTCTAATTTAATAACAGAAGGAATTCCATATTTTTTTAACTCTGAATACATTGGTGCAAATCTTCTATTAAATCCAACCATTAAAATTTTATTAAGCTTTTTAGCTAAATTAGAAACTCTAATACTTTCTTCATAGCTATAACTTATAGGCTTATCTACATAAACATGAATATTATTATTTAAAAGCTTTTCTATTATTTCTATATGACTTTCAGTTGCGGTATGAACAAAGGCTGCATCGATATTCATATTAATTAACTCATCGACAGTAGATGCAGATTCCCTTACCCTATATTTTTTTGATAAGCTATTTAATCTTTCCTTATTACGAGTACAAAATACTATTTCTATTCCATCTATAGCTGTAATAACAGGTAAATAAGCCTTTTCACATATATTACCTAAACCAATTATTCCTATTCTCATCAAACTCACCTCTTTAAACTATATTTTAATTACATTTTATCATAAAATAAAAGCGAGAAGATACCAATATCCCCTCACTTAAATAAGATTATCTAATTTATCTTTATTTTCTTTTATTACTTCTATAAACTTTTCTGCAATAACTGGATCAAATTGAATTCCACTAAACTTTCTTAATTCTACTATAGCTTCATCATATGTTTTTCTTTGATTATAAGGTCTATTTGAAGTCATTGCATCAAAGCTATCAACAACAGTAAGCACTCTCGATAAGTAAGGGATTTCTTCGCCTTTTAATCCGTCTGGATAACCAGTTCCATTATATTTCTCGTGATGATGCAATATAATTGGCACCATATTTTCTAATGACTTGACAGGTCTTATTATTTCAACTCCACTTTCTGGATGTTGCTTTAATAACTCCCATTCTTCTGCTGTTAATGGCATCTTCTTCATTAATACATCTTGTGCTATATTTATCTTACCTATGTCATGCATATATGCTGAATATATTAATGTATCAGTATCAATTTTATTTAACTTTAATTTCTTTGCTAACAATCTACTATATAGCACTACTCTCTCTGAATGCCCATATGTATATCTATCCTTAGCATTAATTACACTTATTAAAGTCTTAATGGATGTAACTAATTCTACATCTTTTTCTTCTATATCATTCTTAAGCTCATCTAATATTGAAGTATATGTCTCAACTCTATTCTTATTAAAGAACTTTGCTCTATACAATGCGTCATCAGCACTCTTTATAAGTTCTACATCACTTTTAGCTTTATCTGGATAAACAGAAACCCCCATAGAAGCTGTTAAAACTCCCCTTGGCTGATTCTCTTCACCATAAAACTTAGTTTCCTCTATAGTTAATCTTAATTTATCTGCTAATAACGTAGCCTCTTCTTCTGTAGTATTTGGTAATATCACAGCAAATTCTTCTCCCCCGTATCTCGCTGCAATATCATCTTCCCTTATATTATTTTTTAATAAACTACCAATAGTTCTTAAAACTTCGTCTCCCTTTTGATGTCCATATAAGTCGTTATAATGCTTAAAATAATCTATATCAACAAATATCATAGAAGTAGGTTCTTTATACTTCTCTGATAATGTTATTTTCTCTTTCAATGCATCATGGAAATATCTATGATTAAATACTCCTGTTAGTCCATCCTTATTTACTAATTCTTCTAACCTATTAATATGCTCCCCTTCAATTTTAACATAAAATCCTAGTGGCCAAGCTGTAAGAAGAAAAATCCCTGATAATATCAAGTCATTTTGAAAATACTTATTAACACTTGCATTAGGCATACAAATAATATCCATTCCTAATATTAAAGTTGAAGATATTAAAGCAACTATTATTCCATTTTTTAAACCTAACTGTATAGTTGAACTAGTTATTATAAATAAAAATAGATATTTATATTCACTTTCATTTGCTCCTGACAATATGACGGTTATAAAAAATACAGCAATAAAAACTAAGTTTTCTATAAAGATTATAAACCTATACTTTCTTTTATTTATTCCACTATTTAAAGAAAGTGACCATATCATATATATTGCTAATAACAACAATATCACAAATCCAACACCTACAATTATAATTCTCTGACTTATCAAATTATCTAAAATTTCATTTTCCTTAAAAATATATTGAAAGAATATTATAGCCGTGAACATTAATGATGCCAATTTTACTATTGAAACCATATCATTTATTTGTTTTCTTCTGTCTTCATTTATTGTTTTCAAACTGTTCACCTCATCACTACTTAAAATAGGGATCGGAATAATCCGATCCTATTTAATTATTCATCTCTTAAAGCTTTTGGCTCTTCTGGTTGATATACAGCCCAAAAACAAGCTGAAGTAGATACTACAGATGCAATTACTGTAGCAAAAGCAGCAACAGCCATTAAAATTTTGTTGTTTAATCTTTTCATTTTTTTTCAACTCCTATCATCTTTAAAATTTTTATTAATAAAGAGTCTATTGCATTAACTATAGTATGACCATGTTTTGTTAAAGTTAGAACCTGCCATAATACTCCAAAATATATACAGGCAGAATAAACTAAAAAAGTATTATTTTTATTAATATAATACATTATTATATTATAGCTTACTATAACCATATAAATAGTTAATATTATTATAGAACTCTTTTTTAATCTCTTTATTTTTTCTTCTTTTTTTATTGGTTTATTGGGACTATCCACTGGAGCTAATTTATAAATAATACTTAATGAACTAATATATATAATAATTCCTATAAAAATCATATAAGTAATATTAAGCTTAATATTTTCAATAAAATATGCAGGTAATACTGCTACGACAATTCCTATTAATATACAATTAAATGGAGTACTTGCATGAACTCCACCTGAATATTTTCTTAAAATAGCTTGGACAAAAGATATTATTAATGATTCAATCATTACATCAAACAGTATTCCAAATAACCCCACTGATAGTATTGATATAACCATATGTACAACAGCATATAATCCATATTCTATAATACTTCTTTTGTCATCATCTAAATTTAATTCCTTTTTTAAATTATAAGATATCTTCTTACAAAATAATTCTAAACTCATTTTTTCAGCTTCCTTTTTTTATTAATTATATAAAACATGATAATTATTATGAATGTGATTAGTAATGATGGTAATCCTAGAATAGATTTTTTTACTGGGTCTTTAAATAACTGATCTAAATTAAGTTTCATTAAATTAAGTATTGAAATATTTATCCCTTCTGATATCAATTGAATTAAATAAAGAATTATAATACTTTTTACCGAATGAATAGCCTCCACCTTATTATATGATATCGATATGAATAGCAAGACTAATACTGATAGTATCATATGTACTCCATAATTTATTGGAAGACTTCTTATTATAAATACTGCAACTGAGAATATCAAACTAGATATTATCAACTTTTTTTTATCTATTTTCAATTGTGAAAAAATATAAATAGAAAACACAAAAAGAAATCCTTCTGGTAGTACCCTTAAGAAAAATTCTATTGGTTGTAATTTTAACATGACTTCTCTCCTTCTTATAAGCTCTTTAATTAAATAATTAACTTATTTTCTCTTTTGATATATTTAATTGTTTTACTACATTATAAATTATAATAAATACATAAACTCTAATAAAAATATCACCTATGCTAAGAACGCTATAACCAAGATCAAATATATCCGTTAAAGGCTTTAGCTTAGTACTTGAATCACCTAATATATGTATATCATTTACTTTATCAAAGGCTTCTATTTTTGCATATCCAGTAAAAAAAGATAGTGTTGGAAAAACTGGCATAAATCCATTATTAGCAGATATGGCTATATCATTTAATAATCCTCCAATAATAACAAATATAGAACCTATTATAGCTGATATGTATTGCCTATATTTAAATATCATTGGTAAATATGAACATAAATATAAGGCTTTTAATATTCCTACATTATTTATTACTACGTAATTGTCCATAAAAATATTAACTTGTATAATCAAATATACAAATTCCATAAATAGTACCGGATATATTGTCCAACTTTTAAATAAAGGCTTTATTTTTAATTTTTTTATTTTACAAAATATTAAAGAAATTAATATTGTTTCAATCATAAAATGCCCTTTCGATTATTATTATTTAGTAGTCTATTAAAAAAATATATCTTTAGTATGATTACATAATAATTATACTATCACCTGTTATTCTTTTCCATAGTTTTTTTCTAATTAAAACGTTTTTTTTGATATTTTTCCCAATATTTTGTTTTTTCTGATTAATTTTATTAGAATAAAAGGGAAACTTACCGTTTCCCTTTATATTGTATAATTAATTCTTAATACATTTTATAATATAGTTAACTATATTATATCTATCATTTAATTAGTTCTTTTTATAATTAATGTGTAAAATATGATGAGCAATATAACTATTTGGTTTTTGTAAATAATCCTTATATAACTTTTGTATCATAGGGTTTTCATGAGATTTTCTGATAATTTTATTTTTATCTTCGTTATATATTGCATTCATTCTCTTTTTCAATATATCTCTATTGGACTTTATAAAAGGTTGTCCTCCTCCATCAATACATCCTCCAGGACACGCCATTACCTCTATAAAATGATATTTTGAATTTCCATCTTTAATTTCATCCATTATTTTTTTTGCATTTCCTAATGAGCTAATAACTGCTATATTAATTTCTTTTCCATTTAGGTCTATCTTAGCCTCTTTAATTCCTTCTAACCCTCTAACATTTTCAAAGTCAATTTGTTTTAATTCCTGACCAGTTATCCATTCATAAGCAGTTCTAAGTGCAGCTTCCATTACCCCTCCACTAGTTCCAAAAATAGTACCTGCTCCACTTGACATTCCTAAAGGATTATCAAATTCTGAATCCTTTAAATTAACTATATCTATTCCAGCCTCTTTTATAATTTTAGCAAGTTCTCTTGTAGTTATTACTAAATCTACATCTTTTATACCATCAATGCCTTTCATTTCTGCTCTGTTTGCCTCATGTTTTTTAGCTATACATGGCATTATAGATACTACAGTTAAATTTTCTCTTTTTACAGACAACTCTTGAGGAAGATAATTTTTAGCTATAGCTCCAAACATTTGTTGAGGCGATTTACAGCTAGATACCAGATTAATATTTTCATAATAATTAGTTTCAGCATAATTTACCCAAGCTGGACAGCAACTAGTTATAAGTGGTAAGTTTTCTCCCAAAGTAATTCTTTCAATAAATTCATTAGCTTCCTCCATTATAGTTAAATCAGCGGCAAAATTAGTATCAAAAACAGAATCAAAAGATAATAATTTCAGTGCAGTTACAATTTTTCCTGTTGATAATTTACCAGGCTCTAGCCCAAATTCTTCTGCAAGTGCATATCTAACTGCTGGTGCAATTTGAGCTATAACATATTTATTATTATCATCTAAAACTTCCCATATTTTTTTATAATCACTTTTTTCTCTTAATGCTCCTGTAGGACAAACTGCTACACATTGTCCACAATAAGTACAGTTTGTATCCTTTATCGAATCATTTGAAAATGTTGATACATTGGTTTCAAATCCTCTATTAGCTATTGTTATTGCATGTACCTTTTGTATATCATTACAAGCAGTTACACATCTTCTGCATAAGATACACTTTTCTCTATCTCTAATAAATCCATCAGAAATATCTAGGTCAAATTTTACCTTTTCGCCTTCATACTTATTTTCATCTATTCCTAAATCAGAAGCTAATTTTTGCAACTCACAATTCATATTCTTATCACAATTTAAACAATCTTTAGGATGATTTGATAATAATAACTCTACTATAGTTTTTCTTGCTCTAATTGCTTTTAATGAATTAGTTTTTATAGACATTCCTTCTCTTACTTCAGTTGCACATGCTGGTACTAATCCATCCCAACCTTCAACTTCAACAACACATACTCTACAAGTTCCCTTACAGTTTCTTGTTTTCCCATCTACCATATACATATGACATAATGTTGGTAAATTTATATTAAGTTTTTTTGCAGCATCTAAGATACTAGTTCCTTTTTCTACTTCTATATTAACTCCATTTATCTTAGCATTAACCATTTAAACTTCCCCTCCTAAGCTAGTTTTTATTATAGCTTTAGTTGGACATGCTTCGTAGCATAAACCACACCTTATGCACTTATCAATATCAATACTATGCTTTTCTCTAATCTTACCCTTAATAGCTAATACAGGACATGATCTTAAACACTTAGTACATCCAATACAACTATCTGTAACCTCATATTTAACTAATCCCTTACACACTCCTGCAGTACATTTTTTATTTATTACATGATCTTTATATTCATTATTAAAGAACTTTAAGGTACTTAATACTGGATTTGGTGCTGATTCTCCAAGTCCACAAAGAGAAGCATCCTTTACAACTTCACATAGTTCCTTCATTTTTTCTAAATCTTCTTCTTTTGCAGTTCCATCAGTAATTTTCTTTAGCAATTCTAATATTCTTTTATTTCCTATTCTACAAGGAGTACATTTACCACAAGATTCATCAACACTAAATTCTAGATAAAACTTAGCTATATCAACCATGCAGTTATCTTCATCCATTACTATCATTCCACCTGATCCCATCATGGAACCTATTGATGTTAAAGTATCATATTCTATAGGTAAATCTAAATACTCTACTGGTATGCATCCACCTGAAGGTCCTCCAGTTTGTATAGCCTTTAACGATTTATTATTGACAATTCCACCTCCTATTTCATAAATTATGTCTTTTAAAGGCATTCCCATTGGAATTTCTACTAATCCTACATTATTAATATTCCCTGCTAACGCAAAAACCTTAGTTCCAGTAGACTTTTCTGCTCCTATTGAGCTATACCATTTAGCACCATTGTTAATTATTTGACTAATATTTGCAAAAGTTTCCACATTATTAACACAAGTTGGTCTTTGCCATAGTCCTTTTTCTGAAGTTCTTGGTGGCTTCATTGTAGGTTCTCCTCTTAATCCTTCAATTGAATGAATTAATGCTGTAGCTTCACCACAAACAAATGCTCCTGCTCCATACTTTATTTCAATGTCAAAATTAAATCCTGTATTTAAGATATTGTTTCCTAGAATTCCTATTTCTCTTGCTTGCTTTAATGCTATTTTTAATCTATGAACAGCTAAAGGATATTCTGCTCTTATATAAATATAACCTTTGCTAGCTCCAATAGCATAACCACAAATAGCCATTGCTTCTAATACTGAATTTGGATCCCCCTCTAATATTGCTCTATCCATAAATGCTCCTGGATCACCTTCATCAGCGTTACAAATTACATATTTTATATCACCTTTTGCTCTTCTAGCAGCTTCCCACTTTCTCCCTGTTGGAAAGCCTCCGCCCCCTCTTCCTCTAAGGCCAGATTCACTTATTTCTTTTATAACATCCTCTTGAGTCATAGTTGATAGAGCTTTCCCAAGTGCTGTATAAGCCCCTCTTCCTAGAGCATCTTCCATATTTTCCGGATCTATAACTCCACAATTTTTTAATGCTATTTTTACTTGTTTTCTATAAAAAGGTATCTCTTCTTTTACCTTTATCCTTTCTTTAGTTTCTTCATTTTCATAAAGCAATCTTTCAACAACTGTGCCTTCAACAATATGACTTTCTACTATATCCTTAACATCTTCTTCAGTTACCTGTATATAAAACACCTTATCAGGCATAATTTCTATTACTGGTCCTTTTGCACAAAAGCCAAAGCATCCTGTCATTATTACCTTTACATCTTCTTGCAAATTTAATCTTTCTATTTCTTCTTTAAATGCTTTAAATATATTATCAGAGTTTGAAGCTTTACATCCAGGTCCTCCACAAATCAATATATGCCTTTCTTTTATTTCATCTTTATTAAATTTTTCTGGATTTTCTCTAACCTCTATTTTCTTTTTACATTCTTCATGCATCTTTAATAAATCATTATAAGTATTTATTCTATTCATATTAACCTTGCTCCCTTAAATTATTTATTAATTCATTTACTTGAGGCTTAGTAAAATATCCATAAACTTTATCATTCACAAGCACAACTGGTGCTATAGCACATGAACCAACGCATCTCAATGTATCTAGAGTAAATAGTCCATCCTCCGTTGTTTCACCTTCTTTTATTCCTAGAATCTTTTTAAAATCCTCTAGTATATCGCAGGCTCCTCTAACAAAGCAAGCTGTCCCAGTACATACACTTATAACATATTTACCTTTTGGCTCTGTAGAAAAATATGAATAAAAAGTTATTACACCATACACCTTAGATACTGGCATATTTAGTCTATCAGCTATATACTCCTGTACCTCTCTTCCTAAATATCCATATAATCCTTGTGCATGATGCAATACTGCAATTAAGGAACTTTCATCATCGTTTCCTTCACTGATGAATGATTCCAATTCTTTAAATTTACCACATTTGTCTCTCAAATTATCTCCCCCATTTTGTAATAATTTCAATTTTCAAAATTTTCCAATAATTAAATGTTAGCATACTTATATTTATTTTTAAACATATATAAGATTACTTATCATAATTTATTTTATTAATTATTAGAACTTAAAATTCTTATACTTTCTTTCTAATTAAAAAAGTTGTATTCTAATTTTTTATATTAGAATACAACTCTTATATCTTATAGTATATTTTTATTCATAAATAAATCACTATATGTCTTATATTTAAATTCCACTTATAAGACACATATAACCTTTATCTTTCTCCATATATATTCAATGAAAAACCTTTTTCTAAAGCTTCTTTTGCATATTCCTTTGCTCCAAATAATGATAAATCTCTGTAATTTCCACATTGAATTTCATTAGCTGCTGGTATTTCTGTTGCATTTAAAACTTCTCTTAATGATAATTCTAATGCTTCTTTTATTTCAGAAGCTTCTCTATCTCCCCATATACTTAAATAAAAGCCTGTTCTACATCCCATTGGAGATAAATCTATTATTCCTTCCAATCTACCTCTTAACTCATGTGCTAAAATATGCTCTAATCCATGCATAGCTGCAGTTCCAAAAGCCTCTTTGTTTGGCTGTAAAAACCTGATATCAAACTTTGTTACATTATCTCCTTTTTCACCTGTTAATAAACAACACTTTCTTATATAAGGTGCTTTAACTATTCTGTGATCTAATTCAAAACTCTCCACTTTTTCCATTTTCTTTCCTCCATATAACCATATTATTTATATTTAATATTATCCTAATTAATATATTAACTAATTTATTACTCCTTCACAATTATTTATAGTATCTAATATAGAAAATATACTTGTACTTATTCTTTTAGCAACATATGAATTATTCATGGTATATAAATGAATTCCATCTACTCCACTTGATATCAAATCTATTATTTGCTCTGTGGCATATGCAATTCCAGCATCTCTTAATGCTTCAGGCTTAAATTCATATTTATTCATTATTTTAATAAATTTCTTTGGCAACTTAGCTCCACATAATGAAACTATTCTATTTATTTGCTTAGTATTTATAACAGGCATTATTCCAGCTTGTATTGGAACATCTATATTATATTTATCTTTTTCTTCTAAAAATCTATAAAAGTACTCATTGTCAAAAAATAATTGAGAAATTAAATGTGTAGCACCTGCCTCTTGCTTTTTCTTTAGATTAATCAAATCATCTTCTATACTTATACTATCTAAATGCCTTTCTGGATAACATGCAGCAACTATATTAAAATTATCTCTTTGTTTTATATGCTTTATAAGATCACTTGCATGTTCAAATTCATTATTTCCATTATAATCTGAAGGTATATCACCTCTTAAAGCTAATATATTTTCTATTCCTGATTGCTTTAGATTATCTAATATAGTATTTACTTGATTCTTATTTGAGTTTATACATGTTAAATGAGCTAATGGTTCTATTTTATATTTATTCTTTACTATAGATGAGATCTCACATGTCATATTCTTAGATAAGCTTCCCCCAGCCCCATAGGTTACACTTATAAAATCTGGTTTTAAACCTTTTAATTCTTCTAAAGTATTATAAATAGTATCAATTCTTGATTCTTGCTTTGGCGGAAATATCTCAAATGAAAAAACCACCTCTTTTTTATCAAACAAATTTTTAATATTCATTATAGCCCCCCTTTTCAATGGATAATTGAAAATATATTCAAATTATATATTTTTTATACATAAAAAATACCCAAAGGATAACCTTTAGGTATTGATATAACAGCCTATAAATTACCCTTATCTAACAGGAATTAGCACCACACAATAAGGTGTTAAAATGAATTTTGTTCATTTTAATTAACCTACGTAGGTTGCTGGGTTTCTTAGGGCCAGTCCCTCCACCACTCTTGATAAGTTTCAATCTTATTTTTCTATATTACAGTATATTTAAAAATATTTTTAAATATACATCAAAATTCACATATTTAAAATGTAAAATTTATATATGTGAATTTTATTGCTTACTGAATTGTAGAATTAAATTCATAAAAAATATTATTTATGAATTTTCATATTTGCTTATTTTAACTTGCAAATTCATCTTTAAAAATTGCCATTAGTATTTCATCGTGATATTTTCCATTTCTATATACCTCTTTCTTTAGTATGCCTTCCTCTTTAAATCCAACCTTCTTATAACATGCTATTGCTCTGGTATTAAAGGAAAAAACTTTAAGCTTTATCTTATTCATATTTACTTCTTCAAATATAAATTTTGTTAATACTTTTAACGAATCACTGCCATATCCTTTGCTCCAATATTCCTTGTCCCCAATCATTATACCTATTACACAAGTTCTATTTTTTACATCACATTCATTAATGCTACATCCACCTATATATTTTCCTGTCTCTAAATCTTCAATTGCAAAATCATAAGTAAAATCAACATTTGCTTTTCTACTTCTTACCCATTCCTCTTCTTGCCATTTAGTCATTGGAAATGGAATGTTAGAGTCTAAAAACTTTTTTACTTCTTCATCATTTATAAACTCTACTGCTCTTTCTATATCCTCTTCCTTATACGCTCTTAACCTTACTAATTTACCAGTGTACATGATAAAACCCCCTTTTTTAATGGATAATTGATAATTGATAGTTTACAATAGACGATTGCAATGGAGAATGGGCAGTTATAATTGATATTTGATAGTGAGCAATAGATAATAGATAATTTATATTTGATAATTGATTATGAATGATTAATGAATTATGTAATAGCTTGAGTATGCCTATTGATTAAATTAAATTAAATTATATTATAATTTATAGTTTCTGAATTTTCAAACTTTTATTTTGTTTAAGCCTATATTTTAATTAAGTGTTTATTATTAATTAAAATTTTTTAATCAACGTATAATATTAATATAATAGGAAAACAAGTTAAGAAAAGAAGGCTCTTAAAAGAAGAAATATGTGTAGCAACTGCTCTTAATAGACAAGGAAATTTAAAAATATCTTTAAACATGTAAAGTTCTGATCACTTATTATTTGTTCCGTATCCATTTGGAGTTGACTATTCTTAATACCCTTTAAGAAAACTGTTGATATTCCATCATTGTTTTTTATATAATATGATTCAAATCGTGAATCCCCTGATTCAATACTTCTACTATTTACATTTTAATTCCATACTCTTATTTCATCAATCATATCGTCATAAACATAAAGAGTTATAATTAAATTATTATCATAAGATTTAATCGTTTTTAAAATGGACATTTTTTTATTATCTATATCTAATAAAAACTTATTAATTAATTTACTTTCCTTTTCTAAGGTATTTGAAACATTTACAATATTATTATTTTCTGCTTCTAAAATCGTATAAGAACTTGGTAGTTCATAAATATCTTCTAACTCTTTATCTATAGATTTAAGCTTATACCCATTACTATTAAAATATAAAGATAGTGCTATAGAACAGCCAATAATTATTATTACTACTATTAAAGAATAAAAATATTTTTTATTAATAATCATTTATACTTATACTCTTAATAAACTTGTTGTAAGTAATGGGAGTTAGAGTATATAGAACTAACTGTTGTATAGTAGGTATATTGGTAAGTATTATATTGATATACATCTACTTTATGTCTTTCAAATTTCATCCTTCTATTAAGTTTTACAATATAATAGTTATTACCAGCTGGGAAATTTACCGTTGAACCTGATGTATATGCATTTGTACTCATTTGTCCTGTACTTACACTAAAACTAAATGGCTCCCATCCAAGACCAACACTAATACTTTGGCTACCACCTGAATCATAATTCAAGAAAAGAGAACCACCACTTTTGAAATTATTCCCTCCAGCAGGTTGTCCACTCGGTGTCAAAGTAACAGTTTGATATTCAGTAGATACAACAGTAATCTTTTCATTTTCTCCATACTTAGGTTGTATTTCTGATTGTTTTTTAGCAAATTCTTCAGAGACTATTTTTTCATTAGGAATAGTAGTTGCTGCAAAAGTGTTTTTTACTGGTGCTGAAACTAAAGTAAGTGTTAATACTGAACAAGTTAAAATCGAAATTAATTTTTTTGTAACATAATATCATCTCCTTTTGTTTATATTATATACTCTTTTATGCATTTACAATTATTGGAATTAATTTTTGTAAATTATTCATTTTATGTAAATTAAAAAACCAACTTCCGTTTTTTTACTTAAACAGAAGTTAGTTTTGCAAAGTCTTTGATATAATTAATTTGATATTTGTCCTGAGCATATTAGAATGTGAGAAGTGAAGCTTCCTTGAGAAAGAAACTTCACTTCTTATTTTTTCCATATATAATTAAGTTTAATCACTGGCTCAAGCCGTCGCTTTTAGCGATTCAGTTCTGTTAAACTATTACAAACTAAAGTCCAGTAACTTCAAATCACTGGACTTTTAAATTAATTGTATTACATACTTATAATATATTATCAACATTATTTAAAAACTACTCTCAGTAGTTTTCGCCTTAATTTTACATTCTAAATTTTAAATTTTTAATTATGCGACAGAACCTTATCTTAATTATATACTATCAGCTCTTAATTAAAAGTAAAATTATCGAGATTATACTAAAAGCTAAACTAACCATATTTATGTATGTTACAACTTGCTTTGGAGTAAACCCCTTAGCTTCTAGTCTATAATGTATTTGGCTTCTATCTGCTTGATATACTGGTTTTCCATCCATAAATCTTTTTATTATAACAAAAAGATTATCAAATATAGGAATTGCTAAAGCCAATATTGGAATAAATAAACTCATTAAAGTTGCTTGTTTAAAAGCACCATCTAAGGCTATTATACTTAATATAAATCCTAAAAAATTTGCTCCAGAATCCCCCATAAAAATCTTTGCAGGATATCTATTATACATTAAAAAACCTAAAGTAACTCCTGATACTATTAATGACATACTTATAGATTCATTTTGTCCTAGAATAATTGCCGCTGCTGCAAATGTTATTGATGAAATTAATGATAATCCACCAGCAAGTCCATCCATACCATCCGACCAATTTATAACTGTTGTTACTCCAAAGATCCATGTAATTGTAAGTAAGAATTGTATTATTCCTGATAACTGTATATAAACTCCTGTAAATGGATTTGTAAATCCCCTAAAAACTATCCCTGATTTAAATATAATAAATGCTGCCACTAATTGAACTATTAATCTTGGATATATAGGAAATTCCTTGCCTCTAGTTTTAAAACTATCATCTATTAATCCTATTAATAATATTAATCCAGAACCTAATAATATCCATGATTTTTCTTTAACTGATGTATAATTGTTAACTGTAAAATATACTATAAAAAATCCTATAAACATAGCTAATCCACCACAGAGTGGAGTTTCACCTTTATGTTTTTTTCTTTTTGTCGGTTTATCTGTAAAGCTATATTTAAAAGATAATTTAATCAAAATTGGCGTTATTAAATATACTATTAAAAATGCTAATATAAAAGATAATATATATCGCATAATTTCTCCTTAACCTCTTAACTGTTGATATTCTTTTTATTTATTATGTCGCTTAAAGTCATTACCTTATTATACTATTTATAAATATTATTATCAATGACAAAACAATGACGATTTTTATCTTATATTGCTAAAGTAGAAATATATAAAGTCCCTATTTGGTTTTATGTAACACAAAACCAAATAGGGACTTTTTTCTAATTTCTTGCTTGTATCATATCTTTAACTTTCATTAATCTAGTTAAAGCTCCTCTTTCATTTTCATCAAGCTTCATTCTTATATACTTAATGGTTTCTTGCAGAGAAGGAATTGTCATATATTCAAGAGCATTAACTCTTCTTCTAGTCTTTTCTATTTCATCTGCCATAAGTTGAGTTGACTTTTCAACTTCTGCAAGTTCTAATAGCTTAGGTAAAATTCCATAAAGCTTAGCAATTGAATCATCTAATTCAGATGATGTACTTGCAAAACCATAAGGGAATATGCTCCCTTCATCGCCTTCAAGCTGTCTATGGAAATTCATCTCTGGAACATTAACACTCATTATATTTTTAGTTCCTACTTCAACAGATATACTTTCTTTTGGATAAGCTACTGCTTCCTCTAGAAATTCTGAGCTCATAACAGCTCTAGCCATAACAAAGTCCTTAAGTGACCCTTGAAGCTCTGCTTCTACAGATTTTCTTAATTCATTGTTGTATTTGACAAGATTAACGAATTGTCTCATAAGCTCATCTTGCTTATCCTTTAAAAGTTTATGTCCTCTTGTAGCTGTAGCTAATCTCTTTTTTAGCTTAGACATCTCCATTCTAGTAGGATTGACATTTAATCTTGCCATGGCTATTCTTCATCTCCCTTTGGCATATACTTTTCAAGATACTCATCTCTTATTCTCTTAAGTTCTGTTCTTGGAAGTATCTTTAAAAGCTTCCATCCTAATTGTAAAGTTTCTTCAATACTTCTGTTTGCTGTAAAGCCTTGAGATACATATTGTTCTTCAAATGCTTCTGCAAACTTAGCATATTGCTTATCTGTATCTGATAAAGCTGATTCTCCTAAAATCGCTGATAATTCTTTTGCTTGCTTACCTTGTGCATAAGCTGAGAATAATTGATTCATTGTATCAGCATGATCTTCTCTAGTCTTATTTTTACCAATCCCCTTATCTTTAAGTCTTGAAAGTGATGGTAATACATCTATTGGAGGAATAATACCTTTCTTATATAACTCTCTTGAAAGGATTATTTGTCCTTCTGTTATATATCCAGTTAAGTCTGGAATTGGATGTGTCTTATCCTCTTCAGGCATTGTTAAAATAGGAATTTGAGTTATAGAACCTTCTCTTCCTCTAAGTCTACCTGCTCTTTCATATAAAGTTGAAAGGTCAGTATATAGATATCCTGGATATCCTCTTCTACCTGGAACTTCTTTTCTAGCAGCTGAAACTTCTCTTAGTGCTTCTGCATAGTTTGTTATATCAGTCATTATAACAAGTACATGCATTCCTTTTTCATAAGCTAAGAATTCTGCTGTAGTAAGAGCCATTCTTGGTGTTGCTATTCTTTCGATAGCTGGATCAGATGCAAGATTCATAAATAATACTGAATTATCTATAGCACCTGTTTTATTAAATTCATCAACGAAGAATTGTGATTCCTCGAATGTAATACCTATTGCAGCAAATACAACAGCAAAGTTAGCATCTGAGTTTAAAACTTTCGCTTGTCTTGCTATTTGTGCAGCTAATTGTGCATGAGGAAGTCCTGATGCTGAGAAAACAGGTAACTTTTGTCCTCTTACTAATGTATTAAGTCCATCAATAGCTGAAATACCAGTTTGAATAAATTCTGATGGATAATCTCTTGATACTGGATTAATAGCCTCACCATTTATATCTGATCTTTTTTCTGGAATTATATTAGGGCCATTATCAATTGGGTGTCCCATACCATCAAAAATTCTTCCTAGCATATCCTCAGAAACACCAAGTTCAAGTGGTCTTCCTAAGAATCTAGCTTTTGTTTCTTTTAAGTTTATTCCTGATGAACCTTCAAAAAGCTGAACCATTGCTCTTGTTCCATTTATCTCAAGAACTCTACCTCTTCTTTTTTCACCAGTTTGAAGTTCTACTTCAACTAATTCATCGTATTTAACGCCTTCAACGCCTTCAACTACCATCAAAGGTCCTACAACTTCTGTAACTGTTTTATATTCCTTAAGCATTTAGAACCCCTCCCTTTTCGTTGATTAATGCATCTATAGCAGATTTTAATTCTACTTCAATTTCATCTATCTTATTTATATTATCTTCATGAATATATTTACTTCTTGCAATTTTATCTCTTATTTCACTTAAGCCTAAAATTTCATTTAAGTAAATTCCTGCTTTTAATGCTCTTTCTGCTTCTTTTCTAAATAGAAGTATTAGCTTTAACATTTTATATTGCTTATCTAATGAAGCATATGTATCAACTTCATGGAATGCATTTTGTTGAAGGTAATCTTCTCTTATTGATTTTGAAACTTCAAGTTTTAATCTATCTATCTCTGATAAAGCATCTATACCAACAAGACTTACTATTTCTTGAAGTCCTGACTCTTCTTGAAGTAAAGTCATTGCTTCTTGTCTTAAGGTAGACCAATCTGATGCAACTTCATTATTCATCCACTCATCTATAGTATCTGCATATAATGAATATGAATTTAACCAGTTAATTGATGGGAAATGTCTCTTATATGCAAGCTGAGCATCTAATCCCCAGAAAACTTTAACTATTCTTAGAGTAGATTGTGTAACTGGCTCTGAAAGGTCTCCTCCTGGAGGTGAAACTGCTCCTATTGCTGTTACAGCTCCTTCTCTACCATCTTTACCTAAGCAAATAACCTTACCAGCTCTTTCATAGTAATCAGCAAGTCTTGATCCAAGGTATGCTGGATAACCTTCATCCCCTGGCATTTCTTCAAGTCTACCAGACATTTCTCTTAAAGCTTCCGCCCATCTTGAAGTTGAATCTGCCATTATTGAAACAGAATATCCCATATCTCTGAAGTATTCTGCAATTGTTATTCCTGTATATATACAAGCTTCTCTAGCTGCAACTGGCATGTTAGATGTATTAGCAATAAGGACTGTTCTCTTCATTAAGCTTTCACCAGTCTTAGGATCTTTAAGTTCTGGGAATTCATTAAGAACGTCTGTCATTTCATTTCCACGTTCACCACAACCAACATATACAACTATTTCAGTATCTCCCCATTTAGCTACTTGGTGTTGTACAACTGTCTTACCAGCACCGAATGGACCTGGAACTGCTGCTGCTCCGCCCTTTGCAACTGGGAAAAATGTATCTATAACTCTTTGACCTGTAGTCATTGGTGCTTCTGGTTTTAACTTTCTTGCATATGGTCTACCTTTTCTTGCTGGCCATTTTTGCATTAATGTTAATTCCTTATCACCTTTTTCAGTTTCTACTATACAAACAGTATCAACTATTGTGAATTCTCCTGCCTTAATTTCTTTTATTGTACCCCTTACTCCATAAGGAACCATTATCTTATGTAGCACTACTGTAGTTTCTTGAACTGTTCCTATTATATCTCCAGCTTCAACTACATCTCCTACTTTAGCTGTAGGTTCAAACTTCCAAATTCTTTCTCTATTTAATGACTTAACTGCTACACCCTTTGTTAAAAACGGTGAATTTGCAGCTTTAGCAAATGCATCAAGTGGTCTTTGTATACCATCAAACATTGATTCTATTAGTCCTGGTCCTAATTCTATACTTAATGGTTCTCCTGTTGTAACAACTGGGTCCCCTGGTCCTATTCCTGTAGTTTCTTCGTAAACTTGGATAGATGCCCTATCGCTTCTCATTTCTATGATTTCTCCGATAAGACCTTTATCCCCAACCTTAACCATGTCGAATATATTTGCTTCTTCCATTCCTTCAGCAACAACTAAAGGACCTGCAACCTTAATTATCTTTCCGGTCTTCAAATCACTAACCTACCTTCCTATAAAATATTAACGCCAACAGCTTTTTCCACACTATCACTAATTCTCTTTAATCCAATATTTAATGAACCTTGATTACTTGGAATTAATATTACAGCTGGAAGTACTTGTTCATTGTAACGTGCTATTGTTTCTTCAATATGTTGTGCTATTTGCTCTGTTACAAAAATTACTGCGTAGTCATTTCTTGCACAGTTATCAACTGCTCTTCTTGCTTCATCAGCTTCAACTACTGGGAATACATCTATTCCTAAAGCTTTGAAGGCTAAAACCGAATCCTTATCGCCAACAACACCTATTTTCTTATGCATATATATCACGCAACCTTTCTCTTATTACTTCCTCAGCAATATTATTAAGCTTGCCAACCATTATAATCCTTATTACTTTTATTTCTGTTTCTTTTGCATAAATATAAGATAATATCTTTTCTGGTCCAAACGTAACTAACTTAGAATCTTTCATTAATTCCATGATATAATTATCACTTAACTTTTCTAAAAGACTTGCAGATTCTGTAGCTATATAACCTTCAAAGCCTTCTTTTATTAAATCTGAATAAATAGTGCTTTGTAATTTAGCCATTATATTCTCAGGTGATTCATTTAATAGAGCTATAAGCTTACTACTATCTATTGCTCCACCATCAACTATAACTTCCCCAGCAAAATCTCTTCCTTTATTTTGTTTCTTTATTCTAAGTAAAGTTCTTATGTTAGTAGAATCTATCATAGCTTTTACTAAATTATCTATAAACTTATAATTTAATGACTTATTTATATCTACTAACTCTTTATACATATATCTATCTATTATTATGTCTATCTTTTGAGGATCCTTAGTTTCTTCAAAAGATTTCATTGCTTCCTGAACTCCTTTTCCAAGGTTTCCATTTAAGCTTTTAAAATTATCTCCATCTATTTTACGTTTAATTTCTTGTAAATCTAGATTTCCTAGTTGTATAAGCATTGAAGATAAATCTTTGCCTAATACTTTTCCTTTTAGAAGTACCTTTATATTATGATAGTCATATTTTAAACTCATTAACTTCACAACATCTTTTATAGGACTTATTTCATATACTAGTTCATATACCCTTTTCAATTCTGCCGTTAATATTTCTTCATAATCCTCTGGTCTCTTTATATTTGCTGAAACATTTGAATACTCTGTTTCATTTAATATTCTTAGTACTTCATTTGCCGATGGAGCTTCTATCATTCTATCAATTTTAGGCTTATCAAGAAGTCTAGTTTCTAAAACCCATATTCTTGATACAGCTTGGGTAAATTTCATTACATCCATCTCTTACCCTCCTTAATTAAACAACACTCTTGCTACTTCAAACTCCAATTCATCTTTTAATGAACTTACTAAAGCTTCATATGTGTTATTGATTTCTATACCATTACTTTCAAGAATAAATCCACCTTTAAAGTTTCCAGTATTAGGACTTAGTTTAATATTTCCTTTATCTCCTAATGATTGATTTAAATCATAAATAAAAGTAAGATCTACTACTTCCATTCCTTCTTTATTTAAAATTAATGTTTGCTCTCCTATTTCACCTAGAGAAAGTATTGAATTTTTTATAAATCTTAAAAAATCATCTCCAGATATAGTTGCTAACATATCTATACTATTTTCAAATACTTCTTTTATAACTTCTTGCTTTGCAGATAACTTATTGTTTCTAACCTTAAGAGAAGCAGAAGATAGAATTCTTTCTTTCTTAGTTTTAGCTTCAAGCTCAGCCTTTTGTATAATTTCTTTTTCAAGTTCTTTGGCTTTAGCTATTTTCTTCGAAAGAATCTTATTTTTCTCTTCTTCAGCAGAAGCTAAAATACTTTCCTTTCTCTCTTCAGCATCCCTAAGGATTTTAGAAGTTAGATTATTTACACTTGCCATAGCCTTTTCTCTCCAATCCTAGAATCCTTTATTTACTAACATGAATGAAATAACGAATCCTAATAATGCGTATGTTTCAACCATTGCTGCTAATATTATACCTTTTGTATTATGTTCTGGGTTTTTAGCTAATATTTGAATACCAGCTGCTGCAACTTTACCTTGAGCTATTCCAGACCAAAGACCTGCAAATGCTATTGGTAAGCAAGCACCTAATAGATATAAACCTTGATCTAATGGCATTCCTGAAGCCATTTTAGTAAATACTAAGAATCCTATAACGAAACCATATAAACCTTGTGTACCTGGTAATAATTGAAGAACTAATGCTTTACCAAACTTTTCTGGTTCTTCTGTAACTAATCCTGTTGCTGCTTCACCAACTATACCAACCCCTTTAGCTGATCCTATACCTGATAAACCAACTGCTAAAGCTACTCCCATAGCTGCAAATATTAATCCACCGTTATTTTCCATAAAAAATTGAATCCATGACATTTCCATTTTATAATTCCTCCTAATTTCTTTTGATCTTTATATACTTTTCTGAAAGCTTAAATGCTTTAAAAGGTCTTCCGCCACCTTCATAGAATTTTCCAAAATATTCAACATATTGAAGTCTTGCTGTGTGAACATAAGCTCCAAGTAATGATAATCCTAAATTGAATATATGGAATAAAACAAATAATATAGGTCCTATTACTATTGCTGCTACACCTGGTAAAGTATGAATTAATAGGTTTAAAGCACCTGCAATTGAACCACCAGCTAATCCTAAAGCCATAAGTCTTGTATAGGATACTAAATCTCCTACATATCCGGTTATACCATATAAAGAATATAAACCTTGACCTATCTTAGCTCCTGCAGATTTTTCTTCTCTTCCTCCACCTATAACTATTAGTATAGCTCCAATAATAGCTGTACCAATAAATATATTTCCTAATATATTTGGTAATCCTAAAAACTTAACTGCTGCAATTCCTCCTATAGATAATAATGTTATTATCCATGAACCTGCATCTAATAGTGCATCTTTGGCTTTTCCAATCCTAACTAAACTATAAACTTTTATAAATAGTCCAAAGAATATTTGAATAACTCCTAATGCTAAAGATAAAATTACTATAGTCATAACATCTTTATTAGTATCTATTATTTGAGTTGGTAATGTTATAATATCTCCAAAGAATGACCCATAAATTGCTCCGAAGAATATTGTTGGAAAACTTAAGTAAAAGAAGAATTTTGCAAAATCCTTTTTACCCTCATCTAGTTTTAAAAATTTAAGAGCTAATGCTGCTCCTATTAAAACTAATAGTCCATAACCTACATCTGCTACCATCATTCCAAAGAATATTAAGTAGAACGGTGCAAGTAAAGGCGTTGGATCTATTTGATTATATTTAGGATAACTATACATTCCAGTTACACTTTCAAAAGCAGAAATAAGTTCACCATTTTTAAGTTTAATTGGAACATCATCTATCTCATCTTCTTTGACGTCTTCAAATTCTATATAGTAATCGTCTTTAAGAATTCTACTACATATTGATTTTAATGCTTCACTATCTTCTTGTGCTATCCATCCTTGAATTGCACATACATTTTTAGTTTTTAAGAAATTTGTTGAAACTTTAACACGTTCAACCTTACTTACAAAATAATCATAAGCTATTTCTAACTTCTTTAAATCTTCTTCAAAGCTTGCAATTTCTTCTTGAATGAAGAATTTCTTTGATTGAAGTTCCTCTATTTGATGCTTAAATTCTAAAATAAGCTTCATTGGAACATCCTCGTGTTCAGCTTTAAAGGCGCTAAATCCAACTCCCCTTAGAACTTCTGATATATTTTCACTATCTTCTTTGTTAGATAAAATTAAAAGATTAATATCATTGCTGTTTCTTGATATTATTTCAACATATGCATTTGATAACTCTTCTAATAAAGTATCTTCATAAGATTTTGTTATGGTCCCTAAGAAATATGATGTATTTTTTAGATCTTTTATTTCACTAAAAGCTACATCTAAATCCTGCCAAGGAATTAGAATGTCTATTTCAGCCTGTAACTTTGTTATATTTGAATCTAAACTAGCCAGCTCTGCTTCTTTTTCTTTTGCTTTATTATAGCTTGCTTCCCAATTAGAGGCTTTAATTTTTTCATCTAATTCATCTAATGTTAATGTTAGCTTTTCTTCTTGTAATGCTTTTAGTCCTGATTTTTTAGGGACATATTTTTTAAGAAATTCTAGGGCAAATTTAGCTTTTGATAAATTTTCTTCATACTTTGAATACTCTAAATCTATATCATCTTTAGTTAAGCTTTTTAACTCTTCATATTTATCAAGGAATTCCTCATCTTGTAAATTAATAAATTCTACATTAGATAATCCTTGTATTTCTCTTAAAAGCTTTTGCTTTTTAGATTCAAAGGTAAGCAAAGTGAATTTGTTCATCTTAACTATTGCCATGAATCTTCACTATCCTCTCAACGATTAAATTAATAGCATTATTCTTTTTCTCTCCAGAAATATTTTTAATGCTTGCTACTTCATTTTCACCTTTTTCTAATATAGGTGTTGCTTCTGAATTTCCTTCTTCTTCCGCCTTAGATATAATTTGCACTTTTTTTGAATTTGCTTCATTTAGAATTTTGCTATACTCTTCTTCTGCTTGAATGCTTGCATTTTTTACTATTTCCTTTGAAGTTATTATAGCTTCTTGAATAAGCTTTTCAGCTTTTTCCTCCGCCTTCTTAATTTCATTTATTGCTTCTAATGCCAAAATCTCACCACCTTTATCGTTTTAAATAATAATATAGAAATTAATACTTTATATAGTATTAATTACTCTTTTCTATTTTCCATTATACACTATTTGACGTTTTTTTCAACATCTTTATTCTTCGTCTGGACAAACAAACGTAATCTTTCAATTATTGTAAATGTTTTCCTTGTTTGTTTATTATAGATTTTATATTTTCTTAAATTTCTGTTATTTTATCTGTTATATGTACTATATCACCTCCATGACCAAATAAATAATAATCCTTTTCTTTAACTACAGTAGAATCCTTTATAAACTTACTAATGTTTATATCAAAAACTTCTAGATGATAATCTTTAAAGGAATATATACCCTTAAATTGGTCTTTTATTTTTATCTCTTCTTCTTTATCAAGGTTTCTTTGTATAAATTCCGGAATACCTCTTTTTTTATTAAATCTAAGATAATCAAACTTTAATATTTCTTTTAATATAAAATTATCTTCTTTTAATATTTCCATATTAAAATCTAAAAATACTTTATAATACTCACTATTTCCTATGTTTCTATCAAAATAGCCTTTAGAGTCAAAATAATTACCTAAAGTATAGTAAAAATCAAACGGTGTATCAAATCTCTTTACCAAGTATTTTATTATGTTATTAAATTTTTGAGAGTTATAATATTTATCGACCATTTCCTCTACTTTCTTAAGCTTTATTAATTCATCATAGCTTATATCTTTAGTTTTCAGAATTTCATATGGTGGATATGGAGAGTATTTCATTCCATACTCTTCTGCTTCTTCTCGCATTGATGACCCTCTTAAAAGCTTTAAAAATCCTAATTGAATTTCTTCTGGCTTTATACTATAAACATCGTTAAATGATTTTTTGAATGAATTATAATCTTCTCCTGGAAGTCCTGCTATTAAATCAAGATGTTGTTTTATGTTTCTGATTTGCAGAAGTTCTTCTACTTTTTCTTTTATGTCACTAAAATTTACAAATCTATTTATTCTATTTAATACATCATCATTTGTTGTTTGTACTCCAACTTCAAATTGGAATCTATCCTTTGGTGCTTTTCTTAATAATTCAAGTTCAGATTGTTTTAATATATCTGCTGATATTTCAAAATGGAATTGTGTTTTAGTATCTTGATTAATAAGAAACTCCCAAATTGCCATAGTAAATTTATGATTACAGTTAAAAGTTCTGTCTACAAACTTTACAAGCCTAACTTCCTTATCTATAAAATATTTCAATTCTTGTTTTACTCTGTCTATATCTAAGAATCTAACCCCGTGAGTAGTTGATGATAAACAATATTTGCAATTAAATGGACATCCCCTAGAAGCTTCGTAATATACTATTTTATTATCTAAATTTTCATCTTCTTCATATGGGAATATTAATTCATTCATATTCATAAGAGGTCTTTTACCATTTGATATTACTTCTCCATCAATTTTGTAATATAAACTTCTTACTGAATTTATTTCTCTTATTCCTAATTTATACTCTACAAATTCTCTATATGTTTTTTCGCCTTCTCCTTCAATGATATATTCCCCATTTAATTCTTTTAATATGTTTTGACTATCGTAAGATACTTCTGGACCTCCATACAATATCTCTATATCTTCATCTACTAATTTTATAAGATTAGAAAGTCTTTTTATCATTTCTATATTCCAGATATAAGTCGAAAAGGCCACTACATTCGGCCTTTCCTTTATTATTTCTTCTAATATCTTTTCATCCCTATCATTAATAGAAAACTCTCTAATCTTACAATCATAATCCATATCTTTAGTAAAGGCTCTTAGGTATCTAACTGCTAAATTACTGTGTACAAATTTAGAATTTATAGCTGTAAGTAAAATTTTCATACGTATCTTCTTCCTTTCAAATTAAAGTTTTATCCCCTTTATAAAATGTATATCCTCCCATAATTTAGTTTCTTCTATTTTATAGTATTTTTCAAGTAATTTTTTATTATCCTCTATATTTGACTTTATTATTGGATTTAAATTTTTGAATTCAAATTCTCTTACTTTACCAGAAGGTAGTACAGCCATTATTTTATTATTAATCATCTCTTTCACTTCTTTATTTATATCCCATATAAATATTTCTCCACCAACTTTAATGTACTTTGTTATTTCTTCAATCAGCTTTAATCTACTAGAATTGTTCCATAGCTTGCTTAAATGAAAAAACATTGTGCAAGTGTCATATTCTTCTTCATTAAGAACTATACTTGAATTATCTCCACCAACATAATCCACTGAAATTTCATCCATTACATCTTTTGATATATTGTAAATAACCCCGAAACTCTCCCCAACATCTAGTATATCTCCATTTAGCTTTACATCAGATAAATTAAGTACTATAGTTTTTCCCATCTCACCTTACCTCCTAATTACATAAGTTATATTATATTTATATTTATTACTTCTGTAATTTATTAATAATTTTTATAAAAAAGAAGAGGTTTCTTTAAAATACACAAATAGATTATACTTATATATTTCCAAAGAATTTCTCTTCCTTTTATCACTTAATATTATCTTTTACATTTTTATTTTTTATTAGTATACATGTAATTATCACTATAATAAATACTATAGAAAAAATCCAAAATACCTTTGGCAGCCTAAATAATTTACCAGATTTGTTGTATTCAAGATTATATAAACATCCAAGTTTACTATCTAAAATATAAAAACTATCTTTATAAAATAATATTTTCTCTATCTTACTTTTATCTCCTAAGTCTACTAAATCTCTTGCTACTCCCTCTTTGCTTAGCGCATAAATAAATCCTTTTTTATTATTTCCAAAGATAATAGTGTTCTTTTCAAAGCATATTCCTTCTTTATCTATTGCTAGTCCTTGTAATGATGAAACATCGTTATCTTGATACATAGGAGCACTTGGATTTTTATCTGGATGATTCTTTATTAAAAATTCTTGTCTTACTGACTCTGTAAATCTTGGTGATGTTATAGGGTCTCCGCCACTATAATCTGGCCATCCATACCAATTTTCCTCTTCAAGATTATAAATATAATCCTTATCATCTTTTATATTTCTAGGAGGTAAATCTTCCATGCCTCCAACTATTGCTTTAATTTTTCCCTCACTATCTATATCCCATCCATTTATATTTCGTATTCCATGAGCATATAATTTTACTTCCTCAGTATTAATATCATAAGATAATATAGCAGCATTACCTATTTTTTTAGATTCTACCTTTTCTCCTACCTCGTTACTTACTGAATAAGGAGAAAAAGCCCCAGTTTTTCCATCTCCATAATTGTTTCCTGTTAAAATCCATGGACTAGTTGCAATATCGAATGCTTCCCCTTTTGAATTAACAACTCCAGCATTAGTATTACTTCCAACAGAAAAATAAAGTTTATCATTATTTAAAAGCAAATTTACCTTCTTATTTATGCCATCATTAGGTATTTCAGTTATAAGTTCCTTATAGGATTTTGTGTCTAAGTTATATTCTAATACCCTATTGTCTGTAGCTATGTATAACTTTTTATTATAATATAGGATATCTAAAATATTAAATTTACTTTCTCTTATTATTAGTTCATCATTTCCATCTTTATTAAGTACTCTGATTGTATCTTCAAATGCTAGATATAAATTACCTTCCTCATCAAAGGCAAAACTTTTAGCTCCTTCACACCCTTTAAGGCTTATTGACCAATCTATATTTTTATTTAAAATATCTAAATCATATTTATTTGTAACCTTAAAAATTCCAAAGGCGATAGTCACTACTATAATTGAAACAAGCAAAAATTTAATAAACCTCTTCATGTCCTCCCCCTTATTTTCTATTTATGTTTAATTTATATTTTGAAATACATAAATTATTACCTTTATGATAATTTAATTTTCCCTTTATTTATTTATTTTCTTAATATTTAGTAAAGGCATATTTTCTTTTATTTAGGAATAGATATAAGTGTACTAATTGGGGGTGATAAACTTTGGGAAAAGATAGTTTTGTAAGAAATTCTTTTCTTCTTACAGCATCTAATATAACCACAGGAATTTTAGGATTTATTTTTTCAATTTACTTATCAAAACTTATAGGCCCTGTTGGGATAGGATTATATGGCTTAGTAATGCCTATATATAACCTTTTTATCTGTTTAATGACCGCTGGAATTATAGCAGCTATATCCCAAGTATCTGCAATATATAAATCTAAAGGCCAATATAATAACATAAGTAAGACTATAAGAACAGTTGCAAGCTTTAATGTAATATGGGCAATTGCCATAGGAATTATGGTATTCTTTTTAGCTCCCTACATAAGTAAATACGGTATACATGATTTGAGAACTGTTAATGCTATCAGAGTAACTTGTCCAGCAATGGTATTTATAGCTTTATCTAATATATTAAAAGGTTATTTTTATGGAGTCTCTAAGATAGTAGTTCCTTCTTTTATTGATATTCTAGAAAAAGCTATGCGTATTATCACTATTGCTTTATTAATTTATATGTTTAAAGCTACAACAATTACATCTATGGTAACTTTAGCTTATGTTTCCTTAGCAATTGGAGAACTTCAAAGTTTACTTTTATTATTTGTATATTATAAAAACCTTGCAAAGAAAGTTCCTCCATCTGTTGATAAACCTGAAAGAGCTTCACAATTGTTATTTAATGTTTTTATAATTGCATTCCCATTATGCCTTAATGGATTTCTTGGAAATTTATTTGGTACAGCATCTACCTTACTAGTTCCTAGAAGATTAGCAGCTGCTGGCTTTGATACTACCGTGGCATTAGGAATGATAGGAAAATTTACTGGAATGGCATTAACAATAGTTACTTTTCCAATGATAGTTATTTCTTCTATTAACTCTCTTATAGTTCCTGATCTATCAGAAACCTTAAGTAGGGGTGACTATTACAATGCTACTGTAAGAATAAAAAAAGTTATGAAGATAGCATTTTTACTTGGACTAGCTACAGCCATAATTTGTAATATAATTCCTGATTCACTCGGCCAAATGTTTTACAGTAGAGATGACTTAGGTCAGTATATAAAGATTGCATCATTAAGTGCGCCAATTTTCTTTACTGCAAATACTATGTTTGGAATACTAAATGGATTAAATAAACAAGGAGTAATACTTAGAAATTCGTTAATAGTATCAGTACTAGAACTTGTTTGCTTATTTATATTTATTGGACTTCCTGGTGTTAATATAATGGGTTATGGTATAACCATATTTATAACATCTAGTGTAAGTTTATTTATAAACCTTAGAGAAGTTCAAAAGCATATATATTTAGACTTATCAACAAGTAATATAAGCATATTTCTACTGTTGTCAGTACTAATATTTATGATACTTAGATTATTTACAACTAACTTCTTAAATGATTTATTTATAACTAAAAACTTAATAGTAATTTCACTAACATTTCTTATATTTACTGTACTTAGCTTCTTTGGCATTGAAGAAGAATAATTATAAGAAGAAGAATTATAAATTGTAGATATATAGGCTACGCTAATTTATAATAGCAGTGTAAAGTGAAAGAGTTATTGAATAAAAAAACAAGGGATGTCGCGAAACGCGACTCCCCTTGTTTTTTTATTGTTAATTAATTTGAATTGAAAATTCTTCACCTATTTGTATCAAATCATTATCATTTATTTTTTCTATATTATTATTTTTATTAATTTCTATAGGAAATTGCATTGCATAAGGTGTGAGAGTAATAAATTTAGCTGTTTCACTAAATTTAGATTCTTTACTATCTAATTTTAATACTCCTCCATTGCTAGTTCCTTTACTAAGTATAAAGGCTATTTTGTTCCCTTCATTATCTAGGCCCTTTAATTTTAAATAATAAGGTATTACATCTTTCCCCTTACGATCTATAGAATAATAAATCTTCTCGCTAATTGCATTTGAAGTATATTTATTTAACTTTATCTCCTCACCACTTGCTAATGTGAAGGTGTTATTTAATTCTATTTTCCTAGTATTATTTGCAAGTTCTTCGCTACTTGTTGTAAACTCAAAAGTAATAGGCTCAGTACGTTTAAATTCTTGATTTATAAACATATCTCTATAAGTAATTTTTATATCTAAGTCCCCATTATATTCCTCTTCCTTAAAAGAACATTCCATTGCTGTGGAATAGCCAGAATCATCTATTATTATTCCTCCTAGTCCACCTACCTCAGCTACTCCCAAAGAATTCCCATTTACAGATACCTCTGGTATAAGAAAAATTGATTTTCCCTCTAATTTTTCATCTTTAGGCTTAAATGTTGAAGATATTATTAACTCATCATTATCTAAAATAATCTCATTTAATTTAATTTCCAATTCATAATTACTTAAAGTTTTATTTACAACTGTTTTGTAAGACGATAGATCTTTTTTTATTCCTAAAAATGTTGCTATTTCATAACTTGCCACCTTTATACTATCAACTACTGTAGCTCCAACATCAGTTCCTATCAATCCAATAAAAAGTACTCCTGTCAATGTTGCTGCTATTATAGTCTTTTTTCTCTTATTGCTTTTCTTATTTTCTTTATTAATGGATTTTTTTAAATTATATTTTATTTTCTTTTTCTCTATATCATTAAATCCTTCTTCTTTAAGCTCATCAAAATTAATATTATAATCGTTTAACATATCATAGATATTTTTATTCATAATTTACACCTACTTTCATTCAATCTAAATAAGCTTCTAATTTTATTCTTTCCTCTAGATATCCGATTATAAATTACTTCTCTTTTTAACCCCATCTCACTACTTATATCATCAATATTCTTTTCCTCAACATAAAGTTTCATAAATAAACTTTTGTCATCATCTTTAAGATTGTTTAGCAGATCTTCTACCTCATCATTTAACTCATTTTTCATTATCTCTTTATTAGCTGTATCTTCAACACTTATATTTAAATCATCAATATTCTCATATAACAATTCCTTCAAGTATTTTCTCTTATAATCTAGACATTTAAACTTCGTTATACCAGCAAGCCAATTTTTAAATTTACCTCTATCCTCATCAAAACTTTCAATGTTATACCAAACAGCTAATAATACATCATTTATACATTCATCCTGAAAGTTTTCTAAATTATATAAATGTTTCTTTACAATAGCCTTAATTATCCATCCATAGTTATCCAAAACGTAATCTATAGATTTTTCATTTCTCATTTTCATCTGAATAATGAAGTTCTCTTCTGTAATCCTCATTATTTACCCCTTCTTTCCATACAGGCCTGCCTTTTAAATTTCTCTTACACTTAATATTTCGTAAACAAAATATGTATATCTATCAACAAATAAACTTTTCTCAAACTTTTTAACAAATCTTTATTATAGAAACATTATTACTTAAAATAAATTTCTGAAGTTCATCCCTATCTAAATTTAAATCTAAATTATTCTTTATCGATTAATCTCAATCCACTCCAAAAAAGTCCTTCGTAGTTTCCATAACTACGAAGGACTTTTCTTTTATCTACAACTAAATATAAATTATATTCTAGCACTTTAATTCTTGATTTAACTCTTAAAATAATACTTTCAAAAACCCATTCTTTTATCTAGCCTAATCAATTCAAGAAATTCAGCACCATCTGAATTTAACCTCAATTATCCATTTTCAATTGTCCATTATCAATTCTTTATATAAGTTCTTTTCTAAGACTTCTAGGTAAGAATCTAAATACCCTTGGCGAAATTAAATCTAAATCCTTCTTTCTTATTCCTCCAAAGTAAACCATTGTATATAAATATACTATTCCACCTATACCTATTAAAACTAGTGTTGCTACAGCAATAATAACTCTTCCGCCTCCAAGCATATCTGCTACTTTAATAACCGGAAATTTTACTAGGAATATTACAATGGTCATCAATATAGAACATATTGTTGGTACTATTGCTTGCCTTATTATAGGTATTTTAACCTTAAAAAATCTTTCTATTTTTCTATGATTTATTACAGCTGGAATAATAAATGATACAAATGTTGCTACTACTGCTCCCATTATGTTTATGCTTGGGACTGGAATTAATATTAGATTTATAGCTATTTTTGCTATTAATCCTGCGCTTGCAGATACTATTATTAAGTATAATTTATTTATTCCTTGAAGAATAACATTTTGTATGGTTGTTATTGACATAAATATAAGTAAAGATGATCCATACATAAGCAATGTATATCCTGTAGATGTATTATTAAATAGGAATTTATATATTTCCTTACTTAATATAGCTAATCCAAATGTAGCTGGCATAATTATTATATATGTTATCCTAAATGCATAGCTTGTTTGTTGCTTTAAGTCTTTTTTATTCTTATGTACAAAAGCCTGTATTACCTTAGGAAATATTGAAGTTCCAAGTGCAGTTACTATAGCTAAAGGAACATACACAAGAGTTTTATAGTATGATAAAACTGCTCTTAAATCATTAATTTGTTCTTGATTAAATCCTGCCGAACTTAAGCCTCTTCCTAGAGTCATAGTATCTATAACACCTGCAAAATTTTGAACACCTGCAACTAATGTTATAGGAAGAGCATACATAAATAACTTTTTAACTATCCTTTTATCTGATACTCTTCTTCTACTTGAATCATGGTTTTTTTCAGCTTCTTCTTTATAATTTCTTTTTTCATATATATATATTATATATATTATTGCAATTATAGCACCTAAGGAAGTTCCAACAGTTCCCCCTGCGCTTCCCCATTCATTACTACTTGTTATAGCAATTAGCATACCTGCAAAAACTAAACTAAGTATAACATTTATTAACTGCTCTATAATTTGAGATATAGCTAGAGCCTCCATCTCTTCAACTGCTTGCATATATCCTCTATAAGCTGCTAAAATAGCAGCAAAAATTATTGCAGGTGCCAAAAATACAAAAGTTAAAGCTGACTGTTCTGCATGAATTATTTTTGAAAGAGGAAATGCTAAAGCCATAAAAATCCCAGCAATTGCTATACTTATAATAGCTAAATACTTTATAGATAGTTTCATAGCTCGTAGTGCATCTTTATGGTTTCCCATTGCTCTAAGCTCTGTAACAACCTTTGTAACTGCAGGTTGTGCACCTAAGCTAGTTACTGCAATTAAAAAAACGAATATATCATATCCAGCAGTATATATTCCGTAACCCGTTTCACCTAGAACAGCAGTTAATAAAGGAACATATATTGCTGATAATAATTTACCAGCAATACCTGCAATTGATAATATTAAAAAGCCACGTCCGGCTGATTTTTGTTCCATACCCAATCACCTTTTATTTTATTGTGAATTTAAACACATCATTTTTAATCTTCTTAAATACTGGTGGTAAGCTTTCTATTATAGTTTTATTGTTTAAATAGCTTAATTTATCTGGTGCATCTCTAAAAATTAATTTATATGCATATAAGAACTGACAATCAAGTCCAAACTTATTTGCAAAAAATGAATTTAATTTTCTATCTCCGTATTTGTTATCACCAATTATAGGAGTTCCTAAATGTGATAGGTGTGCTCTAATTTGGTGACTTCTTCCTGTTATTAAATCTATTTCTAAAAATGAATACGCTCCATTTGTTTTCAAAGTTTTAACTTCCATTGCTATTTCTTTTGAATCATTTATTTTTTCATCATATATTCTTGATATATTAGCTTCTTCATTTTTATGGATATATCCTTTATATAATCCATCTTTAATTTTTCCTTTTACTAATGTATTATAATACTTTTCAACTTTACCTTCTCTAATCATTTCATTCATTGTTCTTAATGATTCAAAGTTTTTCCCGAATATAACTATTCCTGAAGTATTTCTATCTAATCTATTACATGGTGCAGGAGTAAATGTTAATTCATTTTCAGGTAAGTAATCACCTTTTTCATTTAAATATGATAATACGTAATCAGTTAAACTTGCCTCTTTTCCCTTTTCATCAGGGTGCACTAAAATATTAGGCCATTTTTCAACTATTAGTATATTAGAATCTTCATAAGTGATCTTCATTCCTCTAGCATTAACTTTAATAAACTTTTCTTCTGGCTTTTCTTTATTACTTTGTATATATTTTATTTCTACTACATCATCTATTTGTAAAGAGTAATTTTCCTTTTGTTTCTTTCCATTAACTCTTACATCACCTTTTCTTAAAGCCTTAAATATTTTGCTTAAAGGAACATCTTTTAATAATTTTCTTAAAAATTTGTCTAATCTTTGACCTGCTTCATTTGTGCCTATTTCTATTCTCAAACTAATCACTCCTAGTTTTTTAGTATTCTAACTATATTTTCCCCATTGTTATAGATTAATATTAAATTAGCTTCTTGTCAAATACTCTAACACCATTTGACACTGCATTGCTACGCCTAATGGCAGACAATCTTCATCTATATCAAACAAACTACTATGAGCAGGATAAATTATATTTTTACTTTTATTTCCTGAACCTAAAAAGTAAAAAACAGCAGGTCTTTCATTTGCAAAATATGCAAAGCTTTCAACACCCATCTTGGCATTTTTTTGAAGTAATATATTTTCTTTTCCTATAACTTTTTCAGCACCTATCTTAAATAAATCAACCATAAAATCATCATTATATAAATTAGGATAAGATTCTTCTATATCTATTTCTGCTGTTGCTCTTGAAGATTTGCATATTCCATCAACAATTTCAATTAATCGTTCTTTAGCAAATAATCTGTCTTCCTTACTCATAGTTCTGATAATACCACTTATCTTTACTTCATCTGGTATTATATTTTGAGCTGTTCCACCATGAATACTTCCTACCGTTATAATTGCTGGATTTGATGTATTTATTTCTCTGCTTACTATAGTTTGCAAGGCTAATACAACATGACTTGCTATAACAACTGGATCTACAGTTGTATGTGGATAAGCTCCATGTCCGCCAGAACCTTTTATCGTAATAGTAAATGGGTTAGATGCTGCATTAACTACGCCAGGCTTTAACATTATAGTTCCGCATTCTAAAGTTTCTTCAACATGAAGACCACATATACAATCAACTCTTGGATTTTCTAAAACTCCCTCTTCTATCATAAATCTAGCTCCACCTATAGTTTCCTCGGCTGGCTCAAATAATAGTTTTACATTTCCAGTAAATAAATGTTTGTTTTGATTTAACAATTTAGCTGATCCAAGCAATATAGTTGTATGAGCATCATGTCCACATGCATGCATTCTTCCCTTAATCTTTGATGCATAATCGCAAACTTTTTTATCTATAATTGGAAGCCCATCTATATCTCCTCTTAAGGCTATAGTCTTTTCACTACCTTCGGTATTTTTTTTAGTTCCTCTTATTATTCCACATACTCCTGTTTTAGAAACTTCTTTAAATTCTATTCCTTCATTTTTTAAAAAACTTTTTATAAACTTTGAAGTTTCATATTCTTCCATCCCTATTTCAGGGTGTTCATGTAATGTTCTTCTTATATTTATTAATTCATCCTTTATGCTTATTGCTTCCTCTTTAAAATTCATATTCTTGCCCCCTATTTCAATGTGAAATTTAACTTTATTAACTCCAAAAAACTTGAATATTATCCCCACTTTTCAACTTTTCTGTATATCCCACTTTATTTCCATTAAGTAACAAAGTAATTATTCCCTTTGCTTCTTTTAGATTAAACTCTACATAATTAAAGATATCAACAAAGATATAATCTTTTTGTCCACTAAGCGTTATTAACTCATCATTAAATGTTACTTGAATGTCGTTATTGATATCTAAGTTTTCTTTTAAATCCTTTACTTTAATTTTATCTTCATATTCAATTGTATTTGTTTCATCTTTTTGCTTGTCTAAAAAATTTGAATTACTATAATATATCAGGTTATCGCCTTCACTAACTATATAATCTGCTAATAATTCTACTCCGCTTTTTTCTAATGAAACATCTTCTTTTATTATATATTCCTTTATATCTTTAATTGATTTAGGAAATATTATATTAATATCATCATTTTCTTGTATATAATAATCTATGCTTCTAATTTCATTATTAACAATAATGATTGGTTCTAAATTAATTAACTTATTATTTATATATATACCTATACTATTAAACTCTTTTATTTGTTCAATTATTTTAGGTCTTGCATCTTTTCCTGGAACTGCATATGATATTTCTATTATATCTCCATCATTAACATGCTTATCTATGCTTTCTAGTTTATCATTAAGTTTAATTATAGGATTTTTTCCTTTTTCTCCAAAAGCTATTCGCTTTATACCATTCAATTTATATCTTAAATTCTTGCCATTTTTCCCAATAAGCATACTTGGATTTATGCCTGCTTGTATAATAACATCCATAATAGTATGATTATGAGAATTAAACATACTTACAGGAGTTCCATTTAATATAACATCTATAAAATCCTTTTCTCCATTCTTTAATGCCACAAGAGCAATTCCAAGTACTGTTACTCCAGCTGATCCTAAGTTATTATCACTTATACATTCAACTACAGCTTTTCTATCTTTTATCGCTATTCTTTGAACTGGAATATTTAATTTTTCACTAAGTTCTTCTATCATCCAAGGGGTATGAGCTCCACCCCCCACTAAAAACAATGCACTTGGCGATTTATTTCCATTAAGTTCAATTATCTTTGAAGCAATTCCCTCAGAAATTTTTCTTACTACTGGTCTAATTGACTTTTTTATACTTTCGGACTTAATTGTATTTTCAAATCCAATTATATCTGTATATGTTATCTCTTCTTTTAACTCTAAATTTCTTTTTATGTATTCAGCTGTATTAAAATCAACCAAGCACTCCTGCACTATGGCTTCTGTTACCTCATCACCAGCCTGTGGAACCATTCCATATGAAGATATGCTTTCCTTGGAGCTTATAGCTATATCAGACGTTCCTGCTCCAATATCAACTAGAGCTATATTTAAAAGTCTTAAGTTTTTAGGTACCACAGCTTCTATAGCAGCAATAGGTTCTAAAGTTAAGTTACTTACTCTTAGCCCAACCTTTTTCATAACTGTATATAATGAGTCAACTACAGAACGTGGTAAAAATGTAGCTATTACTTCTACTGATGCTCCTTCACCTTTATGCCCTACTAAATTAGATATAACAAATCCATTTAAATAATAGTTTTTTACTGAATAACCTACACAATATAATTTTCCATCTGTAGTTTTATTTATTTCACTTTCAGCTTCCTTTAGAGCAATCATCTCCAAGTTTCTTATCTCTTCCTTTGTTATCTCTTCTTCGGAATTAAGCTCCATTTTCCCTTCTGAATTTATAGTCTTTAAAAATCTACCAGCTGCAGCAATAGATACATTATCTAACTTTATTCCAAGCTCTGACTCTATATCATCTACTATCTTCTTTACTGATCTTGCTACTAATTCTATATCATGAATTTGACCATCTATCATAGCTCTTTCTTCATGTTCTAGATATTTTTCACATATTATTTTTACCTTATCATTTTCTACTATTCCTATACTTCCAATAATAGATCTTGTTCCTACATCTAGTGCAAATTTAATATTCTTTAAATTTACATCATTCATTTGCTAACACCCCATATTTAATATATTAACTCATTTTCTTCATTATCTTTATCTTTATCTTTGTCTTTTATCTCTTCATTCTTTCTAATCTTCTCAAACTTTATTAAGGCATAATAAACTCCACTTTCTACTGCAAATGTTATAATAAAATATAGTACAGCAAATATTAATATTCCTACTAAAATATAAACCAATTACAAATCCCCCTTATATTACCATAATAAGATTATACATCCTAAAAAAGTAATAGTGAACAATTAGTTCACTATTATAACAAGATTATTTTCAATTAGTACCTTGAGAGAGAAGCTTTTACTAAGGTTATCACCAAAATCAATTTTAATTACATCTTTATCTATTGATACTACTTTTCCATCCCCATAAGCTCTGTGATGAATCATATCATTAACTTTTATTCCGTAATCCTCATTTAAATTTATATCTTTAAATCCACCTTCTTGTGCAAATCTAGATAC
Organism: Clostridium sp. D46t1_190503_E9; assembly: GCF_015555225.1. Taxonomy (NCBI): domain Bacteria; kingdom Bacillati; phylum Bacillota; class Clostridia; order Eubacteriales; family Clostridiaceae; genus Clostridium; species Clostridium sp. D46t1_190503_E9. The sequence continues at coordinate 211,328 of NZ_JADNKB010000003.1, forward strand.
ATCTTTAAACCTTCCTCTTTGTGTTTTAGGAGAAAAGATATATAAATTATTTATTGCTCTAGTTATTCCAACGTAAAACAATCTTCTTTCTTCTTCTATATTTTCATCCATTGATGATTTATGCGGAATCGTTTCTTCTGTAGCATTTATTATAAAAACATTTTTAAACTCCATTCCCTTAACACCATGAATGGTGCTTAAAATTACGCCTTCTTGTACAGCTTTACTCTCTTCTATTTTTTCTTTAACTCTTTCAACATGACCTAGTAACTCTATTATAGTTTTTAACCCATCTGCTGCACTCTTAAATTCTTCTATTATATCCTCAAGTTCATCTATACTTTGATTGTACCTTTCTCCATACTCTTTTAGGTAATCTATATAATTTAGTCCTGAAACTATATATTGTATTGCACCTGATAAAGAAAGTTTATTTAAATATAATATATCCCTTCGCAATTCATCTAACTTTTTTGCTTGATATGGCGGTGTATCTTTCTTATCTATTAATATGTCAAACGGAGATTTATCCTCAAATGAATTTCTTATATATTCTAAATTTGATTTACTCACATATCTAAAAGGCTTATTTATTATTGATAGAAAGCTTTCTTTATCTTTTATGTTTATTGAAAGCTTTAAATATGAAAGTATATCCTTACATATAAAATGCTCAAAAAAATTATATCCTTTATCTAATAACACAAATGGTATTCTCCTACGAGTAAATGTATCTATCATACTCCTTGCTTCCATGTTTGTTCTATATAAAACTGCATTATCACTTAGATTATCAATAGATTTTTCAATTATGCCTGCTATTTCTTCACCTTGAATCCTCTCATCATAAGGAGTTGTAAATTTTATTATGCCAACAGAGTCCTTATAAGAATTTATAACTTTATCATTTCTACTCTTATTATTTTTTATTACTTCCTTTGATGCTTCTACTATATTTTCATTACTTCTATAATTTATAGAAAGGTATATCTTTTTAGCCTTTGGAAATATTTCATCAAATCTTACCATGTATTCTGGTTTTGATCCCCTAAAGCTATAGATACATTGATCCTCATCTCCAACTGCAAAAAGTGAATTTTCATGATTTATCAACTTTAAGAATTGAATTTGTAATTCATCACAATCTTGAAACTCATCAACTAAAATATATTTAAACATTTCTCTATATTTATTTAAGGTATTAGGATTATCTCTTAATAAATTTATTACTTTAATTGATAGATCATCAAAATCCCAAAGTCCATTTTTAGTTTTATACTCCTCATATTTCTGTAAACATTCAATAAAAATATCTTTTGCCATAGTAGGTTTAAATTCTTCTATAGCTTTTAAGGAAGTTTTAAAAAATGAGATATTATTTAATGCCTCCTTTATTTTATCTTCGCTTACTTCATCTGAATACTTTGATAAAACAGACTTTATTAACCTATGAGAAATTCCCCCATCTATTATTGATATGTTAAATCCCTCTTTTAAAAGAATTTTATAAAACAATCCATGAAATGTACCAAAAAAAGGGGCAATTTCTTTATTAAATACATTTTTATATCTACTTCTCATATTATCAGCTGCAGCTCTAGTAAAAGTTATTATTATAATATTACCTAATCTCACTTTTAACTCATTTACTAAATAATTAACTCTATTTATAATAACTGTAGTTTTTCCTGATCCAGGTGCTGCAACAACTAGTACATTTTTTTCTTTTATATAAACAGCTTCTTTTTGATATTCATCTAAATAAATTTTCATATTTGCTCCTTTTTTATATTATATTATTGACTTTTTTATGCTATAAATAACTATATTGTAATAATTTATGTATAGATGTACAATATATTTATATATTGTAATTTATCCTATAGATAAATTCATTTACTATATTTAAACGTATATAAGTTACAATTAATACTTAATATCCAACTAAAATATCTAAGTATTTGATAATAAATAAAGTTAGTATTTCAGTAACTTATAAAAAAATAGATAATATATGCTTTTAATTTCGCTTTTTTCTAAAACTAATCATATCCAATATTTAATATAATACTAACTTTGATTATGTATATTATAATTGAAACATATATAATTTATAAGAGGAGAAAAACATGGAAAATTTAATTAGATTTGATGTTACTAATGAACGTAACCTTACTATGTTAGTAGACTTTTATGAACTAACAATGGCAAATGGATATTTCAATAAAGAAATTGAAAATAAAATTGCATATTTTGATATGTATTTTAGAAGAGTTCCAGATGGTGGTGGATACTGTATAATGGCTGGTGTAGATCAACTTATACAATATCTAAACAACTTAAAATTTACTCAATCTGATATAGAATATCTAAGAAGCAAAAATATTTTTTCTGAAGAATTTTTAAATTACTTGAAAAATTTTAAATTTGAATGTGATGTCTGGGCTATTCCAGAGGGAAACTTTGTTTTTCCAAATCAACCATTAGTAATAGTTAGAGGACCTGTTGTTCAAGCTCAATTTATAGAAACAATGATATTACTTACTATAAACCATCAAACACTTATAGCTACTAAAGCTAATAGAATTTGTAGAGCTGCTGCTGGAAGAACAGTTATGGAATTTGGTTCTCGTAGAGCACAAGGCTATGATGGAGCAATTTATGGTGCTAGAGCATCAATAATTGGAGGTTGTGACTCAACAGCTTGTACTATAGCTGATAAATACTTTGATGTTCCAGCTGTTGGAACAATGGCTCATAGTTGGGTTCAATTATTTGATACAGAGTATGAAGCTTTTAAAGCTTGGGCTGAAGTATATCCAGATAATTGCTCACTTCTAATTGATACTTATAACGTATTAAAATCTGGTTTACCAAATGCAATAAAAGTATTCGATGAAATATTAAAACCTATGGGTAAAAGACCTAAGGGAATCAGAATAGACTCAGGTGATATAACTTATTTAACTAAAAAATGCAGAAAGGCTTTAGATGCTGCTGGATACTCCGATTGTAATATAATAGTATCTAATTCCTTAGATGAACACATAATAAGAGATGTATTAGATCAAGGGGCTTGCATAGATTCATTTGGTGTTGGAGAAAGATTAATTACTGCTAAGTCAGAGCCTGTTTTTGGTGGCGTATACAAACTTGTGGCTGTAGAAAATAATAATCAGATTATCCCTAAAATAAAGATAAGCGAAAACACTGAGAAAATTACTAACCCTGGATTTAAAAAGATATACAGAATTTATGATAATGAAACTCATAATGCAATAGCTGACGTAATAGCTTTAAATCATGAAGTTATTGATGAATCAAAACCACTTGAAATATTCCATCCTATTGAAACATGGAAAAGAAAAACTGTTACTAATTTCTATGTTAAAGATTTAATGGTGCAAATATTTGATAAAGGCGAGCAAGTATATGAAAGCCCATCAGTTTTAGAAATAAAAGAATTTTCAAAGAATGAAAGCTTAAAAATGTGGCCAGAAATATTAAGATTTGAAAATCCTCATAATTATTATGTAGATTTATCCCAAGATCTATGGACACTAAAGCAAGATTTACTTCATAAGTGCATAAAATAAAAAAGAGTGATTTAATCACTCTTTTTTATTTATTTTAATAATTAATAACTTTATCATCAATATTATAGTTTAAATATCTATCTTGTGAATAAAATAAGTCTTCATCCACGCTACCAACAAACTCCACTTTATTATTTGAAGACAAAAACTCCTTAAATGGACACGTATCAGCTTCATCGCTTTTAGAATACATAGGACATGTATTATAACAACTTACCTTTTCTTTATTGGTTGACCAAAACGGACACTTACTCATACCTCTCCCCCCAATACCTAAAGTGTGAAAACGAAATCACAATTTTCTTATATTATATTATATCTTTTTGCTAAAATAAAGTATTTTATATCCCTTTTTGAAAAATAAATATCGACTTAATTCCCTATATTTTTACACCACTCAATAGAGCTACAATATATATCAACTAAAACTCCATCATCAATTTTTAAATTAGTACATTGCTCTTCTATTTTTTTATTATCTAGTACTTCGTATGCTAAGGCTAACTCTAAAATATCTCTTAGAATATTTTTTTCTCCGATTAAAGCCTTCTTTATTTCTATATTAACAGGTAAGTTTTCAACAACATAATTGATATCTTTCTCCATCATTAAATGTAAGTTTGAAAACAACCCAACCATAAAGGCTGATGATAAATCATTATAGTGTATTATCTTAGATATTCCCTCACAGAATTTAGCCCTTATTACTATATTCTTAGCATACTCATCACTTTTACCAGACGAAATTTCCACAACCGACAATATTGATAACCACTTTCTAAGTTCTTCTCTTCCAATTAACATTATAGCCTGCTTTATAGATTTAACTTCTTGAAGAAAGCTAAAATAAGATGAATTTATAAATCTTAAGAATTTATATGTTAAAGCAATATCTGTTTTCATTGTGTACTCAACTTTATCTATATCATAATCTTCTCTTATTAATTCTATCAAAAGTGTAAAAATACTAGTGTTCTTTATTGCCATATCTTTTCCTAAAAATATAGCTGGCTTACTATAATAAAATCCTTGAAAATAATCATATTCAAGGCTTTTTGCTTCTTCCAAATCTTCTAATGTCTCTATTTTTTCAGCTAGCATTTTAATACTAAACCTTTTACAAATTTGAGCAATTTTTTCTCTTGATTCTTTAGATGAAAGAAGAAAATCAACTTTTGCTATGTCTATAACCCCAATAAAATTTATAATATCATTTATATCTACCACATCATCTAATGCTATGCAGTATCCTAATTCTTTTAAATAAGATAATTGATTAATTACATCTTCCGATGGATTAACACTTTCAAGTATTTCTATTACTACTCTTTCTTTTGGTAGTAATGTTGCAATATTCTTCTTTATTAACTTTTCTGAAAAATTAACAAAAGCTAGTTTATTATCAGTTAATATATCTAACCCAAAAGACGATATATTATCTATTACTTTATATGTAGCCTCTTCATCTTCAATATAGCCTTCAAAATTATTTTTTAAAGAATTTCTATAAAGCAATTCATAAGCTACTACTTTTTCTTCTTTATTATATATCCCTTGCCTAGCTATAAAAATATCCATTTTCTCATCCTCTATTATTAATTTATAATTATTATATACTAATAACATGTAATTTAAAAGAAATTAAGTAAATTTAACAGAAAAGTAAAAAGATATGAAATTAGTGTCTATATTCTGCACTCTATTCCATATCTATAATATTATATCTAAACCATTAATTATCTTATCTTTTGCAATGACTACTATTTTTAACTACTGATATATTAATTATTTCATTAGTAAATGCTTTAAGTAGTGCTTTTTCCAAAACTTTTTCTTGATCAAAATTTTCTATATCCCTACATTCAGCAAATACCTTATTTATTTCTCCATCTACATTTCTATATGTTAAAGTTACATATGGCTTTTCATATTCCACTTTAATTATCTTTAATCCCCATGATATCTGCGCATAATCACCATCTGTGGTAAGTTGTGTTAATTCTCTTAATTTTACTTTTTCCTCTGAAGGGTCAGTTATTACAATTAATTCGTCTCCAACTTTATATTTTGCCATTTTATTTCCTCCTCATAAATATAAATTCATCTTTATTATATATTATTGCTACTTTTTATGATATTATTATTTTATAAGATTAAATAATTTAAACTATATAAGTTTGTTAATTTATTAACAACTTTAATATTATATTATCATATAATATTAACGAATACAATAGTAACAAGAAAATTTTACTATATAATTAAAATATTTCAACAATTAATATTAATTATTCAATAGCATTAATTACTAAAAAACATTTGTTGACACTTAATTCTTTATAATATATAATTTAATTAATAATAAAAAAGGATGGTGTATTATGGAGAATATAACTTCTATCTTCAGAGAAAAGAAACTAAAACTTACTCCTCAAAGATTAGCAGTTTATAAATATTTAATGAGTACAGATGAACATCCTTCTGCAGAAATTATATATAAAGCACTTCAACCTGAGTATCCTACTATGAGTTTAGCTACAGTTTATAAAGCATTAAAGACTTTAGTAGAAGTTAAATTAGTTCAAGAAATTAATGTTGGAGAAGGCAATTTTAGATATGATGCTAATTCACATGAACATGCTCATATTCAATGTATCAACTGTAGTAAGGTAACTGACTTAGAAAATATATCATTTACGACTCTTAATCGTACTGCTGAGGAGTGCTCAGAATATAAAGTTCTATCAAACAAAATATTTTTTTACGGATTATGTAAAGATTGTCAATAAATGATTAAGCTAGAAATTTTAATTAATTTCTAGCTTTTTATTTATTTTGTATTAATCGCTAATAAGCCTCATATAATAAATTGAGGTGATTATATGTCAAGATTTATAATTATAAAAAAGAATGTTGTACTCTCTTATATAATAACTTTCCTTATATTTTTTGTGTTTATATTATCTACTTATTTTTTTCTTACTAATAATAATTCTATAGAAACACTCACACCAATTACTTCAAAAAATTATAATGATTTTGACTTAGATGGAGATGGTGAAAATGATAAGATTGAAATATCCAAGGAAAATAATAACTACATATTAAATATAAAAAGCAAAGATAAAACTTATCCTCTTGTTAATAATGACGGATCAAATTTGCTTGGAGATTCACTTATTAAATGGCCTATCAAAGTGAATATTATAGATTTATCCAGAAATAACCTTCCAGAAATAATTGTACAGTTATCCAAAGATAAATCTCCTGTAAATTATGTATTTTCATGGAATGGATCTAAATTTGTAAATACATTTTTTTCAAGTGATAATATAATAGGGATACTTGATTCCAACAATAACAAGACGCCTAAACTGCTCTCTCTTTCTTCGAGCAAAGGTGATGGTTCTACCAAAAGTATTCTTTTCCTAGGAGATAACATAAAAGATATAACATTTTCAAAAATAAAAGTTCCTGGATTATCTGCAATTCAAGGATTTATAGATGTAATTGAAGCTCCTTACGAATTATCTGAGGCACCTAACATTTTCACTCCTAATATAGATAGTACTGAACTTGCAATATTATGGGGATTAGATAAGGATAATACAAGATATTCCTTCCAAAATGGTTATTTTTCAGATTTTAAATGGGATTCAAATGGGAATATATTAGGGGTAAATTGGACATTATCATTTGAATCTGTAAAAAATACAAATGATTCTTCTCCTGATAAAGAGCTATTATTGTATTTATCAGTAGAAGATGATGGATATGGTTCTCTTAAAATATCTTCAATAAAGAAAATATAAAATTAAAAGGCCGCTATAAGCGGCCTTAAAAGGGGGATGGGGGGGTTTTAGCTTAAACGAAGATTTCTCATCGCTTGCTATAGGAGAATACTTCTCCGGTACAATAATATTATTTACATAGACTTACCTTTTTATACATTTCCTTAATAAATTTCTAAATTTCATTATTCCTTAAAATATCCATTATTGTAAGCTTCTATAACTTTATCTATAAAATTAGCTTTTTTTGAATCAACTATACTTTTTATAGCTATTAACATTTGTATGTTCTCATCATCTAGTAAATCATCATCTAGTAAGCTATTATCAGAAGTGTCACTCTTTATATCAGTTATGTCAAAATTATTATCATTAGAAGAAGCAAAATTTGAATTGCTGTCTAAATTAGTATTATTATTTCCTAAATTAAAGTTTCCCATCCCTAAATTATTCATCATACCTTGTAAAGCTCCTAAGTCAAATCCACTTCTATTATTTATCCCGCTTCTCCCCTGTTGATTATTTCCAAACTGCCCTAAATTAAAGTTATTTAAATCTAATCCATCCATCTTCATAGATGAAAGCACATTTCCGATTTGACCCATATCCATATTTCCGCCAAACATACTCATAAGTTGAGCAGGGTTTATGCCAAATGGCGCATTATTATTCACCCTATTACCGGAGTTATTATTAATTTCTCTCTCCCCTTTATGTCTATGTTTCTTTTTTGACATTTAGGTTCCTCCTATTATATTCCTGTTGCTTTATTATATGTAAAAAAATTAAATATGTTTATACTTTTAGGCATTTTTTTGGAGGGCTAAGCCCTCCATCCTCTATACTAACAGCAAGCGTCTCCGCCAAATAAGCTTCCTAAACAGCCTCCGCATAGTAAGAATAATAAAATTATTAAAACTGAACAGTTATTATTTAAAAGCCCTGATCCACATGCAATTAATAAGAATATTATAGGTGTAATACAACTATTCATTCCACCAAATATATTTCCAGTTCCACAACATGGCATTGGTTCACAGCAGCAGCAGCAATCATCATAATCTTTTTTATGGGAATGTTTCCTTGACATAACTATCTCTCCTTTCTAATTTAAATTAGCAGCATCCGCCAAATATATTTCCGTTTCCACAGTTACCAAATCCTGAGCAACCGTTGCAAAGGAATAGAATTACTAATAAGAATAGATAAGATGAGCAGTTTCCAGCTCCATATCCACCATATCCGCCATCACAGCAACAATCGTGTTTACGTTCTTTTCTACAGCAACAGCTATTATTGTATCCTCCGCCGAATCCTCCACTATAGAATAGTATTAATAGTATCCATATCCAACTTCCAAATCCACAGCCACATCCTATATTATTAAATGGGCCTTGGTTTGAACATTGGGGTGCAATATTATCACTACAACCGCATGAATTTAAACCATTTAGAATTTCATTCATTTCCATAACTTACTCCTCCTTAGGATTTTTAGTTTTTTTTGTTTTATAGTATATACTATTCTCTCGAATAATAATTGCCACTGTTTTTTATTGTAATATTTTAAATTTTTATAAATAAAAAAAAGAACTTATAGTATTCACTACAAGTTCTTTAATATATTATTCTACTTCAATATTATCAATTATAGGCCCAAAAAGGTTATCTATCAGCTCATCCTTCCCCTTTTTATGAACTGAAGAAAAGAAATATAATTTATCTTCCTTTGATAAATTTAATGTCTCTCTTATTACTTTTTCACTTTTCCTTAACTCATTATTAGACAGTTTATCGCTTTTAGTTGCTATAACTACCTCATCATACCCATAAAACTTAATCCATTCGTGCATTTGTATATCATCTGCTGTAGGCTTATGTCTAGAATCTACTAAAAGTACTACTCTTTTTAATTCTTCTCTTCCATTTAAGTACGTTTCTATAGTTTTTCCCCAACTTGCTTTTTCAGTTTTAGATACTTTAGCATATCCATATCCAGGTAAGTCAACTAGATAAAACTCATCACCATTTATAATGAAGAAATTTATTAATCTTGTTTTTCCTGGTGTTTGACTAACCTTTGCAAGTTTTTTCCTATTAGTTAAAGCGTTTATTATAGAACTTTTCCCAACATTAGAACGTCCCACAAATGCTATTTCTGGTAATCCTGTCACAGGGTACTGCTCTTTTTTAACTGCAGATATAACAAAATCTGAATTTTTAATTTTAATCAATAGTATCAACTCCAATTATAGCTTTATTTAATACTTCATTAACATGATCAACTGTAATGATATTAAGCTTATTTTTTACTGTACTTGGTATCTTAATTATATCTTTCTCATTTTCCTTTGGTATTATAATAGTATCAATCCCAGCTCTATAAGCAGCAATTGATTTTTCTTTTAATCCTCCTATTGCAAGCACTCTACCAGTTAAAGTAACTTCTCCAGTCATTGCAACATTACTTCTTACCTTTTTTTGAGTTAAAGCTGAAATAATAGAAGTTATTATAGTAACACCTGCAGAAGGACCATCTTTCTTTATAGAACCTTCAGGGAAATGTATGTGAATATCAGTATTCTTATAGAATTCTTCATTTATACCATATCTTACTGCATTAGCTCTTACAAATCCAAATGCAATCTTAGCTGATTCTTGCATAACATCACCTAATTGTCCTGTAAGAACTAATTTACCTGTTCCCTTCATAGTAACAGATTCTACTGGCAATGTATCTCCACCAGCAGCAGTCCATGCCATTCCTTTTACTACTCCTACTCTATCTTCCTTTTCTTTTATATCAAAACTATATATCTTGTTTCCTAAATACTTCTCAATTCTATTAGAAGATATTGATATTGATGTCTTATCATTCTTTATCATCTCTGTAAGAGCTTTTCTTATTAGCTTTCCTAAAACTCTTTCTAAACTTCTTACTCCAGCTTCCCTAGTATAAGAGTTTATTATTTCCTTTATAGCACTTTCAGATATCTTAAATTGATCATTTGTTAACTTATGATCTTTTAATAATTTTGGTATTAGATAATCTCTAGCTATATAATATTTTTCTTCATAAGTATAACCAGATACCTCTATAATCTCCATTCTATCTAATAATGGTGCTGGTATTGTATCTAGTGAATTAGCTGTGGTTATAAATAATACTTTAGATAAATCCATATCTAATTCTAAGTAATGATCTCTAAATGTATTGTTTTGTTCACTATCTAATACTTCTAAAAGAGCATCTGCCACATTCCCTCTGTTATCAGATCCTAATTTATCTATTTCATCTAATAAAATAAGAGGATTATTAACTTTAGCTTCTTTTAAAGCATATGCTAATCTACCTGGAATAGCTCCAACATAAGTTTTCCTATGTCCTCTGATTTCAGCTTCATCTCTAACGCCTCCTAGAGACATTCTTGTGTACTTTCTATTAGTTGCATTTGCTATTGATTTAGCTATTGATGTTTTACCTACTCCTGGAGGTCCAACTAAACATAATATTGGCCCTTTCAAGCTATTTGTATATTGCTTTACAGCTAAGTATTCTACTATTCTTTCCTTTACTTCTTCTAGTCCATAATGTTCATTATTAAGTATTTTTTCAGCTTCATTTACATCAAAAGTATCCTTTGTTGATTTACTCCAAGGTATATCAAGTATCCAATCTAAATAACTTCTTATTACATTACTTTCAGATCCCTGACCAGATGCTGATTTCAATCTTGAAAGTTCACTTTCAGCTTTTTCTCTAACATGTTTAGGTAATTTAGCCTTTTTAATTCTTTCCTCGTATTTAGATATTTCTTTTTTATCTTCATCATCTTCTCCAATTTCCTCTTGGAGTACTCTTATTTGTTCTCTTATATAATATTCACGCTGAGATTTATCAACACTCTCTTTAAGTTTCTTACCTATTTTCTTTTCAACATTTATTATATCTATTTCATTTTCTAATATAACAAGTAGTTTTTCTATCCTGTTAATGCAATTAACCTCTTGTAGTATTTCTTGCTTTTTATCTTCATCTACAATTACATATGAAGCAACTACATCTACAAGCTCACTATAGTTTTCTATTGTATCAAATATAGATATAATATTATTTTTCATATTTCCTGAAGCTTTAATATATCTACTAAAACTCTTTTTTAAAGAATTTATATAAGCCTCAATATTTTCATATTCTTCATTTGAAGGCTCTTCGATTCTTTCTACTGATACTTTTAAATATCCTTCACTTGAATCTAATTCTTTAATTTCTCCTCTATCTAATCCTTCAACTAACACTCTTATTACATCATTTGGTAGCTTTATTATTTGTTTAACCTTACATATAGTTCCTATATTATAAATATCACCAATTTCCGGTTCCTCTATTTCATAATCCTTTTGAGTTGCTAAGAATATATCTGTTTGATTTTCCATCGCTGCTTCTATAGCTGCCTTAGACTTTTCTCTTCCTACATCAAAATGTATTATCATATTAGGAAAAATACTAATTCCCCTTAGAGGAATCAAAGGTAGAGCCATTAATTTTTCACTCATTTATTCCCATCCTCCTTACATTATTATGTAACTTTTATAGTATACACATAAAATTATTATTTTTCAATCTATTTTAATCTATACAATACATAATACTTAAATTTCTATATAAAATAAGTAATATTAATTATTATTTTATACTTATTATTATAATTATAATATAAACTTGAAATTTAGCAATGGACAATATTAGTAATGAGTAATACTATTAAATCTACTTATACTGGTTCACTTTATAATTAAAAGAGCCGTCTTACGACAGCCCATTAAAAATATGAATATAAATTTATTAATATAATTTTTTCTGAATCATTAAATATATATTTTTACTCCTCTCCTTTGGCTGATAATATATCTAAGTTGTTATTAACAACTACATCTTCTACAACCATATCTTCAACAATTACATCTTTTAATAGTGCTTCATTTATCACTTCATTTAAACTTTTAACAGCTACAACTTCAATTCCTTCTATATCATTAAAACTGTCCTTCCAATTTTCAATTGGTATAATGACTTTTGTTGCACCAGCCTTTTGTGCTGCATTTATTTTTGCATTTACCCCTCCAATAGGCTTAACTTCTCCTAAAAGACTTATTTCTCCGGTCATAGCAACTTTATTATTTACTTTAACTTTATTTATAGCACTATATATAGCAGTTGCAATTGTTATTCCTGCTGATGGTCCATCAACTGGCATTCCCCCTGGAATGTTTATATGTATATCATAATTTTCACATTCCAAATTAAAAATATTATTTAAAACTGTAAGCACATTTTGGATTGATGAATATGCTGTACTTTTTCTTTTAATTTTTCTATTGTTACTACTTATTTCTTCTTCTTCAACAATACCTGTAACCTTTAAGTTTCCTATTCTATGCGCCACTTTCTTTGCAGTTGCTTCTATTTCCATTAATATACCTATATTAGCTCCATGCACTGCTAATCCATTAACTACTCCTATTTCTGCTTTATCTTTAATTTTTTTATCAGGAATTTGAGTATAATTTCCATTTTCTATGACCCACTGTATATCATCTATATTTATATCGCTTCTATTTTCATTTATTGCTACTCCTGAAGAAAGCTGTATTAAATTTACAACATCTCTTCCATTAGTACAATACTTTGAAATTAAATCTAAACATTTATCATCTATTTCTAGCCCAACCTTATTAGCTGCATTTTTACCTATTGTTTTAATTTCTTCAGGATGTAATGATCTAAAAAATATTTCTACACACCTTGATCTTATAGCTGGAACTATTTCTTCTGGACTTCTTGTAGTAGCTCCTATTAATCTAAAATCTGCTGGTAATCCATTATCAAAGATTTCTTTTATATAATCTGGCATATTAGGATTTTCACTACTATAATATGAACTATCCAAAAATACTTTTCTATCTTCTAGTACTTTAAGTAACTTATTTAGTTCTATAGGATGCAATTCACCTATTTCATCCATAAATAACATCCCTCCGTGTGCCTTTGTGACAGCACCCGGTTTAGGTTGTGGTATTCCTGCAACTCCTAGAGAGCCAGCCCCTTGATAAATCGGATCATGTACTGAACCTATTAAAGGATCTGCTATTCCTCTCTCGTCAAATCTTATTGTTGTTGCATCAATTTCTATAAATTTCGCATCTTTCTTAAAAGGAGATTTTTCCCTCTTCTTAGCTTCTTCTAATACTAGCCTCGCAGCGGCGGTTTTTCCTACTCCTGGAGGCCCGTATATAATAACGTGCTGTGGGTTAGGTCCACATAAAGCAGCTTTTAAGGCTTTTATTCCATCTTCTTGCCCTATTATTTCTTCAAATTTAGTTGGTCTACTTTTTTCAGTTAATGGTTGGGTTAATTGAATGCTCCTCATTCTGTTTAACTTATCCATTTCCTTAACATTTTCTCTTTCAATAACAACTTTATTATTACTATGGGCTTTATTATTATTTACCATATAATAAATAAATACTATCATAGTCGTTATTTGCAATACCACTAATACTTCAGTCATAAATTTTGCATTACTTTTTAAAAGTTAATGCTCCCTCCCTTCTTTTAGTCATATCAATATTATTAACTTAATCAGAGGTTAATATTCTATAAAAAAAGGGGGAATTACCATTATTTTTCTTGAAGCTATCTTATTGTTATATTTAAAAATAAAAGACATCTTATAGTTAAATATAACAATAAGATGTCTTTTTATTATGCAGTTTCTATACCTTTTCTTTTTTTAGTTTTCTTAGCCTTTAATTGAGGTCTTACCTCACCTTCTGCTAATTTAATAATTTCTGGATTATTTTTTTCTTTTATGCAATCTTCATTTATAATAACTTTAGAAATTGTTTCGTCAGAAGGAATATCAAACATAACTTCTGTCATCATTTCCTCAACTATAGATCTTAAACCTCTAGCACCAGTTTTTCTTTCAATAGCTTCATTTGCTATTGCTTTTAATGCATCATCAGTAAATTCTAACTCAACATTATCAATCTCAAAAAGCTTTCTATATTGCTTAACTAAAGCATTTTTAGGCTGAGTTAATATATTCACTAATGCATCATTATCTAATGATTCTAGAGTTACTACAACTGGTAATCTACCAACGAATTCAGGTATAAGTCCAAACTTTAATAAATCACTTGGCATTATATCTTTAAGTAATTTACCAACATCTTTAGTATGTCTAGATGTTATATTTGCGCCAAATCCTATAGAACTCTTTTCAGTCCTTTTTTCTATTATTTTATCTACACCATCAAATGCTCCTCCACAAATAAATAAGATATTTGATGTATTTATTTGTAAGAATTCTTGATGTGGATGTTTTCTACCACCTTGTGGTGGAACTGAAGCTGTTGTTCCTTCAAGTATTTTTAATAACGCTTGTTGAACTCCTTCTCCTGAAACATCCCTAGTAATAGATGGATTTTCAGATTTTCTTGCAATTTTATCTATTTCATCTATATAAATTATTCCTTTTTCTGCTCTTTCTATATCGTAATCAGCATTTTGGATTAATTTTAATAGAATATTTTCAACGTCTTCTCCTACGTATCCTGCTTCTGTTAATGTTGTTGCATCAGCAATTGCAAATGGAACATTTAAAAACTTTGCTAATGTTTGAGCTAGAAGCGTTTTACCTGATCCTGTAGGTCCTAATAAAAGTATATTACTCTTTTGTAATTCAATATCATCATCTATTAAGTTAGAGTTTATTCTCTTATAGTGATTATAAACGGCAACAGATAATGATTTTTTAGCTTTTTCTTGACCAATTACATATTGATCTAAATAATTTTTTATTTCATTTGGTTTTGGAACACTTGTTGTATCTAATTCAATGCTGTCTTCAAATTCATCTGCTATTATTTCTGAACATAAATCTATGCATTCATCACAAATATATACACCAGGTCCAGCTATTAATCTTTTAACTTGCTCTTGATTCTTTCCACAGAAAGAACACTTAAGTTGTTTCTTCTCATCGTACTTAGCCATAAATTCACCTCGCTTAGATTAAGATAGAACTTTGCTTAGTTGCTACCTTTATCATTTTTCGTAATTACCTTATCTACTAACCCATAATTCATAGCTTCTTCCGCTGTCATAAAGTAATCTCTCTCAACATCTACTTTTATCTTTTCTAGAGGCTGATTAGTATTTTCACTTAATATTTTATTTAATGATTCTTTAATCTTTAATATTCTCTTTGCGTGTATATCGAAATCAGTTGCTTGACCTTGGAAGCCACCTAGAGGTTGATGAATCATAATTTCACTATTTGGTAATACAAACCTTTTTCCTTTTGCTCCTGATGAAAGTAAAAATGATCCCATTGAAGCTGCCATCCCTATACATATAGTAGATACATCTGGCTTAATATATTGCATTGTATCATAAATAGCCATACCTGCGGTTATTGATCCTCCTGGACTATTTATGTAAAGATGGATATCCTTATCTGGATCTTCACTTTCTAAGAATAATAATTGTGATACCACTAAATTAGAAATGTTATCATCAATTTCTCCACTTAACATAATTATTCTATCTTTTAATAATCTTGAGAAGATATCATAAGATCTTTCTCCTCTACTAGTTTGCTCTACAACCATAGGAACTAAACTCATTTTTATTCCCTCCTTCTCTATTATCTACCTTCTTTTATAATATATCCATATTCTAAAAAAACTAATTATATTAAATTATATAAAATTTTATTTATTTTGTTAATGAATATTTGAAATAATTGCCAGAATTTTATTCTGGCAATTATTATTTATATACTATTTATTATTTTCAACTAAGAATTTTATAGTCTTTGATACTTTAACATCTGCAAGAAGTGCTGCTCTTTGGCCATTCATTAATAAATCAACCATTTTTTCATCTTCTTGAGCTGAGTACATTTTTGCAACTTCCTTAGCTTTTTCTTTTAATTCTTCTTCTGTTGCATCAATATTTTCAGCCTTTTCTACAGCTTCTAAAACTAAATCCGTCTTTACTTTGACTTCTGCATTTTCTTTCATGTATTCTCTCATTTTTGCTTCGTCTGTACCAGTAAATTGGAAATATTGTTCTAGATTTAAGCCTTGATATTGAAGTCTTTGTTCTAAGTTGCTTACCATTGTATCAATTTCTTTTTCAACCATAACTTCTGGAACATCAATTTTAGCATTTTCAACAACAGCTTTTATAATTGCATCTTCATATTCTCTTTCTGCTCTATTGTTGTTTTCTTCTTCCATTTTCTTAGCAATATCTTCTTTTAATTCTGCTAATGTATCAAATTCTGAAACTTCTTTAGCAAATTCATCATCAATTTCTGGTAATTCTTTTATCTTTATTTCTTTTACTAAAACTTCGAATTTAGCTTGCTTATTATTTAATTCTTCTCTTCCATAGTTTTCTGGGAAAGTTACGTTAACTTCTACTTTATCTCCAACTTTCGCTCCAACTAATTGATCTTCAAAATTATCTATGAAAGTACCTGATCCTATTTCAAGTGAATAGTCTTTACCTTCTCCACCTTCAAATGCTACATCATCGATAAATCCTTTGAAATCAATAACTGCTGTATCTCCAGTAGCTACTTCTCCATCTTCCTTAGTTTCGATTCTAGCATTTTTTTGTTGCATTTCTTTTAATTTTTCATTTATTGCATCTTCTGTAACTTCATAAGATGGCTTTTCAACTTTTAATCCTTTGTATTCTCCTAATTCAACTTCAGGATAAACTGTAACTTCTGCAGTATATACAAATTCTTTTCCTTCTTCTGCTGTCACTATGTCTATCTTTGGATAATCAACAGGAATTATGTTATTTTCTTCTAATGCTTTTGAATATGATGCATCTATAGCAAAATTAACTGCATCTTCAATTAAAACTCCTATACCATAGTATTTTTTAACTATTGCCATAGGAACCTTTCCTTTTCTAAATCCTGGTACATTAAAATTCTTAACGTTTTTATTATAAGCTCTTTTTATAGATTCTTGAAATTTTTCAGCCTCAACCTTTATTTCAAACTTAACAACGTTTTTCTCTATTTTTTCCATTTTAGCTTCCATTGTACTCTTCCTCCTAAAATAGTAAGATACTATCATAATTGATATAACTAGGTTATTATACCATACTATATCAAACACTTTCAAATATTTGTTTATTTAATTTTATCTTAATCGACTAAATAGCTATTTTGATTTACATATTTAACATTGCCATCAATTACGACTTCTAATCCTTTTTCTTTCAAATCTCCAAATTTTATTTCCCTCCCCTTAGAATTCCATAAAGTACTATGGGTATTATTATTTAGATCTACAACCCATATATATTTATTTAAATCATATCCAAAGTAAGGTACATTGCTAATGTATGCAACCTTTGTATCTGTTACAAACTTAGCTTCCACATTCCACAAATATCCATTATATGTTTGAAGAACTGAATCTTTATTAAATATTTCTCCATTTGGAGCTGTATATTTATCTTTTGTTATATTAGCTTCTTTTTTATTTGAATTAAAAATCTTCATATTTTGATTTTCATCTATAACTAAAATTAAATTTTTCGCTTGGTTTATAGTATAATACATATTACTTGGAACTTCTTTTACACCTTTAAATTTTATCGTTCCATTTATATCTTCATATTCCGCTTTTAATATAGAATTTTCATCAATTTTAAATTCCATAATTTTACTTTCAGGTTCTTTAGGTGCTTCTTCAATAACTTCTTTGTTTTCATTGTTTTCTAAGTCATCAATATCTTTATCTGTATTATCAAAAGATTTATCTTCAGCAATCCACATTTGAAGTTTATTTTTTAATGTATCCGTATTTATACTACCTATAGCTATCTTAATAAATAGACTACCTATAAGTAAAACCCCTATAACCGAAATAGCTGCTATTCGTCTTCTACGTTTTTTCATCTTCCTCTCATAATCTCTACTGAATATGCTAGGTTTTCTCACACCTAATACCTCCCCATAATTTATATTTTATATTAAAAGCTTTTACATTTATTTATTATAAAATACATCATATAGTATTATTTACCTTTGCTTTTGCAACCACAGCCTGAACCGCTTCCCTTACTACTACAACATCCACCACATTTTAATAAGCCAAGATCTCTCATTTCTTGTACTGATAGCTTAGCTTCATTTTCTGTATAATCTTCATAGTCAGGTGTTGACTTTAATATATCTTCATTTCTAAAATTTTTCATTTAAATCACCTCAAATTATATTATATAACGTATTTCACCGAATTCTATATATATTTTATATATTTTTATATATTTTTATTTTATAAAATGCTAATATTTTCTGAAAAAATCTTATTTTCGATAAATTTTCTAAAAACTATTGGATTTTTTGACAAAATATAATATAATAAATATATAAATTTTACAATTATTTTATAAATTACATATTTTTTCATTACATGATTAGCCCATACTACTGATAATAATTTTTTATTATCAGTTTTAATAAAACCCCACATATGTTCATTTATTCCCTTTCTTAAATGAACATAGAAACCCTTTAACCTGTGCAATTTTGTACAGGTTTTTTTATAATTAAAAATTGATAATGCACAATTGATAATTAAGGTTAAAATTCTTCATTCTTCAGAATTTTTTATTAAAAGACTTCTAAATTAAGCTTCGCTTAATTTTTTTCATCAATTGTCAACTGTCAATTATCAATTGTCCATTGTATAAAAAGGCCTTTCGGCCAATTTTTACAAATATCCACTAGGATCTATATGTTGTCCATTAATTCTTATTTCCCAATGGATATGAGGTCCAGTACTCATTCCTGTTGATCCAACATATGCAATGGTTTGCCCTCTTGCTACTGTTTGTCCAACACTTACTAGAAGTTCACTATTATGTCCATATAATGTTTGAACTCCGCTACCATGATCTATAATAATTGTATTTCCATATCCAGATATCCAACCTGAATATGCAACTACACCACTTTTTGATGCAGCAACAGGAGCACCATAAGGATCGCCTAAATCTACCCCAGTATGGAATCCTGCTTCTCCAGTAACTGGATTAATTCTTGGTCCATACGGATCTGTTACAATACCATATCCAGGTCTTAAAAACGTCTCGCCACTTGGATCTCCAGGAATTATATTTCCTCCTGAATTATCTTCTCCACCTGAATTATCTCCTCCAGAGTTACCTCCGCCCGAATTACTTCCACCATTATTAGAGCCATTATTTATTTCATTAAATATACTATCTAAAGCTGCTTGCAACTCTTGATTATATGAAACTAAATCACCAATTTGTTCTTCTAATTCTTTTTCTTTATCTGATAAAGATGCTATCAATCCTGACTTTTGTGATTCTAATCCATATAGCTCGTCCATTTTACTTTGATGGAATTCTTGTTTTACTATGAATTCCTTTTGAGCTTCTTTCAACTCATCTTGCTTTGCTATTACTTCATTTTTATCAGCTTCTATTTCTTCTAATTTTTTTGAAATTTCAACCTTTTCGTTTTCTAATTGTTTTTGAATCTCTTTCGCTGATTCCATTAGCCCTTTATCTAAAGTCATTATTCTAAACACATTTTGAATATTGTTAAATAAAGAAACTATACTTTCACTTCTCAATATCATATAAATATAATTTGCAGTTACATCCATTTTATAGTAATTTCTTACTCTCTGATCTAATGCTTCTTTTATCTTTCTACCTTCTTCTTCTTTTTCTGTAATAAGGGCTTCTTTTGTAGAAATTTCATTTTCAGCACTTGTTATCTCTGAATTTATTCTATCAATTTCACTTTGTACCTCATCTATTTTAGCCTGATATGAATCAACTTCTGCTTTTGCACTTTCTAAATCCTTACCTTTTTCATCAATTTGATTCAAAATCCCTTGAAGTTCACTTGATTGATCTTCTATTTCTCCATTAACTTTATCTTTTTCATTTTCTAAATTGCTTATATCATTTTGATTTTGTTCAATTTTATCTTGTAAGGAACTACTACTTTCTGCTAACACCAATGTGTTACTTGAAAAAATTACTACAACAGCTAAGGTTACTGCTCTTAATTTCTTATTCATAAGTTTTACACCTACCCTTATTCTAAATTAAACTTTTGTACACCGACTATTTGCCATTTCCCATCAACATATTCCATTTGAGTTAAAAACATTTCATTAACATTATTTTTGATAAACGGGATAAGTTTTTTACTTACACTATAATTTAAATCTATAACTATGTTAGCTTTATAAGTCTCATCTTCATAATAAAACTCACTACTCTTTACCTTTGTTTCTAATTCGGTAAGCTCATAATTATTTTTTAAAAATAAACTTTCTCTTCTTATACTGTTATATATTTTATTTTTTGCATCATCTTGTGCATTTTCTATTAAAGAATAGTCATTTAAATTTAAAGCATTAAAAACACTACTGTAAAACTTATTAGTACAACTATCTATTTGAGTCAATAAATTATCATTAACCATGTTTATATCTATATTTATATTAGGTAAGTCTCCCACATTAACTTTTTCGCTTTCCAACACTCCCCATGGAAATTCTCTTTGCAAATATATATCTATATCTTTATTCATAGGTATTGGACCATAGTTTTTTATATCTTTTACTTTTCCATCTATTTTTTTGTCATTTATAAATACATCTGCATCATTATAGTTTGATGATAGACTTATATTAATAGCCTTCAAATTCAATGTAAATTCTTCATTTTGCATCAAAAATATTTCTTGTTCCTCAATAACTTTTCCATATAACGTATCTAATTCCCCTTTTATTATATATTTCCCGGGAATTAGACCGGTTTTTATATTTGTCGCATCTATAGGAATGTTATCAACATAAATCTTAGCCTCATTAAAATTTGTATTAACCTTTATATCAATAGGTTCTATTTGTATTTTATAGTTATTAAAAAATAGTATTCTATCATTCTTTAAAGTGAAGAATCTACTTTTTTCACTACTTTTTAACCCCCTTATTATGTCATCGACTTGTGTAGTATTTTCTGAATAATATTCTGATAAAGGTTGAAAATCCTTTCTACTTATTTTTTTATCATCAACTCTAATCTTTCTATATATTTCTCCAGGTTTATTTTCTTTCAAAGCTATCTCTAGCTTCTTCAAAACAATATCTTTTGAAGCTTTATATCTTCCTACCCCAAAACCAATTAAAATAAAAAAAACTAAAATTGTACTAAGTAGTATTTTTCGCTTAATTAGAAATTCTTTAATATTATTAAAACTTAAACCATTTATGTCTTCTTTTAAGAGGCACATATATTCTTTTAAGTTTTTTAATAATCTATCAAATTTCTTCAAGTTTATCAACCCTCTTTACTCCAAAATATCTATTATCCATTTTTTACATTCTACACATTTATATATTCTTATCACAAATAAATCTAGCATTTTTTGCTTTCCTGAACTTGCTAATGCTTCCACTTCTGCTTGTGTTAAAAACTCATCATTTTCGTCTAAAAATCCTGGTATTTCAACTATATAATTCTTATTTGTCTTTTCACAACATTCATTTTCTCCTACTACTTCTATTTCCTCGTATGTAAGATCTTTGCTAAGTTCTTCTATTATAGGTAATATATCTTCAAATTCATCTAAATTATCTAAAAATTCTTCCTTGTAAAATACTAAATCTTTTATTTCGAATAATTTTTTCATAAAAACACACCTTTATTTATATTTTAATTTAATTTTATATTTAATAATACTATTTATCAAGATATTTTGCATAATAAGGAACTATTTATAAATCTATGATATAATTTTAAAATAAGACTATATTATTGGGGAGGGATTGTATGATATTTGATAGCCATATGCATTCAAAATTTTCTACAGATAGTGATATGATGATATTAGATGCAATATCTGCTAGTAAAGAAAAAAATATTGGCATTATAATAACTGATCATATGGATTTAGACTATCCAGTAAAAGAAGATTTCAAGTTTGATGTTCCTACTTACTTTAAAGAATATGAAAAATACAGATCTGAAAGTTTAAAGTTAGGAATAGAAATTGGATTAACACAGAATACCTTTGCTCAAAATGAAAAAATAGCTTCTAGTCATGACTTCGATTTTATATTAGGTTCTATACATGCAGTTAAAAATCTTGATATATACTGTGATTATATATATCAAGGTTATGATAAACATGACTTCTTTTCTTACTATCTAGAAGATATGCTGTCTTGTGTAAAATTATATAATAATTTTGATTCCTTATCACACATAGATTATCCTTGTCGTTATTGCTCTTTTGAAAATAAAGAAATACCAATTCAAGACTTTAAAGATATTCTTTCTGAAATATTTATTACTTTAATAAATAAAGAAAAAGTTTTAGAATTAAACTCAAGTAGACTTCACATAAATTCAGCTAAGGAATCTTTATTTGATATATATAGTCTATATAAAGACTTAGGCGGTAAATATGTTACTTTAGGCTCTGATGCTCATAACCATAAAAGTATTTATAGAAATTTTGATATAGCATTAGACTTTATAGACTCAATTGGTTTAAAAGGAGTTTATTTTAGTAAAAGAGAACTTCAGTATTTCTAATATGAAAGGGGCTCGCGTTTCGCGAGCCCCTTTATAAAAATAAGATATTAAATTTTTAAGGCAATAAAACATATTTGAAATTGAATAATTTTTATATTAAATAGATTTCTGATACTACACCTTCTTTTACATTATTTCATTTCACTTAAATTTATTATCTCTTTTTCTTTAAGTCTATATATTGTCCATTCATCCATAGGTACTGCCCCCAAAGACTTATAAAATTTTATTGATGGTTCATTCCAATTAAGGCATGTCCACTCCATTCTCTTACAGCCTTCTTCTCTTGCTTTCTTCCCTAAAAACTTAAATACTTCTTTTCCTAATCCATTTCCTCTAAATTCCTTTTTTATGAATATATCTTCTAAATAAAGACCACTTCTACCTATAAAAGTAGAGAAATTATAAAAATATAATGCATATCCAACTGGATTTTCATCTAACTCCAATATTACAACTTCTGCTCTATTATTTTCAAAAATAGAGTTTCTTAATGTTTCCTCTGTTGCAATAACTTCATCTGACATTTTTTCATACTCTGCTATTTCATTTATTAAGGATAAAATTAATGGAATATCCTCCTGTGAAGTTTCTCTTATTTTAAAATTTCTTATGTTAGTATCATAATATTTCATAAAAATCCCCCTTATCTTTAGACACCTAAATAATTTAAGCTATTTCCTTTACCATTGCTACATCACATCTATCACATACTTCTTCATTAAATTCTTCAAACCCATATTTTTTATAAAGTTTTATAGCCTTATATAAAACTGAATTAGTCTGCAAAGTAATTCTTTTATAATTAAGTGACTTAGCGATTTTAAAAGAATTTTCTATCATAACATTTCCAAGCCCCATCCCTTGGAAATCTTGCTTTAAATACATTTTTCTTAATTCACAGGTTTCATCATTTATTT
The DNA here is from genome assembly GCF_015555225.1 of Clostridium sp. D46t1_190503_E9. Lineage (NCBI taxonomy): Bacteria > Bacillati > Bacillota > Clostridia > Eubacteriales > Clostridiaceae > Clostridium > Clostridium sp. D46t1_190503_E9. The sequence continues at coordinate 235,329 of NZ_JADNKB010000003.1, forward strand.
TATAAATACCATATGTTCCTATTATCTCTCCATTGAACTCTATAACTTCAAAATCCCCATTATTTTGAATATAATACTTAGATATATCAGTTATATCTAAATCTTCTACTTCTGGATTTAAATCTAATCCATAGAGATTCAGTACCTCCTCTACTAAATTTAGTATTTCTACTTCGTCTCCATTTCTAGCTTTTCTTACTAAAATATTCTCCATAAACTTGCCCCCTTATCTATACGTAAATTAATAAATCTTTATAAAAAAGAGGACATATATAATGTTGCTTATTCAGTCACTTCACTTAAAGGCAACTCAAAATTATATATATCCACTTAAGATTAAATGAAAGAAAATAAGCATCTAGTAGTGTCCTTTATAAAATTTATTAATTTATTAACATTATAAAGGTTTTTTTATAATATTTCATTATAATTACGGAATTTTTTTACAAAAACCTTAAATACATACATTGCCAAAATTAATACAGTTATAAATATAACTCCTTCAACTAAAAATATATTTTTTATAACACCAACTTGATATAGGGCTGCAGGAAAATCTATTACAGCATGAATTAATATAGCTAATACATAGTAGATATATTTTCTTTCTTTAACTGCATACAAAACTATAATTGATAATGATATATGAATCACCATAGCAAATATTCTTTCTATTCCAGGCATGGCCCACATGATGGAACTGCTATTTACAAATTGGTCATACGTAGCACTTATAACTTCCTTTGGTACTGATAATCCCTCCATTATAGATTGGAATCCACCTTTATTTATTAAATTAGAATAAACTAAAGAATTTATACTGCTTATTGCCCCGATTAAAATAGCTTCCATTCCACCATGTCCAAGTCCATATGTTACCCCGCTCATTACATCTCTATCTTTTATTATAAACTTGAAACATAGAAATCTTGCTGTTTCTTCAAATATTCCAGCCATAAGACCACCATATAACATATAAGCTATTGGAGTACTTAACAAAAATCCTGATGTTGTACTATTTAACTTCAAGAAATATGAATGTATAGGAGCTTCTAAAATTTGTGCAAAAATAAAAAATGCTGCTGCACCTATAAAGAATGTTTTTAAACTTACATTATATTTTCTTTTTAAAAATATAATTCCTCCTATAGGTACTATCACACTTACTAATAAGCTAAATACCATAAATACAATTGATAAGCTACTAACCATAAATAATCCTCCCTTATAATTTAAACATTAAAATTTGTATCATATATAGCAAATAAAATTATCAACAATATAAGTAAAATTAATAATATTGTTGCTTTTTTATTTGCAAAATTAATCGTATACCCTATTCCTACCCTTTTCTCCACCATCCATGCTGGATCATTCTTATTATAATAAAACATTCCCCATATCCATTTGTCATCATCATTCTTATATAGGTCATCACCTTCATTTTCTTCTTCTATATTCCGTCCACCTTGACCTATTAATATGAATATTATTATGAATAAAGTCATACTAATGGATATAAAAACATTAATAAAATTCTCTAATGAGTTAGTATAAAAATTATAAATTATACCTAGCTGTATTACTGAGTATAATGCAACCATTTCTATCTCTGTTATAAATAAAAATAGAGAAATTAATCTTTTAAATTTTTTCTTTCTTTTTACAGCTGTTTCTATATTTCCACTATTTAAATCAACTTTTGAAGTTAAAGTTATTTTCGTTAACAAATACATTGCTAAGCACATTATAATTTGATATATAGGAATTTTATAAATAACATAAGAATTCATATTTAAAATATATTCTCTTCTATATATAGTTAATACTAAAATTATAATAGAAATTAATATTGGAAGTAAAAAAAACTTTTCATTTAATGCTTTATATCTTTCATTTTTCTTTGGCTTTCTTAATGTAGTATCTACTATAACAACATTATTAGTTTTATAACTCCAATTATTTTTTTCTTTTAACTTCCTTGTTATTTTATAGTAAATAGCAAATAAAATTGCATGAATTAAAAGAGCTCCTATTAATGATATTGTCATTATCATAGATAATATAAATTCACTAACTTGTAAATTCGAAATCATTAGTATATTATTTATTACAAAATAAATTACAAATATAAAAAGTACCTTTCTTTTATAATCTTTATCTAAGGCTTTTATTTCACTTGACTCTTGATATTTTTTAGGAATTCTAACTCCAAAATATATTCCTTTATTAGAAGTATTATTTAAATAATATGATAAAAGAACCATAGTTATTATAACTATATTTGAAGTTAATATAATCATAAAGTTTTGCAAAATAAATTCACCTCCCATCTGTATTTTATTATATTCCTCTTATAGCTAAATATATTATTACTATTAATATTAAAATTATAGGTAATACCATGATAATCATTCCTATTGGATTTCCTAAATTAATATCCCATCCAATACCTATTCTCTTTTCTATAAAGATACTTGGATCATTTTTATTGTAATAAAAGCTTCCTAATACCCAATACTTATCGTCATCCCTATATATTTCCTCATCATTACTTTTGATTTTTATATTCTTTCCGCCTTGCCCTATCTTATAACTTATTACTAAAAAAACAATTACAGTAATAAATATAACTGTTAAGCTAATTATATTTACTTTATTAATACTCCATCCATACAACGTACAAAATTGCATTAACGCAAATAAGATAATAATTTCTAATGCAATAATAAATAAAAATATTGAATTAAATCTTTTAAATATTCTTCTTTGTTTTTTTATTTCTTCTAAAGTCCCACTATTTATTTCACTTTTTCCATTAATAGCAAATTTGTTCATAGCAAGTAAAAACAAAATCATTCCTACTTGAATTAAAACTGGAAATAAAGCTAAATAAAAGAAACCTTGAAAGCCACTTTTTTCTACAAAACTATCCGCAATCCCCTGGGCATTATAATGAATTGGGAATAGTTCTGGAACCTCCTTATATGACAAAAGAGTTAGTATAAGTGTTATTGCAGGAATAATTAATAGTAATAAATAACTTTTGCTTCTTACTCCTACAAAATCGTCATTCTTCTTAGGTTTTCTTATAGATGTATCTACAACAACTACGTTCTTACCTAATTTTCTCCATCCCTTTTCTTCTTTTAATCTAGTCATCTTTTTCCAGTACATAAAAATAGGAATGTTTGTAATTACCAACAACATTAATACTAATAAAGTAAATAAAGATACTTTAGGATAGAAAAATACTATAACATTAATAATTAAAATAACTGGTATGCTAAATATTAAGTAAAATTTTTTATATTTTTTTTCTAATTTAATTATATCATTATCTTTTTCATATTCCTTCGGAACTCTCACTCCAAATATAATCCCATTATTAGATAACTTATTAACATATAAACCGCTAAAAAATGAAATTAAACTTATAAAAATAGTCATAGAACACACAATTATTCTTTCCATAATTAACTATTCTCCTTATTATTAAACTCTAAAAATACCTTATCTATATATAACTTAATTTCATCCTTACTAATATTTCTATTAAAGCACTGGGCCATATAAAAATATAAGTTTTCATCTAAATCTTCTTTGAACTTTTCCATTGATTGATTTAAATTTAATGAAACCACTGCACCTTTTCTTCTATCAATTTTAATATATCCTTCATCCTTAAGCATATTATATGCTTTATTAACAGTATGCATGTTTACCCCTATATCTTCTGCTAATCCTCTTACCGAAGGTAATTCCTCGCCTATTTCAATTTCTGATTTAGCAATTCCTTCAATAACTTGATTTTTTATTTGCACATATATTGGAGTATCAGAATCAAAATCTATCCTTAAAATCACTTTATCACCTCGTTTTAACTTTTATAGAAATCAATATATAAGATTAAGAATTGTTTAAGCTTTAATTAATATAAAATTCACCTAAAACACTTATAATATAATTACATTATATATTAAAATTTATAATTCTTAACTTTATAATTTAAAATATAATTATATTAATTAATAAATAGGAGGTTTATAATGAATAAAAAACTTTATAAAATATCATCTCAAAAAAGAGTAGCTGGAGTATGTGCTGGATTTGCTGAATATCTTAATGCTGATGTAACTCTAATCAGAGTTCTAGCTTTACTACTTATACTTTGTTCATTTTCATTAGGATTAATCTTCTATATCGGTTGTGCTCTTATAATGCCTGATAAATCTGAAATAATGTAGATAAGGGGATGTCTATAAGACACCCCTTAATCTAGAACTTAAGATTTTAAATTGTAGTAATATTTCGTACTTAATTATCTAATTTATATTATTTTAAAACTACTTTTAAGAGTTTGCTACCTTCATTTTGCATTTTAATTTTCAACTCTTATTTGTATGATAACTTCTTTTAATTTAGCTTATTAAATAGCTTTATACTAACTGTATTTAAAAGAATTAATAGCGCAGTTAGAATTAGAGTTAAATATATTATTACAAGTGTAATAAATAAAGCTATATTTAATATTTCTAATTTTATAAATAATAATATTGGTACTCCAATGATTATTACTGAAATAATCATTTGAATTATGACACTTATACTTTGTTTTACTACAACAGTTTCTGAAGTCCAATTTAAATTAGGAAAGAAATTGTTAACTATTATTCCTAAAATTGATACTATAAAACAATATATTGTTGTTATGATAATTAACCATATTAATTCAATTATTGATAATTTCAATGAAAAGAAGAAAATAATATCACTTATTAAAACTGTTGGCATAATTAATATTAGATTTAAAATTATCTTTCCTTTAAATATATCTATTGTTCTTATAGGAGTAGATTTTAATATCCATAAGTTCTTTCCTTCCATTGATATAGATGAATTAGTTGTACAAGATATTGATAAAATACCACATATCACAGCAATGATAAATAAAGGAATCATACTATCAACAACTTCTATTTCCATAATCTTAAATAAAATCTCTTTTCCCATAAATAAAGTTGATATAGCAGCTATCAATATTAATACAGGCCCTATAATTGTATTCAACACATATACAGGCGAAGAAAAATATCGTTTTATTTCTTTTTTAGTTAACGCAATTATTTGTGACGATACATTCATTTCATTTATTTTATAATTTGACTTTTTAAAACTCTCTTGTAATTTTGAGTTTATTTTCTTAAAGGACTTGTTAAATATAAAAATAAATATTGAAAAAATTGAAACTGATAAAGCTACAAATATAAGTAAATCTTTAAAGTTTAAATTTATTAAAGCATTAACTACATATATTGTTGGAGGATATAATTTTGATATACCTAAAGTTATAGAATCACTATTTACTATTATCTTTTGAACTAAGTCTCCACTTTTAGATGAAGCAATCATTATTAATAAAATAAATATTAATGTTGCAGAATTTATAATTAAATTTTTATGCTTCATTCTTGAAGATATATAACTAATTACGAATGCAATAATAGATGCTACTACTACAGGAATTAATGGTAATAACAAAAATACTATAAATAAATATATAAAAAATAAATAAGAAATCTCAACCCTACTAAAATAGATGCAAGCTGGAGATATAAATACAACTATTAAAAATAAATAATTAATTCCTAATAGTTGTATCATCCTATTAATCAAAATAGTACTACTCTTTATAGGTAAACTCATAAGTAAATCATAATCTCTTGCAGAAAATAAAATTCCTTGAGCTTTATACATAGAAGTAAAAAATATAATAACCACACTTAAAATAAAGCTCATAACCAATAATAAATCAATAAACCCAATACTCTTTAATCCATCAGCTAGTAACTTAGAATATTCTATTGCTAAAACTTCAAATACTATTAGGGTAATTAATATTGTTGGTACTATTAATATACTTCTAAACTTTTCGCCCTTTGACTTTTCCTTAAATATCTTATTAATTCCTATAGAATTAATAAATGTTGTTTTAAATAAACTCCATAAATTACTCATTATCTATCAACTCCATAAATATATCTTCTAATGAACTATTTCCTTTAACTTCATCCATATTACCTTGAGATACTATATTGCCATCTTTTATAATTGCTACCTTATCGCATAACTTTTCTGCTACTTCTAAAACATGAGTTGAGAAAAATATTGCTACACCTTCATTACAAAGCTTTTTCATTTCTTCTTTTAATATATGTGATGCTTTAGGATCTAATCCAACAAATGGTTCATCTAAAATTAAAAGCTTAGGTTTATGAATTAGTGCAGAAATTATAACTAACTTTTGTTTCATTCCGTGAGAATATGATGATATTAAATCTCCAAGAGCTGATGTTATTTCAAATTTTTCTGAATATAACTTTATTAATTTTTCTCTTTCTTCTTTTGAAACCCTATATATATCTGCAATAAAATTTAAATATTGAATCCCAGTTAAAGCTTCATAAATATCAGGATTATCAGGTATATACGCTATTTTTTTCTTACACTCAATAGGATTATTTTTAATTGAATCTCCATCAATTAATATATCTCCTTCTTCAAATTCTAAAATTCCTACAATAGCTTTTATAGTTGTAGTCTTTCCTGCTCCATTATGACCAATAAAGGCAAATATTTCTCCACTATTAACTTTAATCGATACATTATTCACGGCTTTTTTTCCATTTTTATATGACTTTGAAAAGTTTATTATCTCTAACATATTATTACCTCTCTTATTATACTTGTTATATATATACTATAACAAGTATAATAAGTTGACAAGACTTTTTCAATTTTTATATTAAATTTCATAAATACAAGATTAAATTGTTTATTTGTTGTTGATATAATATTTTACTTTACAGTTTTTTCTTATATGATAAAATAATATTGGTCGGTATTCTTAAGAAACCGAACTTCACGCAAAAATTCATTTTTTGCCGAATTATATCCTATAAGGAATAAGAACGGAGGAATTAAAATGTTAAATGCTAGAGGGATGGGAAACTCTCGTCAAAATGTAAGAAAAATGGTAGTAGTTGCAATGCTATCGGGTATTTGTTTATTCTTAGGACTAACAGGTCTTGGTTTTATACCATTACCACTCTTTAAACTAACAATTTTACATTTACCTGTAATAATTGGAGCAATAATTGAAGGTCCTATAGCTGGGGCTACAATTGGATTCATATTTGGGATTTTCTCAATTTATCAAAACATAACTGCTCCAACTCCAATGTCTCCATTTTTTTATAACCCAATAGTTTCTATATTGCCTAGAGTACTGATAGGGGTAATATCTTATTATGTTTATAAACTCTTAAAAACAAAAATTAAAAATAAGAAACTATCTATAGGTATTGCTGCTGTTTGTGGATCTTTAACCAATACTATTGGGGTTCTTGGAAGTATATACTTAATTTATTTTAAGGATTATGCATCAATTCTTGTTAGTAATGGAACCATTTCAACTGGATCAAGAAACGCAGTCACAGTTGCACTCTTATCTATAATAGGTACTAATGGTATGGCAGAGGCAGCTTTATCAGCACTTGTTGCAATTCCAGTTATTATAGCAATATTTAAAATGCAAAAGAGAAATAATTAATTTATAAAAGGTTATTTGAAAAATATTTTCAAATAACCTTTTTTTATAGTTTGTACCAATATATTCTTTATAAAGATCACTTTTCCTCTACTGTATTAATTTTTATAGTTTATTAACATTTTATCTGCACAATATAATAGTACAAAGTCAAACAAGCTTTGTAAAAGAAAACCCAAAAAAAATTTTATATGTTTTCAAGGAGGGATTTATTATGGCAAGTAATAGACAATTGATTCCAGAAGCTAAACAAGGATTAGCTAAATTCAAAAATGAAGTAGCTAACGAAATGGGAGTACCTTTCTCAGACTATAATGGAGACCTTACTTCAAAACAATGCGGTAGCGTTGGTGGAGAAATGGTTAAGAGAATGGTTGAACAATACGAATCTGGATTAAAGTAAAACTTTAATCTGATATATTTGCAAGGAGGGATTTATTATGGCAAGTAATAGAAAACTAGTTCCAGAAGCTAAACAAGGATTAGCTAAATTCAAAAATGAAGTAGCTAATGAAATGGGAGTGCCTTTCTCAGACTATAATGGAGACCTTACTTCAAAACAATGCGGTAGCGTTGGTGGAGAAATGGTTAAGAGAATGGTTGAACAATACGAATCTGGATTAAAGTAAAACTTTAATCTGATATATTTGCAAGGAGGGATTTGTTATGGCAAGTAACAGAAAATTAGTTCCAGAAGCTAAACAAGGATTAGCTAAATTCAAAAATGAAGTAGCTAATGAAATGGGAGTACCTTTCTCAGACTATAATGGAGACCTTACTTCAAAACAATGCGGTAG
>NZ_JADNKB010000003.1:243834-381293 GCF_015555225.1 Clostridium sp. D46t1_190503_E9
AAAAATGAAGTAGCTAATGAAATGGGAGTACCTTTCTCAGACTATAATGGAGACCTTACTTCAAAACAATGCGGTAGCGTTGGTGGAGAAATGGTTAAGAGAATGGTTGAACAATACGAATCAAAAATTAAGTAGTTAAAATAAAAAAGAGAAGTGTTTATCCACTTCTCTTTTCCTTATGGAGCGAAAGACGGGACTCGAACCCGCAACATTCACCTTGGCAAGGTGACGCTCTACCATTGAGCCACTTCCGCACAAAAAAGCTCATTTTATCAATGAACTTAATATGGTGGCTTACCCGGGAATCGAACCCGGTACACCTTGATTAAAAGTCAAGTGCTCTACCGATTGAGCTAGTAAACCATAAGCTTGGTGCGTGTTAAGAGATTCGAACTCCTGGCCCACGCCTTAGAAGGGCGTTGCTCTATCCAGCTGAGCTAAACACGCATATTTGCTACGTTGTATATAATAACCCAAAAGGTCGGATTTTGTCAACAACTTTTTTAGTGAAATAATGAAAAAATTAAATTAAGAAATATAAGTTGTCAAAGATAAGTAGAATATGTTCCATAAGCTAAATAGCTACGAAAAAAGTGCTAGGCTTATTTTACAGTCTATTTTTCTTAGCCAACTTATATTTCATAAATTAAGATAATTAAATAAAAAATTAGCCTCATTAATGATATGTATTAAATCTAGAATTGTATTCGACATTATATAAAAATAGGAAAGCTAATACATATCATTAAGTTCAATTATTTAATTACTATTTCTTCTTCCTTTGCATCAACAACTACATTTGATCCATATCCAATTTCACCTTTTATAATCTTTCTTGCTAAATTATTTTCTAGGCTATTTTGTATATATCTTTTTAATGGTCTTGCTCCATATACTGGATCATATCCCTCTCTTGCCATAATTGTCTTTGCTTCATCTGTTACTTCTAAAGTAATATTCTTATCTTTCAATCTACTTGAAACTTCTTTCAAGAATATATCTATTATCTTCTTAATTCCAGTTTCTGATAATGGCTTAAACATAATTATATCATCTACTCTATTTAAGAACTCTGGTTTAAATCTTAATTTCATTTCATTCATAACTTGAGTTTTTATATTTTCATCAACTATATCTTCATTTTTATTTTCTAGAAGATAGCTACTTCCTATATTAGATGTCATAATTATTATAGTATTTCTAAAATCAACAGTTTTACCTTTATTATCAGTTAATCTTCCATCATCCAGAATTTGTAAGAACATATTAAATACATCTTCATGTGCTTTTTCAATTTCATCAAATAGTATCACACTATATGGATTTCTTCTTACAGCTTCAGTAAGTTGCCCACCTTCATCATATCCTACATATCCTGGAGGCGCTCCAACTAATCTAGATACTGAATGTTTTTCCATATATTCAGACATATCAATTCTTATTATATTTTCTTCTGAATCAAATAGATTTCTTGCTAAAGTTTTTGCAAGTTCTGTTTTACCAACTCCTGTAGGTCCTAAGAATATAAATGAACCAATTGGCTTATTTACATCTTTTAATCCTGCCCTTGCTCTTAATATTGCATTAGAAACAGCTGTTATAGCTTCTTCTTGACCAATTACTCTTCTTTGCATTTCATTTTCTAATCTTAGAAGTTTTTCTCTTTCTCCTTCTAATAAATTTGTAACTGGGATTCCAGTCCACTTAGAAAGAATTTTAGAAACTTCCTCCTCGGTTACTTCTTCTTTTAAAAGAGCTCCTTCGTAATTTTCTTTTACGTCCACTTCCTTTTGTCTAATTTCTTCTTCTAATGCTGGAATAACACTATATTGAATTTCTGCTGCCTTATTATAGTCATAGCTTCTTTGAGCTGCTTCTAGATCTCCTCTTGCATCATCTAATTTAGATTTTAAATCTCTTAAATTAACTATTGCATCTTTTTCCTTTTCAAATTTTGCAGTCATTTCATCATTTTTAGTTTTTAATTCTGCTATTTCTTTTTCTAAAGCTACTAGCTTTTTCTTAGAACCTTCATCACTTTCCTTAGTTAAAGCTTCTTTTTCAATTTCTAATTGGAATTGCTTTCTTCTTATATTATCTAATTCTGTTGGTAATGAATCTATTTCTGTTCTTATCATAGCTCCAGCTTCATCTATTAAATCTATAGCTTTATCTGGTAAATATCTATCTTGAATATATCTATGAGATAATTTTGCTGCTGCTATTAAAGCAGTATCATGTATTCTCACACCATGGTGAATTTCAAATCTTTCTTTTAACCCTCTTAGTATAGATATAGCATCTTCTACTGTAGGTTCTTCTACAACTACAGGTTGAAATCTTCTTTCTAACGCTTTATCCTTTTCTATATATTGTCTGTATTCATCAAAAGTTGTAGCACCTATACAATGAAGCTCTCCTCTTGCTAGTAATGGTTTTATTAAATTACCTGCATCCATGGCGCCATCAGTTTTTCCTGCTCCAACTATAGTATGAATTTCATCTATAAATAAGATTATTCTACCTTCACTACTTTGAACTTCTTTTAATACAGCTTTTAATCTTTCTTCAAATTCACCCCTATATTTAGCTCCCGCAATAAGGGAACCCATATCTAACGAGAAAATTACTTTATCTTTTAAACCTTCTGGTACATCCCCTCTAACTATTCTCTCTGCCAATCCTTCTACAATTGCAGTTTTACCAACACCAGGTTCTCCAATTAGCACTGGATTATTTTTTGTTCTTCTTGAAAGTATTCTAATTGTTCTTCTAATTTCATCATCTCTTCCTATAACTGGGTCAAGCTTATGTTTTTTAGCTAAGTCTGTAAGATTAGTTCCATACTTGCTAAGCGCATCATATGTTCCTTCTGGATCTTGTGTTTCTACTCTTTGATTTCCTCTTACTTCTTTTAGAATTTCCATGAAATTCTTCTTGTTTATATTATATTTATCTAATAACCTTTTAACTTCTCCATTTTTATCTACTTCAATTATTGCAAGCATTAAATGCTCTACGCTTATATAAGAATCCTCAAATTTTTTAGCTATATCTTCAGCCTTGACTAAAACTTCTTCGATTTGTCTTGTAGCATAAACTCCAGAGGAGTTAGCACCTTCTCCCAAAACCTTTGGCTTATTATCTAGTACTTTATTTAAATCTTCATCTAATGATTTAACTCTAACTCCCATCTTAGTTAAAATATTTGGTATTAATCCATCCTCTTGTTCCACTAATGCACAAAATAGATGAATTAACTCTACTTGTTGATGGTTATATTTAACCGCTACTAAACTAGCATTGTTTAATGCTTCTTGTACTCTTAAGGTCATTTTATCTATATTCATGCTTAACTCCTCCTCACATTTACAACCTCAAACATATTTAATATATCCTTATATTCATATAATAATACAAAAGTCAAAGAAAGTCAAAGTTTATTTTGCTTATTTTTTTGAAAATTTTATATTTATTAATAAATAAGCTATAATTAAATTATAACTTAATTCTATTAGAAAAGAGGGGATTTTATGAGAAGAGAATATGTGAGTTACCAGGAAGATGCTCCAATTAAAATAACTTATGCAAATATACAAGAATACCCTATTCACTGGCATAATTCTATTGAAATATTATATGTTTTACGTGGGAGTGTTAACATTAATATAGATACTGACTCATTTGAGTTACTTGAGAAAGAATTAGAAATAATAAATGTTGATGAGGCTCACAGAATTTATAGTAATGAAGATAATAAGGTATTAATATTTCATATAGATCCTTACTTTTTTGAAAAATATTATAAAGATATAAACAATATATTCTTCTATACAAATTCTACTGATGATGGTGCTCAAGAAGGTGAAGAATATGATCTTCTTAGAAATTTTTTAGCCAAACTCTTATGTGAAGCTATTCAAAAACTTGATGATTATGATAAGGAAATTGAATCAATTTTAATAGATTTATTATATCACCTTATAAATAACTTCCACTACTTAACTTATGAAAAAGAAGAGCTAAAAGAAAAAACTGAGCAATTAGCTCGATATCATAGAATTTCTAAATATATATTTAATAATTATGATAGCAATATAACTTTACAAGAAATTGCGAAAAAAGAATTCTTAAGTCCTCATTATCTATCTCATGAGATTAAATACGCAACTGGAAATAGCTTTACTGATTTAGTTAACCAAACTAGAGTTGAAGAATCTGTTAAGCTTTTATTAGATAGTGATTTGAGTATTTCAGATATATCTGATGAAGTTGGTTTTTCTCATGTAAGATATTTAAATAAAAACTTTAAAAATTATTATGGTTGTACTCCACTTCAGTATAGAAAGAAAAATAAATTAACTGAAAAAGAACTTGAAGAAATTAAAAAAATAGATATATTAAAACTTGAAGAAGCTTTAGAATATTTATCTTCTGAATTAGATGATTATGAACGTTTTAACTATGAAAATAAATTGTGGAAAATTCATGTAAATATGGATAATAGTCTTGGAGAATTCAACAAGGATTATAGTGAAGTTATAAATTTAGATGATGCCTTTGATTTATTATTAGAAGATAATAAAGATATTCTTGAAGAAATTCAAGAAGAACTTCATTTTAATTATGTAAGGCTCGAAAATATGTTTAATAGTGATATGGGAGTATTTCCTAAAGCCGATTTTTATAATTGGAATAAAGCCAAAAGTGTAATAGAATTTTTAGATTATATAGATTTAAAACCACTTATATTAATTGATAACTCTAATTTTACTTTTGATAAATATAAACAAGTTCTAACTAGCTTCTTTGAATATTTTTCAGAGATAGATTATATTGATGTATCGCAATTTAAATTTCAATTTACACCAGCTATATCTAAAAACACCAAAAAGTCATTAAGTGCATTTTTAATTGAAGAGTATAATTTAGATGTCATTGAAAATGATTTTATATGTGATAAAAGCTTAAATAAAATTTATGATACTGCTTATATGCTTCCATATATAATTCATAATACTATTTTTAATAAAAACTCATTAAGCTTCTTAAGAGCTTTTGATGTTTTAGAAAAAGAAATAAGTCTAACAAATGAAGTATTTATAGGAGCCCCTGGACTTGTTAATGATATGGGAATTAGAAAACCATCCTATTACGCATATTACTTGCTTAGCAAATTAGGAAATGAAATAGTTGCAATGGAAAATGGATATATTGTAACTAAAAAGGACGATGAATATTGTATTTTGCTATATTCATATAATGATGAATTGAATGAAATGCAAAACTTCGAAGATATTTTTACTAAGCGTGGTAAAAGAAAAATATATAAAAGAAAAATTTCCTTAAACATTGAAAATATAAAAAAATCTTCTAGAATCATTACTTACGAGATTAGTGAAAGAGTTGGATCTTCATATAATTATTGGTTATCCATGGGTTCACCAGATAGACTTAATAAAGAGGAAAAGGAAATTCTGCACAAAGCATCTTTTCCTAAGATAGAATTTAAATATTCAAAGAAAAATGTAATACTAAATATAATTACTGAACTTAGGGGTTATGCTGCTAAGCTAATTTTAATAAAAAGTATTAAATAAAGTACAAAGAAACCAAATTTTATGGTTTCTTTGTACTTTTTTAATTTATTTATTTTAATTTTAATAACTTAAATGTACTTAAATATCAACACTTAAGTCAATGCTTTTATACTTAGATTAAACTATAATTTAATCATAATAATAAACTAAAAAAGTTTAGAAAGGATTGATTATTTAATGAGAGGCTTATTCTTTATGCCTGGTATATTATCAAAATACTCAATATTAAGCATGTTAACTGCAATTTTACATCCATCTAAATAACTGCATAGATAAAATAAAAATTCTATAGAAACTTGAAGTTTATAGTATTTATTATATATTTAATTAGAAAAAGAATAAATAAAAGGTGGCTAATCTACCTTTTATTTATTCTTTTTCTAATTTCATAGCTAAAGTAAAATACTTTAGGGAATCCTTCACTTCGCCTAGCTTATAATACATTTCTGCCATGTCTAAATATCTTTCATATCTTTTTTCTTTATTAGCAAACTTAAATAAAGAATCCAAAGATAAATTCATATACATTTCTGCTTGAATATATAGCCCCTTCTTTTGAAGTATCATTCCTTTTAAATAATAAGCTTCTTCTATTAATACTATATCATTCGTATCAATAGCTAAATTTAATGTTGTATCAGTAATTTCATATGCAACATCGTACTCTTCATTATTATAAAGAGTTTTTATACACTTATTTAAAAATTTAACATACTTCGCCTTATTATCAGGTGGAAATAAGTCTATTCCATCTTTAATCTCTTTAATGGCTTTTTCTCTTTCATTTACATAAAAATAACTCTCACCATTTTTTCCTTTTGCTAAAGCTAAAATCATTGTATTTTCCTTTTGGCATTCATACGCTAATTTTATATATTTATCCGCATCACTTTTTCTTAATTTAATACATGCAGTAGCAAAACAATGGTATATATCTCCTTTTTCAATATCACCATCAATATAAGTTATGTAATCTATTGCTTCTTTTATAGAATTATAAGTTTCTTGTAATAATCCTAATTTTTCATAAGACTTTCCTTCTTTATAGCAAATATATGAATATTTTTCTTTATCGAACTTCTCAGAATCCTTTATAAGATCC
Organism: Clostridium sp. D46t1_190503_E9; assembly: GCF_015555225.1. Taxonomy (NCBI): domain Bacteria; kingdom Bacillati; phylum Bacillota; class Clostridia; order Eubacteriales; family Clostridiaceae; genus Clostridium; species Clostridium sp. D46t1_190503_E9. Next base: position 250,537 of record NZ_JADNKB010000003.1, read on the forward strand.
TTTGCTCTACTATAATAATTTACTGCTTCATTATACTCTTTAATACTATAAAAAAATGTAGCCATATCTATGTAGTAAGTTATTGTATTCTCACGAGTATTATTTTTTTGGTACAAATCATAATATTGAGATATTATAATTTGTATATTTTCAACCTTATTTTTTTCCACATAAAAATTAAACAGTATATGCATAAGCTCAAACGCTAAATCATCATAGGAATATTCTAAAGCATAATTTAAATTATGGTTTATCACATCATCTATTTCATCTTCTGGTATTGAATTATTTCTAATTAATTCAAGATTACTAACTATTTGTTCTTCAACATCTCTAACTAAATAATCATAATCAATTTTAAGCTTGTTAGATATATATTCTAGAATATCTTTATCTGCCTTTATTTTTCCATTCTCAATGCAGCTCATTTTTGATATGGATACTTTATCTCCACATAATTCTTTTAAAGTTATCCCTTGATATACCCTTGCTCTTTTAATTTTTTCTCCAGTTGATAATATTTCCATTTAAACCCCCGCTTGAGTTAATTTTTAAGTATTCCTATTTCCTTAAAAATATTAACTCCTTCATCTAAATATTTAGCTGCTTCAAAATCTCTTTTATTATCTATATAAAATTTTCCTATCATAATTGCTAACTGAGCAGATTGCTTCTTTAAATTGCTCGTTCTAGCTAACTTATAAGTATCTAATAAAATATATTCCGCTTCTTTAGACATTTCTTTTATTGTATAAATTCTATACCATAATATATTTAAATCTATTAATTTCTCCATATCATCTTCTTCCATATATGAAGCAATTTCTTCTAATACTTCCTCACACTTAGAAATATTCTTTAACTTAATATAATTCTCACATATATTTATTAAAGTATCTATTATCTTGTAGTCTTTTCTCCTCATTCTTATATCTTTAGATATTTCATAATGTTTAAAGGATTCCTCTATATTTTCAAACTCATAAAATAACTTACCTAAATTATTCTCTATTTCAGATATATTATTCAGTTCTTCTAATTCTTTATATACTTCCAAAGTTTTTTGAGAGTACTTAATAGCATTAGTTAGATCTCCCTTTTTATTATATTCTTCAGATATTAATAGTAAAGTTTTAGCATACTCTTCTCTATTCTGAACTTGCTCAAATTTACTTTTTGCTAAAAATGAATAATCTATTGCCTTTCCTATATTTTCAGTTTTAAAATAGGATCTAGCCATATAATAATATATTTCCCCAAGCAATGAATCATCGCCAATACTATTATCTAAGTAGACCTTTTCAGCTTGTCTTAAATAACTATTAGCAGAATGATATGCTTTTAACTTCAATGTTATTTTACCCAAATTTAAAAAAGTATTTATAATTTCCTCATAATTATTATTTTTAATAAATATTACGTTTGATGATAAGAAAAATTGCTGTGCTAAAGTTAGTTCGCCCTTAGCCATGTATATTTCAGCCCTTAGATATAGTATTTTTGCCTTTCTATATTCCAAATTATATTTTTCTACATAATATAAAGCATTTTCTATATATTTTTCTCCTGTTATATAATCTCCTGATAAAATATAAGATTCAGCAACTTGTTCATAATAAATACTAATCTTTTCAGCCTGAGTTTCTTCAGACTCCATTAAGTACTCAACTGAAGTTTGTAATGCACCTGCTAAGTATTCTAATAAATCCATAGAAGGATTAGATCTTCCTGATTCTACCAAACTTATTTGTCCAGGGGTTATCCTATCTCCAGCTAAATCTTTAAGGGTCATATCTAATTCTTTTCTTCTTCTCTTTATTTTTTCCCCTAATGCAAGAATTTCCATCAATACTCTTCCTTTTCATTACTATAAATTAATAATTTTTCAAATTTTTTGTTTTTATTCAATTATATCATAATTTAACAAATTTAAATAGTAATTGTTACTGAACTACTTTATAGATTAGATTTTTTTCGTCAAATTATAAATTTTATAATCAAATTTAGAATATTTTTTCATTTTTTATTTATTATATCATTAAATATATCTAAAATACTATAAAAATTGTAAATATTGTTATTGAATTTATATAAATTATAGTGCTATTTTAATAATAACAACAAAAAAAGAGTAGATTTCCTACTCTTTTACTTCATATAACCCATTATTGTATCATAAGCATCGCCAGCCATATTAATTGCTCTCTTACTAGCTCTTCTTATATTTCTTTGTGTCCTTCTATCTAGTTGTGGTAAAACCATAGCGCTTACTGCCATTCCTAGCATTGCACCAGCTGCCATACTTCTCATCATCTTTGCCATAATTATCACCTCTATAAATATTCTTGATTAGATATACTTATTATTAGTAATATTATCTTCTTTACTCTATGAAAATTATGGAATTTATATTATTTTTGTTTATTATATAAATATTCAGCGTACTTTAATACATCTAGCTGATTTTCTAAAGATATTTTTTTCATAAATACATTTAACTGATTTATTATTTTCACACTTTCATTTTCTATATTAGTAGGATTTTCATTAGAAGAATCTTCATTATTATATGAATCAAGTGATATGGCTACATCCTCTTCACTATTTCCTACAACTATTATTTTCTCTTCTTTTCCACTAACAATTTCTAGTATTTCTTTTTTAATTTTGTTACTAGCTACATATAATTCATTTTTATCTAGCCATTTATCAACTACTCTATCTGAAACAATTGATAATTCTTGTTTGCATTTTTCATCAGCAATTTCATTAAATAAATCACCTGTATGGCTATCAACTTTTACAAAAATAACTTCTATGCCACTATTAATTAATTCATTCATTTTATTATAGTAATTAATAGATGATTCTTCTCTTCTTTCCCAAAATCCAGTAGCATGATGGGCTATACCTTCATAATCATGGAATATAACAACTTTTTTATCCTTATTCCTTATTGCATATTCAACACCTTTTATTGATGCTTCCAATTCTCCTGCAATTTGTCTGATATTACTTTTAGTATTATCCTTTGCTGCTGATGATTCTATATATTCTATAACATTATCTCTAACTGCAACTAATCCATAAGAATACTTTTCAGAACTTATACTATAACTTCCATCAACATATATATGCAAACAATCTTCTGGATATTTATCTATCCCCTTTTTTAATAACTTACTACCTTCTTCTAAGAACTTTTTAGCTTCATTTATATCTTCAAAGCTCTTATATTTTGCCCCCTTAACACCCTTTACATATTTCAAACATTCTGCCCATGTATTAACGATTATATTTTCTACTTTTTCATTAGTAGTAGAATTAAATCCTTCTTTTATTGCATAAACTTTTTTACCCATACTCTATGCTCCTTAAAATTATCTTCAAATATTGTACATTATTTTATAATGACATGACTTCTTCCACAAAATTATAAACTTTTTCCACATTTCTTGCACCAGTAAAGTTAGTAACATATTCTATTATATTTTTAATAACTAGAACTATATCATTTTTCCCTTCCCAGTTTTCTAATATTATGTTAGTTGAAACATCAGCTATAATCCTATCAATAGCAAAAAACGCCACTGCTATTTCATCTACTTTACCTATAAAGGGAATATTATCTGGTATTATATCCGTTGGAAATGCGATATATGCAATTGCTCCTGATATTATTAACTTAGTCTTAACTGGTACTCTCTTATCTTTTAATAATCTATATAATAAAGCCGCCATATCTGGTATTATAAATAAATAATCACTATATGTCTTTATTTTTTGTGGTAATTTATTTTCTAAATATCCTCTTCCACTACTATAACAATCTTTTACTTTTTCTATATTTTCATCAATTTCTTCAATGACTTCTTCATCTTCATCTTCAAAAGCTTCAGTTTCTTCCTTTTTTAAGTTTCCATCTAAAGAAATATTTATATTTGCTACATCCACATTTAATATATTTTGTTTAATATGTATATCTGCAATATCTAGGTCTACATAAGGCACTTCTTTTAGTAAGCTTTTTAAATTTATAACAATTTTTCCGTCTTCATAATTTATTCCTTTTTCTTCTAATGACTTAAGCGTATATTTTAATGCCATTTTTCTTAATAAAGAAAACACCTTAATTTTAGCTATTTTAAATGAAGAAACTTCCCCATGAATAATTCCATTTTCAACTCTTTTAATTTTTACTCCAGCAATAAAATCTATTTTAAAACCTTTAACGTAGCTTCCAAATAATTTTATTTCCTCACCAATTTCAATCTTAGATAAATTTAATCCTTCTACCTTTACAAAATCATTTATAATACTTAATAAGTCCTCTCCTGTTAACGAAACCTTAACCCCTGATATATTCATAATTACCTCCTATAATACAAGTTATTTATGCATTTAAATACATGTCCAAATTTGTCCCAATTATATATAAAGCCTTGTCCTTAATATATACGTCACTTATGGATGTGTTATATAAAGTACCATCACTCTTTACCTTATTTAAATCAATTATTATATTATTATCTTTTATATTTATATAATCTTCTCCAAGCATTTTTACAATGGCCTTTAATATTACATTGCTTGCTCCCTTCAATAACCCTAAGCTAGTTATATTTAAATTTTGTGCTTCTAATATTATTTTATTATTACAAAAACTTTTTATATATATAACTCCTTTAAAGCTAGCATTTATTTTCGCCCTAATTTTCCCTGAAAATGCTACTCCATTAGTAATTTCTATATGGGTTACCTCTATTCCTTTTTCTTTTCCTTTTAAATTGATTATCTCAGTAATATCTTCTGACGTTAATACAGTTGAGTTAAGCATTTTTAAAACCTCTCCTTGCTATATTACTTGTTAAAGATATTAGTCTAATTAGTCAATAATTTAACTTAAAGTATACTCTATTTGTAAGACTTTTAAAAGATATCTTTTCAATTTTACAGATTCACCAATACTTACATTGGAAAAATATATGATTTTAATTAGACTAAATATTTTTAAATGTTACAATATTCTTAGAAATCCATCTTCTATTTAGGAGGTAATGATGAATAAAATAAAGAAAAATATAATTTGGATACCAATAGTTACTGCTATTTTTTCTACATTAGTTTTGGGATATACAAGTTTTGGCTCCAAAGCTAATCATAATAAACAATATTCAGGTTTTTTAGAAGATATAACTAGTAATAATATTTCCAAGGTTATTTTTAATAATAACTCTAATTTAACTGTATTCTTAAAAGATGGAACAAAATATTCAACAAATGATCCTGATAGTCCTACTTTGAAAGAAGAGTTATTAACACATAATATAGAAGTATTAGATCAAAATAGTACAAGTACTCCTAAAACAGTTGCTTCAAGTATTCTTTTGATATCAATTGTTTCAATTGTTTTTGTAACTATTAATAAAAGAAAACTTGGATCATCAAGCATGACTAATTTAGATGTTAAAGATTTTTCAGAAGATCAAAATGCTCTAAACTTTGATTCTGTAGCTGGTAATGAAGAAGCAAAAGAAAGCCTTATGGATATAGTAGATTTTCTTAAGAACCCTCAAAAATATAAAGATTATGGTGCTAGAATGCCAAAAGGAGTTATCCTTTATGGTTCTCCAGGTACAGGTAAAACCTTACTTGCTAAAGCAGTTGCTGGTGAGGCTAAAGTTCCTTTCTATGCATTAAGTGGATCAGACTTCGTACAAGTATATGTAGGGGTTGGTGCTGCTAGGATAAGAAATTTATTTAAAAAGGCAAAAGTTCAAGGTAAAGCTGTTATATTTATAGATGAAATAGATGCAATAGGTAAAAAAAGAGGTGGCTCTAGTGCATCTAGTGGAAATGATGAAAGAGATCAAACCTTAAATGCTCTATTAACCGAAATGTCAGGCTTTGGTGAACAAGAAGGAATAGTTGTTATTGCTGCAACTAATAGATTAGATACTCTTGATTCAGCATTATTAAGACCTGGTAGATTTGATAGACATATAGAGGTTTCATTACCTGATATAAGTGCTAGAGAAAAAATAATATCATTACATTTAGAAAACAAGCCTCACGATATCATTGATTTAAAAGATATCGCTAAAAAAACTGCATACTTTTCAGGTGCAAAACTAGAAAGCTTAATTAATGAAGCTGCAATTATAGCAGCCAAAGAAAATTCTGTCTCGCTGACTCAAGATCATATAAATAAAGCATACTCTATTGTTCTTGCTGGTTATGAGAAAAAGGAAAGAAGTCATTATCTTGAAGAAGATAAGCTATTAACTTCATACCATGAAGCTGGACATGCTCTTGTTTCATTATTAAAAACACCTGACGATAAAGTTTCAAAAATAACTATAATTCCAACAACTAAAGGTGCTGGTGGTTATACATTAACTATACCTAAAGATAGTTCTTATCAAAGATTAGATTATCTAAAAAATAGAATTATGGTACTCCTTGGCGGAAGAGCAGCAGAAGAAATTATATTCGGAAAAGATAAAATTTCAACTGGAGCTCAAGGTGACCTAAGTCAAACAACAGAAATGGCAATGTCCATGATTTCAGAATATGGCATGGGAAAAACATTAGGTTTATTAAAACTATCTAGCCTCGGACCTCTTTCAAATAGTTATGGAAATCCAATAGTTGAAGAATGTAGGGAACTTGTTAATTCACTATATGAAGAAACTTTAGAATTGCTTAAAGAGAATAAAAAAATTCTAAATAAAATAGCTATGAATCTTATAGAAGAAGAAACTTTGGACGAAAAAGAAATATACAGCTTATTTAATGAAAAAATTTAATAAATAAAAATTTAAAAGGAGCTGTTGCATAAAGTTATACCAATGTAAAATTTAAAATTAAGGTAGTATTTCATCCTGAAATACTTAAATTTATATTATTTAAAAACTACTTTCAGTAGTATTCACCTTAACTCTACATTCTAAATTTTACATTTCTAATTATGCACAGCCCCCTATTTTTCTATTGTACTTTTCTATACCAAAAAACAGTTTCCATAAAACTATCATTATAATATAAGTCGTATGAGACTCTATCTAATTCTTCTCTTTCAATTAATCTATTTCCTACAATCCTTCTTTTATATGGATTGCTAGTATTTAGTCCATCAATTTGTATCCTATAAAGAGTATTTTGATAAATGAATGTTTTAAAAATTGGCTCAGCCTCAAAAGTTAATTCTAATATTTTCATATATGTCTCTTGACCTAATGAAACCTTTTGTGAATTTTCCCTAATAATCAAGTTGTTTTAATCTTAAGATTAATTGCTCATGACTTGCTTCTACTAATTTATATAATATTATTTTTCTTTCTATTTCTTTTTGAAGTTTATCCGAATTACTAAATAAGTCCCTTACCATATTAATTGCATAAGCAAGAACACTTGCTACTCCTGCACTACCTAGCTCAAACCCCATACTCTCTGTCTCTGAAAGTTGTCCTTTCATCAGCTTATATATCTCATTACAATAAGCCCCTTTTATAATTATAATGTCATATTTATACTCTAATCCAATTAATAATTCTGATGGATTAAAAGCTTCAAATGCTGGATTTTCTTGTTCTAAAGCTATAAGTTCATCCAATACAGTACCTGGAGTTTTATTTAAAGTTTCAGCTAAAGCCATTATTACCTTATTTGAATACTTTTCTATTTTCTTATTTGTATGAGTTGCAAGCAATTGTTGACTAACTCCAGTTTTTTTATATACATCATATCTCTTACTGTTATTCCTTTGCAGATATAAATCTAAATAATTCATTCTCATTCTCCTCTTATTTTTATTGATCCATAATTATTTATTACTAAAATATTTTTTACTACTTAATTATATTATACTACTTTTCTTATAAATTGTTCCGAGACACCAAGAAATATTTTTCATAACAAAAAAACCAAGCATATATTTACTTGGTAACAAATTTAATTTATTCTATTTTTAATTTATTCTATTTTTAATTTATTCTATTTTTAATTTATTTTATTTTTAATTAATATACATAAATTCAAAATTTTAATTACCTATTTTACATGGGAGTCGCGAAACGCGACTTCCTTTTTAATTCTTTATTTTAGTAACTCCAATATATTTCATAAATACTATTCTACTCAAAGCTATTTTCATATATGTCAAATAATACTGTTATTTCTACACCTATTTCTTATCGTAATCACCAACTACATTAGTCTGATTATTTGCGAGGAAATTTAATGATAAAACAGTTCCTATTAGCAACATAAAAGTAGGTATCTTCTTCAAAAGTAACACCGTCCTACTTACTTTGATATATTTTATCTAAATGTTTCAATCCATTCAAGAGGTTTACTACACAATTTCAAATGGGCTAACGAAACGTTAGCCCCTTTGAAGTCCTTGATTTTACTGCCTTAGAATAGTTTTCCTTCATTATTTTACTTTTTCATAGCTTCAACTTTTTCTCTTTTCATAACTCGGCTACTCTAAGTTATTTCCTTAACTCTTTACTCTTTCACATTTTCACTTTTCCCATTTTCCTCAGGGTATGGAACAATATAAGCTCCTTTAAGCCCATTTTTATTTAATTTAATTAACTCTTCTTCTGCTTCTTCATAATCCCGATAATATCCTAAACAAATTCTCCATCCTTCTCTTGCTGGAGTTTTAGGTTTTTTTATTGGAATATCAATTAAAACCTTATCAACCATAGCTAAACAAGCTTTGGCTACCATGTACCCATATTTAATACTACTAAAGTTTTTCTCTATGTCTTCGTTAGATATAAATTCTGCTTCAATTATGACCGCAGGCATATTAGTTTCTCTTAGCACAGTATAACTTGCTTCTTTTATTCCTCTATCATTAGACTTTAAATTTGCTAATAGCTCATCTTTAATAAATTTTGCTAAATCTTCTGATTTACCTCCTTTTTCAAAGATTACTATTTCACTTCCTTTTATTGAATCATCAACAAAGGAATTCATATGGAAGCTAACAAAATAATCTGCATTCCAGTTATTGGCTATATTTACCCTGTCTTTTGCATCTAAATTTGCATCTGATGCTCTAGTCAGTAATACTATTTCTCCATTTCTTTCTAACAATCTTTTAGCTTCATATACTGCTTCTAAGACTATATCAGCTTCTCTTCTACCATGTTTTCCTATTGCCCCTGGGTCATTGCCTCCATGTGCTGCATCTAACACCCATTTTGCCAATTCTGTCCCTCCTATTATTTATATATAAGAATATAAATATTGTATTAATTCATAATTTAGTATACTTATAACTTCAACACTTGGTTACAAAATTAATATCTCCATCTTCATTTTTGACAAATAGAAAAATTAATCATCTTATAGTCCTAATATCTTCATTAATTATTAGAAAAACATAAAAGCTACTCCAAATTCTCAAATCTAGGAGTAGCTTTCCATTAAATTTCATTTTCTTTTACTTTATTTTTGATACTATTAATATAATTTTCAATATCTATATTTTCTCCTGATCCTTGAGCCAATATTTTATTTCCTCCACCTTTTCCCTTTATTTCCTTAATTGATTCTTTTAAAAGTTGCCCCATATTAACTTTCTCCAACTCTTTAGAGCATGAAAATAATATATTGGATTTATTATTATTTATAGTTGCAAATAAACAAATAATATTACCTCTATCAACTAATCTATTAGCTAATTTTCTTATATAATCAATACTTCTTTCATTAAATATCTTTGTTATAATTGTCAAATCAGTTTCTTTACTTGAATTAAGGATCATATTTTCTATTTCATATTCTATAAGATCTTCTTCTAGTTTTCTTTTTAAATTATTCAAACCGTCTATATTATTTTTTAAATTTTTAATACTATTTAATGCCTCTTCCTCATTACTACTTAAATAATTACATATATCTTTTAATACTTTATCTTTAAATAAAGAATCTTTAATTGCTCTTTCTCCAGCTAAAAACTCAATTCTAGTATTATCTTTATTTTTTTCGTGTTTTCTAATTTTAATTAATTTTAAATCTAAAGTTTTCTTTGGATGAACCCCACAACAAGCATTAATATCTAAATCACCAATTTTAACAACTCTTATTTCTTCTTCTGTATTAGGCAAATCTCTTCTTAAATTCATATTTTCCAGCTCTTTTTCGCTAGGTACTAAGCTCTCTACTAAAATATTTTCTCTTATTATCTCATTTGCCATTTTTTCAGCTTTTCTTATTTGATCTTCAGTTAAATACCCAATAATATCTACTGTGCTAATATCTTTTCCTAAATGAATACTTAATGTATTTCTATTAAAAAGTTTAAAAAAGCATCCTGATAATACATGTTGAGCTAAATGCTGATGCATTCCATCTTCTCTTCTATCCCAATCAATCTTACCTTTAACGTTAATTTGGTCTGATATATCTTCTGAAACAACATGATATATTTCCCTATTTTCTTCATATACATCTAATACCTTTACTCCATTTAACTCACCTAAATCACAAACTTGGCCTCCACCACCTGGGAAAAATGCTGTTCTATCTAAGGCTAAATGAAATTTACTATCTATTTTTTTAATACCTACAATTTTTGCTTCAAAGTCTTTTAAATATTGATCTATGTAATATAATTTTTCCATATTTTTCACCTATTAATAATCTTCCTCAACCATTAAGTATATTTCTTTTGATATATTTGCTATCATTTCATAGGCTTCATTACCCCAATCTAAAAGGTATCTTTCATCTTCACTTCCATTTTCATAAGGCTCCTCACTTAAATCACCTATGTCCTTTGTTAATATTACTATTATATAAGGATCTTTAGCATATACTATTCCAAAATCATGATAATATCTATAATAATCTCCAATTTTATGCGATACTATATCATAAGGCACATATTTATCTATTCTATCATGAAATACAGTTTCTTTCATGTATTCTATAAGTTTTTCATAGTAAGGATTATTATCTGGATTTTCATATAATCTTTTTAATACTATATATAGCTGCTCTGCTGTAATATAATTTTCATAAGGAATACTATCATCTTCCGTTATACCTCTTAAATAATCTGTTAATGATATATCGCTTATTCTATGTAACATATTTTTAGCAACATTATCTGATTCAACAATAGATAAATAAACAGCTTCTCCAATAGTTATGTCCGGCACTTCTGGCAAGTAGTATAAAACTCCACTTCCACCTTCACTATCTGCTTCTTCATAATAAATAGTATCTTCTAATGATATTGTACCTTCAAAAACTTGATCTAAAATCATCATACATAAAGGTACTTTCGTTGTACTTGCTGCTACATAATATTTATCTGCATTTAATATATATTCCTCATTTGTATTTAGATTCTTATAGTATATAGATATATTATCCTTATAATCTCCTACTATTTCATCTATCTTTTTATCTATATTTGAACCTATCTTCTCATCCATATTTTCGTCTTTTATGCTATTTGTTATAAAATTACTTTTATCACACTCTATAACTTCCTCTTTTTTAGTACATCCTTGTAAAAATAATATGAGTATAATAATTGATAAAACATGTACTTTTTTCATCTATGCCCCCTATTTCAAAGCATTATTTTAATTATATTTTTATAATTATTATATCATATATAAATTCTTATAATTCTAAATGCAAATTAAAAGAGCAAGTAAAAGCTTATTTTCTTACTTACTCTTCCATTTTAATTTTTATATTTTACTATATTTCTTTTCAATAAATCTCTTAAATTCTTTATATTTTAATTAATTTCTAGAAAGCTGGAATTACTGATCCATTATATTTCTCTTCAATAAATTTCTTAACTTTATCTGATGTTAAAGCCTTTGTTAAAGCTTGTATTTTATCACTATCTTCGTTTCCTTTTTTTACAGCCAATACATTATAATATTTTTTTGAAGCATCGTTAGTTGCATCTTCTAAATAAATAGCATTTTCAGCTGGATTCAATCCTGCTTCAAGGGCATAGTTTCCATTAATAACGGCAATACCTACTTCTTCTAAAACTCTTGGTAATTGAGCCGCTTCAAGCTCTTCAAATTTAAGTTTCTTAGGATTCTCTGTTATATCATTTGGTGTAACTAATTCACCGTCTTTTAACTTTATTAACCCTGCACCTTCTAGTACTCTTAAAGCTCTTGCTTCATTTGATGGATCATTTGGTACTGCAACTGTCGCTCCTTCTTCTAATTCATTTAAATCCTTAATATTAGAAGAATAAACCCCTAAAGGTTCTAAGTGAATACCTTTTGTATAAGTTAAATCTAAGCCTTTTCCTTCATTAGTTTCATCTAAATATGCAATTGTTTGGAAGTAGTTTGCATCTAATTCACTTTCTGATAAAGCTGTGTTAGGTGTTACATAATCTGTAAACTCTACTATTTTTACTGTATATCCTTCTGCCTCAAGATCAGGTTTTATCTCTTCTACTATTTCCTTATGAGGAACTGGAGTAACCCCTATTGTTATTGTTTTATCTTCACTCTTTGCCCCTGTTTCATTTTCCTTATTTGCATTTCCACAACCTATTAAACTTATTGCTAAAGCCCCTGTTAATAATAATGATAAAATTGATTTTTTTTTCATTTCTTTAACCCCCTCGAAATAATTGATAATGCATAATTGACAATTGATAATTTAGGATATAACTCTTATAGAGTTCTTTTAGTTAAATGTCTTTCATACATTTATCTTCTATATATTAATTTAATTTTTATAAACTTTATTTTGATAATTTTTTATATAGATAGTTTCCTAGCGACTGTAATGCTTGTACGATTATTATTAGAATTATTACTGTCACAATCATAACATCTGTTTGATATCTTTGATATCCATATCTTATTGCTACATCACCAAGTCCGCCACCACCTACTGTTCCAGCCATAGCTGAATATCCTATTATACTTATTACAGTTAATGTTAATCCTGATATTATTGATGGAACTGCCTCTTTTAGCATAACCTTAAAAATTATTTGTGTATTAGATGCCCCAAATGATTTGGCTGCTTCTACAACTCCTGGATCTACTTCTTTTAAGGATGATTCTATTATTCTTGCTACAAAAGGTGCTGCTGCTATTGTTAGTGGAACTATAGCTGCTGGTGTACCAATTGACTTTCCTACTATTAACTTTGTAAGTGGTATTATTGCTACCATTAAAATTAAAAATGGGAACCCTCTTAATATATTTATTATTGTATCTAAAACTCTATATATAATCTTATTAGGATTTAATCCATTTGGAGCTGTAACTACTAATATAATTGCTGGTATAAATCCTAATATAAGCGAAAATAATGTTGAGAAAAAAACCATTGCAATTGTTTTATTAAACGCTGGTATTAATATTTCTGACATTAATTAAGCACCTCCAATACCACATTTTTACTTTCTAAATATTCTATTACTCTTTCTTTATCATTTAGATCTACATTTATTACTAAGTTACCAAGCACATCTTCTCTAAATTTTTCTAATTTCCCCCAAACTATTGAAAAATCTATATCTAACTCTCTAGCCATTTTTGTAATAATAGCATTTTCTGATGATGTACTTGGAAAAAATAGCTTTATGTTAATCCCATTTGTAGGTAGTAACTCATCATCCTGCTCTCCTAAAAATTTCTTAAGAGAGATTTCTGGTTTTAAAAATAAGTCCTCTGAATTACCTTCTTCTTTTAAAATGCCCCCTTCTATTAAAGCAACTTTTTCACAAACCTCTTTAACTACCTCCATTTGATGGGTAACAATTACAATTGTTATACCTAATTCTTTATTTATCTTTGATAAAAGTGATAGTATATCTTTTGTTATTTTAGGATCTAGAGCTGAAGTAGCTTCATCACAAAGTAAAATCTTAGGCTCTAATGCTAAAGCTCTTGCTATTGCTACTCTTTGCTTTTGTCCGCCACTTAAGCTTGCTGGTTTTACATCTGCTTTTTCTGAAAGTCCTACTAAATCTAGAAGTTCAGCTACTCTGTCCTTTATTCTTTCTTTCTTAAATTTATTATAGCTACAAGACTTTATTCCTTTTTCTTTATTTTCAATCTTATATTTTTTATATTCTTCTTCATATCCCCATACATCTAATGGTAATGCTATATTTTCAGATACTGTTTTTCTATTGAGCAAATTGAATCCTTGAAATATCATTCCTAGCTTTTTTCTAAACTCCCTAAGCTCTAGTCCATTCAGTTTTTTAACTTCTCTTCCCATTACTGTAATTGATCCATTTTCATAACTCTCTAGGCCATTTATGCATCTAAGTAATGTAGATTTTCCTGCCCCACTATGCCCTATAATTCCGTATATTTCTCCTTCTTCTATCTTAAGTGAAACTCCCTTTATAACTTCAACATCATTGAATCTTTTACTTAAGTTATTAATTTTAATCACAAGTCATTCCCCCTTTTATGAAACTTAAAGTAAAACAAAAAGCGCACCGGAGAATAAATCTCTAGTGCGCGTAAATTCACATATTAATCTATTCTCTCATCTATCAGCAAAAAAGCTGCAGGATTTAGCACCAAACTTAATAAGAATAAAATTTTATCTAATACAAATTAGACTTATCATTTAATCCTATTACAGGTTGCTGGGTTTCACAGGGCCAGTCCCTCCACCACTCTTGATAAGAAACGTAATCTAATTATTTAATTTTTCTATTGATATTAATATACATTTATTGGATTGGATTGTCAACCCACTACTTTAAATTTTATGTATTTATTCCTATAAAAATTTAAACATAATAACATCCTTTTCTATGTTAATAATCTCCGCATCTGTATTTGACTCAATAAAATTAATTATATTCTCCATTGTAGAATCCACTTGTGAACTACTTGAGCATATTCCTGAAATAGCAATTACTATACTTTGATGAATATCTTGATCTTCTACTTCATTTACTGAAATATTGAATTTATTTTTTAATTTTTGAGTTATACTTTTAACCACCATCCTCTTTTCTTTTAAAGAATGTACCCAGCTTGCTCTTAATTTAACGCTCATTACTAGAACTCTCATTTTCAACCACCTACATTACAATTTTTAGATATTATATATCTTAACATTATTATGAATAAAGCTCATAGAGAATATTCTCTATGAGCTTTATTTATAATTTTTATAGGGGATTACTTTAATAATCTAGTTAAAATTATTTTATTCTGCCATATAATTTTGTTAAATAATAAATTTCTTTTGCTAGTTTATCATTTAAATCCTTTGACGAAGCTCTCCATACCCAGTTACCACCTAATGTAGAAGGCATATTCATTCTTGCATCATTTCCTAACCCCAAGAAGTCTTGCATAGTTGTTATTGCTAAGTAAGCTGGGCTTCCCCATGCTCCTCTTATTAATCCTCTTGCAATTCCTTCTTCATAAGTTAAGTTTAAATACTTCTTGGCTTTTTCTATCTCCTCTTTGCTTCCTGTAACATTGTACCATCCACAAACAGTATCATTATCGTGAGTACCTGTATAAGCTATACAGTTAACTGGATAATTATGAGGTAAGTCTCTGCTATCTCCATCACCAAATCCAAATTGTAATATTTTCATACCTGGAAAACCTGTTGTATCTCTAAGTTTTATGACATCATCAGTCATCATTCCTAAATCTTCTGCTATTATATTAACATCTCCAAGTTTATCTTTTATTGCATCAAATAACTTTATTCCAGGTCCCTTTGTCCACTGTCCAAATTCTGCTGTCTTATTACCATATGGTATTTCCCAATATGCTTCAAATCCTCTAAAATGGTCTATTCTTACTACGTCATATAATTTAAAACTTTCTCTAACCCTATCTATCCACCAGCTATACCCATCTTTATCTAAGTTGACCCAATTATATATTGGATTTCCCCAAAGTTGTCCAGTAGCTGAAAACGTATCTGGTGGACATCCTGCTACCGTTATTGGCATCATATTTTCATCAACATTAAAATACTCTGGATTACTCCATATATCTGCACTATCTTCTGCTACATAAATTGGAATATCGCCTATTATTTCAATTCCATTATCGTTAGCATACTTTTTCAAACTATACCATTGCTTAAAGAACATATATTGAACAAATATCCAATAATCAATTTCATCCTTTAACAATGATTTATAAGAATCTATAGCTTCTTTTTTTCTAAGTCTTATATCATCATCCCAATTTTGCCAACTAACTAAATTAAAATGATTCTTAACAGCCATATATAAAGCATAATCTTCTAACCAAAATTTATTTTCCTCTATAAATTTGTTTATTTCTTTATCATACTTATTTTTAGAGTTTTTATATGCTATTCTTAATACTTTATTTTTATTTATAAACAATTTAGCATAATCTACACTATTTTCATCTGAACCATAGTCTAAGGTTGAATAATCTTCCTTAGCTAATAACCCGTCATTCTCTAACAATTCAAAATCTATAAAATATGGATTACCAGCAAATGCTGAAAAACATTGATATGGTGAATCTCCATAACTAGTTTGTCCTAACGGCAATATCTGCCAATACATTTGTCCGCTTTTTTTCAAAAAATCAACGAAGGCAAACGCTTCCATTCCAAATGTGCCTATTCCATATTTACCTGGTAATGATGAAATATGCATCAATATACCACTACTTCTTTTCATAAATTTTACCTCATTTCTCATAAAACCTATTTCTATATTATAATTATTATTATATATTGAGAATTATTTATAATAAATTATTAATCTATTATATTAATACATAAGAGAGATTTACTTATATGCCTGAGGGCTATAAACAATTTATTTTAAATCTATATATTATATATAATCTATTCATGATAAAAGTTTTCATAATATCATGAATAGATTAATTTTCATTTACTTATCTTGAAATTTGTTGATTCTCTTTCAATCAGCTCTGTATTCAGTATAACGTGTTTATTATCAGTTTTATTAGCTATTAAATCTAGTAATAAATCTACGCTTATCTTCGCCATTTCTACTTTAGGTTGTATTACTGTTGTAATTGCAGGATTATAAAATTCACTAATGTCCATACCATCAAATCCAATTATTGCAACATCTTTTCCTACTTCTAACCCATTATCCTTTATAGCCTTTGCACACCCTACAGCCATTATATCTGATATAGCAAATATAGCTGTAACGTCTTTATTGTTCTTCAATAACTTATCTGTTTCTTCATATGCTCCTCTATAATCATAATGTCCTAGAATTTTATAATTTCTATTAAATTCAATGTTATTTTCACTTAATGCCTTTTTATAACCAGCTTCTCTTAGATATCCAATTCCAAAGTCATTTTCATCGCCTAGCATTATAGCTATATTTTTATGTCCATTATTTATTAAATACTGTGTAGCTGAATAAGCAGATTTTTCATTATCTATAGACACTGATGAGAAATTAGAAAACTCTTTTCCATATTTATGATTTATTGAAGTTAATACAACCGGTACATTTATATCATTAAAATCATCATTTTTTACATCTGTAAAGTTTCCTCCTAAACAAATTACCCCTTGTAGCCTCTTTTCCTTTATCATGGATATTAAGTTATTCATTTCATCATCACTTAAATAATCATGATGCTCTAAAATCATAGAATATCCAGCTTTAGAAATCCTTTTACTTATTGAGTCTAACATTTCTGAGAAGAATGGATTAAAAACCCCTTTTATTAATACTCCAATATTATTTGTATTATTTTTTTTTAGGTTCCTAGCACTATTATTAGGTACATAATTATTTTCTCTTATTACCTCTAATACTCTTTCTCTAGTTTGTTCTTTCACATCTGGATGATTATTTATAACTCTCGAAACTGTACTAACTCCTACCCCAGCAATTTTTGCAATATCTCTTATGTTTATCATAACTCCCTCCAAATTCCGACAAATTATTCGGTATCGTTTCCATTAATTTCTACATTTATTATACCATAAGATTTAATTTAAGGGTAAAATCATTATTCTTTTACTGAACCTGAAACTAATCCTGTTGCTATATATTTTTGTAAAAGCATAAATATAAATACTATTGGTAATGATGCCATTACTGCTGCAGCTGAATACATTGTCCAGTTTGCAGAGAATTGATCTTTAATAAATTTTTGTAATCCTGTTATTATAGTTTGCGCTTCTGCATTCTTTAATATTGCTGATGATATCATAAACTCACCATAAGCACCTATGAATGCAAATAAGAATATAACTATTAACATATTTCTAAGTAAAGGTAATATTATTGCTGAGAATACCTTCCAAGTTGATGCTCCATCTATATAAGCTGCTTCAACTAATTCATCAGGGATTCCATCTACTGCCCCTTTTAAAAGCCATATATTATATGCACTACCACCAGCTAATATTAATATTAATACCCATGGTTTATTAGTTAAATTATAAGTAAAAACTATTCCAATTATTGCTGGCAATGCCATAGCTGCTGGGAACATTTGAAGTATTAGTAAACTCATAAGTCCATTTTTTCTTCCCCAAAATCTTAGCTTTGAAAAAGCAAATGCAGCTGGTACTGATAAAAGCAATTGAACCAATGCTACAGCTGTACAGATAATTAATGAATTCTTAAGCCATAATAAGAAATTTGTCTTTTCAAATACTCTTCTATAATTTTCTAAAGTCCATTCCGCAGGGAAGAAAGTTGTTTGACTAAACGCTTGACCTTTTGCCATTGACGCAGAGATAACTGCCACTATAGGGATTAATGTTATTGCTATCATTAACCATAGGAAAATTCTCCCAAGCCAAGCCGTTCTAATTTCATCAGATCTTAATTTCTTTTTATATACTACTTTATCCTTTTTTATTGATAGACTCTTTAAATTTACCTCTGTTTGCATATTAATCAACCTCCTTAAACTGACCAGATGCTTTCATTTGAACAAATGAAATTGATGCAATTATTATAAATATAATTATACTAAGTGCTGATGCAATATCAAATCTTCCGAATTGAATTGAAAGCTTGTAGTTTACTGATGCTAGTATATCTGTATAACCTGCAAATTGTGTTGTCAATCTTGGAGGGCCACCTCCTGTTATTAAGAAAGCTGAACTGAAATTATTAAAATTAAATGCAAATGATGAGATTATAAGTGGATAAGCTGTCTTAGCTATTGATGGTAAAGTTATATTTGTGAACTGTTTCCACTTACTTGCTCCATCAACCATTGCTGCTTCATAATAAACTTCTGGTATTGCAGATAATGAACCTAAACAAACATTCATCATATACGGAAATCCAAGCCATATATTAACTATTATTATACTTAGCCTAGCTAAATTTGGATCTGTTAACCACTTTATAGGCTCTTGGATTATGTGTAATTGCATTAATAAGTTGTTTATTTGTCCATAACTTCCATTAAATAAACCTTGGAATGATAAAATTGCAACTGATACTGGTAATGCCCAAGGAAGTATTAATATTCCCTTATATATTCCTCTTTCTCTTATGTTAGGATTATTTAAAACTAATGCTATAACTAATCCTAAGAAGAAACATCCAAGAGTAGATATTATTGCAAAAATCAATGTCCATGCAAATACAGGTAAAAATGTTTCTTTAAAAGGTCCTGTCAGAACCTCTATAAAGTTAGAAAAACCTACAAAATTAATTTCACCTTTTGAAAACTGAGTATAATCAGTAAAAGCATAGTATACTGTTGATAGTACTGGAAGTAGTGTGAATATAAATATTGAAATAAGTGCTGGTGCTAAAAAATAATAAGCTTTACGACTTTTACTCTTCATGCCCATTTAAAATCCCCCTTTATCTTATATAGAGATAGGTTAATACACCTATCTCTATTTAGCTACATATATTATTTTATTTGTTTTATACCTTCTTTTACTTGATTTACTATATTTTCCCCAGCTGTTTTAGCATCTATTGATCCTGCTGTTAATAACTTTAAGTTGTTTGCTGCTGGTTCCCACATAGCTTGAACTTCTACTATGTTTGGCATTGGCATAGCAACTTTTGCTTGTTCCATAAATGCCTTAGTATATTCATCATCAATTACGTAATCTTTAGCTACAGGAATTCTGCTACCAGTTTTATATACTACATCTTGTCCTTTATTAACGAATTCTTCCATAAGTTTCCAAGCAGTATCTTTATTTTTGGAATTTTCATTAACAAATGAAGTTTGAACACCTAAGAATGTTTGTGGAGCTTTACCATTTAAAGTTGGCATTGGAACTACCCCAAAGTTTAATCCAGCTTCTTTAGCACCTGAAACATCCCATGGACCTGAGAAGTAGAACCCAGCTTTACCTGATGTAAAGTCACCCTTAGCTATATCTCCAGTGATATCTGCTGCCATTAATTTATCCTTATTAACTAAATCTGAAATAAATTGAAGTCCTGCTACTGCTCCTTCATTTCCAAGACCTATATCATTTGGATCTAATGTTCCATTATTATTTTTATAAACATATCCGCCGCCAGCTGATAAGAATGCATATGAGAAGAAGAAATCGTTAACGTTATATTCAAATCCAACTTCTTTTGCCATTGCAACTAAATCTTCCATAGTCTTTGGAACTTCTTTAACTTTATCTTTATTATAGAACATTGCTGTTGTTTCTTGAGCAAATGGAACTGCATAAATTTTACCACCTATAGTAACTGCATCAACTATACCTTGAGAAGTATATTTATCAGCTGAAACCATTCCTTCTGGAACCTCAGCAATTACACCTGCTTTTTGGAATGTTCCTAAATTATCATGTGGAACACCTAATACAAGGTCTGGACCATTATCACTTTGAAGAGCTTGAATCATGTCTTGGAACTTTCCTTGGTCTTCAACAACATTAATTTCAACGTTATTTTCTTCTCCCCAAGCCTTAGCTACCTTTTCAAATTCTTTAACTTCATTAGTAGTAAAGTGTGACCAAACTGTTAAAGTTTTCTTTTCACCATCAGTAGTAGCTCCTTTTTCATCTTTTCCGCCACAACCAACTAAAGAAGTTGCAGCAATTACACCAGCAATTAAAACTGCTAATAATTTTGAACGTTTTACCATAATAAATTCCTCCCAAAATCTAATTTTAGATTTTTATATTTATAAACCCTTTTAGGTTTATTAACTAATTTGATGTTAATGTTTACAGGCAACCTTACCGGTACCGTTACCATAAAATTTTATAAGTTACTCCTATGCCATGATTCCTTCCACAATAGAAATAAAATTTTAAATTCTACTGCCTCATTGAAATTCGATATATCATAATTGACTATTTTCTTTATTTTATCTATCCTATAAAATAAAGTATTTCTATGAATGTATAACTTATCTGCAGACTCACTTATTTTTAGACCTTCACTAAAGAATATTTCTATAGTCTTTATAAGATCGTCATCTAATTTAGAGAAAGTATCATTAAATTGCCTATATATTCTATTAATTTCTTTTTCTTCTACGTTTTTTATCATTTTTTCTAGAAGCAATGAATTTTCGGTATATATTTTTGATGGCAATTCATATTTTAAGCAAATTTCTAAGTTTGCTTTAAGATACTCAAACTTTTCTTTTAATTCATTATACTCATCAATATTACAATAACTTATATAACATTTCTCAGTTATATTCTTTTTTATTCCTAGAAGAATTTCTTTAATGCTATCATCACTGATATCATTTTTACTTATTACAAGAATATATTCATCTTGAATGACTATTATACTCTCATCTTCTAAATGTTTTTTCTCTATTAACTTTATAGCCTTAGACTGCTTGTCCTTTAAATAAATAAGTATTAATTTAAAAGGCTTGTCTTTTATCACTTCTTTTAGAATATCATTAGAAAATTCTTTTCCCTTTATTATATCTGCTATTATTTCTTCTTTCGATTTCACTGCATTGCTTAACTCCTGTTCTAAACAGTATTTTAGCAAACTAATACAGTTACTGTAATTTTCATATGTTTCTAACAGCAACTCTTCTGTTGGCATTTTCAAAATACTACTTACAATTTTCGAATTATTTCCTTGTAAGAAATTAGCTATTACAGATCCATCTTTTTCACTTATCTTGAAGGGAATTTGAATTTCTTCACTTATTTTTTGGAAAGAGTTTTTTAACCCATACATAAGCTTCCCCCATTATAAAACAAATTTATATTTTCTTATTTCTCCATGAAACAGGTAACGTTTCCAGAAAATAATAAATTGTTTTATCTTTATTCTTTATCTTAACTTGATTATACTCTTGCAATCGTTTTTATTCAATAGTATTTTATCACAATTAGATGCATATTTTTTGTAATTTTTCACAAAATCTATTACCCATCCTTTATATATCAATATAAAAGGCTAACTAAAAAAATTCCAAAATTAATATTTTTAGTTAGCCTTTTACTCTATTTCATTTTTTTCATAGCTTTTTTCATATCATTCATCATATTTTTCATACTTTCCTTAGCATTCTCACCCATGTCCCCAACTTTATCTGCTAACTCTGATATTTCTTCTGCTATTTCCTGAGTCATCTTTCCTGACTTTACTTGTTTATATAGTCTTTTCATTTTATTTTCTATTTCTTCCATAACCATAATTTATACCTCCTAAATGAATATATTATTATATTTTGCTTTAAAATTAAATTTATACTCATTAAGAGGATTTAATTATTGTAGCTCTATTGACTCTTCTTTTCTATCTTTTATAAATGTAACTATTGCAGGTATAATTGAAATTATTATAATTGCAATTACTATTATTGAAAAATTACTTTTTACTATTGGTAAGTTTCCTAATGCAAACCCTCCGATTAAAAATAATAGCACCCATAAAGCCCCACCAATTAGATTATACTTTATAAAACTTTTATAATTCATCTTAGTTACTCCAGCAACAAAAGGAGCAAATGTTCTTATTATTGGTATAAATCTAGATAGAACTATTGTTATAGCTCCATGTTTCTCATAATAATTATTTGCCTTTATTAAATAATTTTTATTTATGAATTTCACCTTTTCCTTTTCCATTATTCCACTTCCAATTTTTTTACCTATGTAATAATTAGCAGTATCACCTAATACAGCTGCTACGTAAAATATGATAAGTAAACTACCTACATTCATTGCACCTATTGCTGCAAGAGCTCCTGAAGCAAAAATTATTGAATCTCCAGGTAAAAATGGAGTTACCACTAATCCAGTTTCAAGAAATATTATTATAAACAATACTGCATATATCCATATTCCATAATTTGCAGTTATTACACTTAAATATTTATCTAAATGTAATATGATATCTACAAATTTTAATATTAAGTTCATATCGTTACCCTCTCTCTTAAATTTTTATTAACAATCTAATTATATAATTCATAACGAATGCATATATTACATAATTATTAATAAATAAAAAACTACCATGTTCATGATAGTTTTTTTATTTTTATATTATTTATAACTTCTATAGTAGCTAAGCTACATGAAATTCCTAGTACTATTCCTCCAATTATATCTGATGGGTAATGTACAAATAAATATAATCTTGAAAATGCAACAAGAGCCGCAAAAAAATAAAATAAGTATCTACACTTCTTTATGTAGTATCCAAGTACCACAGCTGCAGCAAATGAAGATGCAGTATGTCCTGATGGAAATGAATATGATAAAGGCGCCTTAATTATTATTTCTATATCTGGAAAAGTTATAAAGGCTCTTGGCCTTTGTATAATATTTTTTATAATTCCTTCACCAATAATACTTGTTACAGCTAAAGCAATTAACATTGTGAATCCAATTTTTCTGTATTTTTTACTTATTAATAAAATTATACCTATTACTATCCATACAAATCCTCTATCTCCTAGTTTAGTTATAAATATCATCATGGAATCCATTAGAGGACTTGAAAAATAATTTCTAATAAATCGTAATATACTTATATCTATTAAATTTATATACTCCCACATATTTCCCCCATTATTTTTGAACCTATAATTTACTTTCCATATATAGAACTTCCCTCTATATTTTTTCTTTCTGCATTCCTCATATTTTCTTCTCTTAGCTTACTTTGTTCATTTTTGATTAAAGCTATATCTTGTATACTATCATTAGAGTAGTATAACATATATTCATTACTA
Organism: Clostridium sp. D46t1_190503_E9; assembly: GCF_015555225.1. Taxonomy (NCBI): domain Bacteria; kingdom Bacillati; phylum Bacillota; class Clostridia; order Eubacteriales; family Clostridiaceae; genus Clostridium; species Clostridium sp. D46t1_190503_E9. The sequence goes on from NZ_JADNKB010000003.1 coordinate 274,710, forward strand.
TATGATTGCTCATCTTTTCTTATTCCTTCATTATAGATCTTTTTTATAGCTTCTACAACTCTAGTATCACCTTTAAATCCATTTACATCATATCCTTCAACAAAACTCCATACAGCAATTTGAGTTGCAAAATATGCTTCTTCTTCTGAATAAAGCTTTAATTCACTATAACTTTTGCTTGGATAGCCTGAAGCTAGTATTCCTGCTAGTTGCTTTGTTGCATATCCATTTTCCTTAAATGTTTCTCCCTTTGGATAAGACTTATCTATCTCCAAGCAATATCCTATTTGATTTGTTTCTACTTCCCTTATCATTTTTGCTTTAATATTAAAATTTTCATATTCAACTTCACCTACATAATAATTATCAGTTGTTATTTTAACTTCATTGTTAAGTTTAGTAGCCCAATAACTATAGCTCCAATTACATAATATTAAAGTTAACACAACAATAATTAATACATTTTTCCATTTACTTTTCATTTTATCCCTCCTACTAGCTGTCTCAATACTATTTTTATCAATTTACAGCTAAATATACTAATTAAGAGGGTTAATTTTTAACTCTTACTTTGCTAATAATCACCATATTATATGCATAATTACTTTTGTATTCACTAAAAATAATTAAGGTAGCATCAATTTATTTCTGATGCTACCTTAATATATATTTTACACGAATATTTAATTCTTTTTGAATTCCTTATTCATTTCTATAAGCTCTATTGCTATATCTTTTATAGTTTCTGCACTTATTAGTTGATCTTCAGCGTGCATTATTATTAAAGAAAACTCAAGCTTTTCACCATTTGCTTCCTTATGAATCAATCCAGAATGTGCATGATGCCCCTCTAATAAAAACCCTTTAGCCTCTTCTATTTTCTTTTCTGCTTCATCATAATTACCATTTCTAGCTTCTCTTATTGCTTCCATAGCTAAAGATTTAGCCATACCTACATTGCTTATAATTTCAAATGCAACTAATTCTAGTTCATTCATTTCTTATTCTCCTAACTGTTACATAGTTTCTGTATTTGAATTTAATTCTTCTTGTGCTTTCATAGCTGCCTTATTAGATGCTATAACGAAAGGTGCATAAATTAATACACTGACTGCTAGACACACAAATCCTACTACAAGTCCCATAAATACTCCACCAGTTCCTATAAACGGAATAAGTGGTCCTGGAGTAGTCCAAACAGCACCATAAGCTATAGGTGGAATAATCTTAAGCACTATTGCCCCATATCCAATAAGAACATTTACTATAGGTACTAATATGAATGGTATTATATATATTGGATTTAAAACTATTGGTAAACCAAATATTACTGATTCATTAATATTGAATAATCCAGGTCCTATAGATAATTTAGCAATATCTCTTTGATCCTTTGCTTTAGAGAATATGAATATTGCTATAAGTAATCCAAGTGTCATACCTGAACCACCATAGTTAGCAAAAGCATCAGTTAAAACCCAAGTTGTTGGGTATGGTGCACCCCATGCTGTTCCATTTGCTTGTGCGAAAGCTAGGTTAGCTGCATTTGGTTCAGCAAACATAGTTTCTCTTACTGCTGCTATAGTATTAGGTCCATGAATACCCATTATCCATAATAAATTTGATACTAAAACCATAATTACTACTGAGAAGATATTATCTCCAAGTTTAGTTAATGGGGCTTGTAATACATTATAAATCATAGTATGAATTCCGCCACCATTAGTAATTTTACCTAATATAAAGTTAAGAATTGAGAAACCAACTGTTACTATTATTATAGGTAATAATATTTTAAATGTTCTAGATACTGCTGGAGGTACTTGTTCTGGCATCTTAATTTCAAGTTTAGGACTCTTAGAAAGCCTTGATAAAAATTCACCTACTAATAATCCAACTATTATTGCAACGAATAGACCTTGAGGTCCCATGTATTGCATTGTAATACTTCCATCTACTGCTGATGGATACATTATAAAGAATACTGATACTGAAGTAAGTCCAGTTAATAAGTCATCTGCACCTAAAGATCTTGCAAGATTCCTTGCTATTAAAAATGCTATAAAGATTGCTAAAATGTTTAAAGATCCATTTAATACAGGTGCAAATATTGCTTGATAGTCTGCTAAATTAGGAATTAAATCTCCTAAGTGAATAAGTTTAGCTATAAACCCATCTGGATGAAGTAAAACATTATTTATTAATACCATTAATGAACCTGCCATTGTTAATGGGAAGGTTAAGATAAATGCATCCCTAATTGCAACAATATGTCTTTGTGCATTTAACTTTGTTGCAATTGGAACAAGTATTTTTTCCATGCTGTTTTCTAATTTCGTCATAACGCTCATTGTTTTTCCCCCTTATATTTTTTTATTTATTAAACCTCTTGTTAAATTCCAAGAGTTTTTAATACTTGATCTAATATTGCTTTTCCATTCATTGTTCCATATAATCTCATATCTATAACTTCTACAGGTATTCTACCCTTAACTAAAGCATCTACTTGTGGTTTTTGGAACCTTACTTGTGGTCCTAATAAAACTATATCAACATTATCAATTACCCTTGAACATTCTGAAACTGGTAAGGCATCAATATTAATTTCTATTCCTTTTTCCTTTGCTGCTGCCTTCATCTTATTTACTAAAAGACTTGTAGACATTCCCGCTGCACATACTAATAAAATATTTTTCATAATAATTCCTCCTAAAATTTATTTTTAATATAATTAAAGTTCTTCTCCATTAGTTGCTATTACATTTTTATACCAATAGAAACTCTTCTTTTTAATACGTCTTAAATCCTTTTCATCTTTTTCATCTCTATCTACATAAACAAAGCCATATCTCTTTTGATAGCCATTAAGCCAGCTTAATAAATCTGTAAATGACCATGTACAATATCCTAGTAACTCTACTCCATCTGTTATAGATTCTTTGCAAGCTAAAATATGATTTCTTATAAATTCTATTCTATAGTCATCATTTATAATATCGTTATCTTCAAGCTTATCAAATTCACCTAACCCATTTTCAGTTACTAATATTGGTAGCCTATACCTGCTATTTATTCTTCTTATCCCTATTCTAAGACCAGTTGGATCGATTTCCCAATCCCAATTTGTTCTTTCTAAATTAGGATTTTTTATAGTTTTAAAATTTCCTGGAATTCCATAATCCTTAGATGTTCCTTTTTTTCCTGATGTATTTATTTCTTCAAAATTACTTATTCCATCTATGGAATTTGCCTCTACTGTTTCACTTCTATAATAGTTTATTCCTATAAAATCAGGCTTTCCTCTTTCTAAAAGCTCTAAATCTCCATCTTCAATCTCTGGAGCTATTCCTTCTTTTTCATACCTACTTAAAGCAAAAGCTGGATAGTTACCAAAGCAATATACATCTAGCCACCAGTGACAGTTCATATCCTCAGCATTTTCTCTTGCTAAAACATCTTCTGGCTTACATGTATAAGCATAATTAGGAGTAAATGCAAAGCTTGGACCAATCATTCCATTAGATACATATTGCCTAAAAGATTCTATTGCCTTTGCATTTGCTAAACTTGCAATATGATTTGCTTTAAGCATCCTTTTATCATCTTGTATCTTTGGTGGATGTATTCCTATCTTATATCCTAAAAGTATAAATACATTTTGCTCATTTAAAGTTATCCAGTACTTAACTCTATCTCCATATCTCTTATAAAGTGTTATGCAATAATTATTGAAATCATCTATTATCTCTCTAGATTCCCATCCTCCATATAAATCCTGGAGATGTTGTGGTAAATCCCAGTGATATATTGTAATAATTGGTTTTATATCGTTAGCAATAAGCTCATTTATAAGGTTATCATAAAACTCTAAGCCTTTTTCATTTACCTTACCTCTTCCTTCTGGATAAATCCTGCTCCATGATATTGAAAACCTATAGGCTTTTAATCCCATCTCTTTCATTAAAGCTATGTCCTCTTTAAACCTTTTATAATGATCTACGGCGACCTTTCCATTAGTTCCTTTATAGGTTGTCCCGGGCAATTCAGTGAAGGTATCCCAAATACTTAATCCTTTTCCATCAATATTATAAGCCCCTTCAACTTGATATGCTGCTGAAGCACTTCCCCATAAAAAACCCTCTTTAAATTTATCTAGCTTTTTATGAATCAAGATTCCCTCCTCCCTTCTTGCTTGTTGATTATATTATATCTTAAAAAATACTCTTTGTAATCATTTGCATACCTTAAAAAAACACACTTCCAGCTTATATAATTTGTTCCATAAATATAACAAATTGTTTTAACTAAAATAAGTATTTAATATACTATTTTAATGTTTGTATCTATGAAATAGAACTATTAAATAACACCATATTTCTTACAATTTACTATCAAAGTTCTATAAAACATAAATATATAAAATTTATTTTTAAAATTATAAAGGATAGATGCTTTACATCTATCCTTTATAATTTCTATACAGCTTCCTGCCGATAGTTTCAATAATGTATAATGCTGGAATTTGTGTCGTTATATCATGTTCTCCATTCTTTTCTTCTTGAACATAATATCCAATATTTATATCGCATATTTTGGCTAAAGTCGAATCTTCATTATTAGTAATGCTTATCGATTTACATCCTTTTCGCTTTAAGTTATTCATATGCTCTATTACTGTTGGTGTTTCACCAGATACAGAAAATGCAATAGCAACATAATTTTCTGTACATTTAATATTAATTGGATAAAACGGATCATCTATATATATAGCATTTCGTCCTATTGCAGAAATATATCTTGCAGCATACTTTGATAGTATACCTGAAAAACCTATTCCAACAAAAATTATATTACTTGCTTTATCTAATACATCACAAACTCTATCTATCTTATCTCTATAATCCTTAGTTTGTGCTTTTTTTAAGAAATCTATTATCATTGATGTATTATCAGTTAAATGCTTTTCTTTTCCTTCTTCTATATACATCTTAAATTTTAATTTAAATTCTGAAAAGCCTTCACAATCTAGCTTTTTACAAAACCTTAAAATTGTAGTTGTAGATACATGAGCTTCGTTTGCTAATTCTCTTATTCTCATGTAAATTACTTTTTCACTATTTTTCATTATATAATTATAAAGTGATAATTCTAACTCATTTAAATTTTGTATTTTATTATAGCTAAACATTGCTCATCTCCTTTTCCTAGAAATAATCTTTTAATTATTTCTACATATATTAATATACATTAAATATTTATATTTTTTATTTTCAAAAGGCTGAAATCTATCTATTTAAGACTTCAGCCATGTAAATATAAGTATATTTTATTATACTTAAATATCTTCTCCTCTAGTTTCTATTATATTTTTATACCAATGGAAAGATGCCTTTTTCTTTCTCTCTAGGTTATTTTTATGGTCTACATATATAAATCCATATTGTTTTTTATAACCATTCAACCAGCTTAATAAATCGATAACTGACCATGCATAATATCCTTTTAAATTTATTCCTTCTTTAATTGCATTTTTTACAGCTTTTAAATGTGCTTCAATAAATTTAATTCTAGGTATATCTACTATTTCATCCTCTATAATAGGATCTTCATCTCCTAATCCATTTTCAGTTATATATATTTTTACATCTCCATATCTTTCTTTAAGCATTCTTAGTCCATCTAAAAATGCTTCAGGAGATATCTCCCATCCCCACTTAGTATATTTTTTATCCTCCATTTTAACTGTTCTATAAAAACCATCAAATGAAGGGTTTCCTGGTGCTCCTGTTGAATTTTCTCTATTTCTTTCAACTTCTTCATCTATATTATTTTTCATTACCCTTTGAGGCTGATAATAATTTAGTCCTATAAAATCATTTTTATCTGAAGCATTTTTAATTATCTCTAATTCTTCCTCATTCCAATCAATTTTAACGCCGTGCTTACTAATTATATCTACAACATATTTAGGATATTCACCTTTTAATATAGGATCATAGAACCAATGTGTATCGATTTCATTTGCATGCTTAGCTGCCAATATATTTTCTTCCTTATCATCTATACTAAATGCTGGAGAAAATACATGAGTAATTCCTATCTCACCATATTGTTTTAACTTTTTATATAAATCAACTGATTTCGCATGAGCTAAAAATACATTGTGGGTAGCTTGGAAATATTTATTTAAATCTCCAACTATAGCTGGTGGATGTGCTCCTGCCAAGTATCCTAATCCACAAAATACAACTGTTTCATTAAATGTAATCCAGTGCTTAACTCTATCTCCAAAAGCTTTATAACAAATTTCAGCATAATTTAAAAATGCATCTATAGTTTCTTTATTTGTCCATCCACCCTTTTCTTCTAGAACTTGTGGTAAATCCCAATGATATAAAGTTACAAATGGAACTATTCCATATTTTAGACATTCATTTATTATATTGTTATAAAATTCTATGCCTTTTGGATTTACTTCTCCAACACCATTTGGTAATATTCTAGGCCATGAAATTGAAAATCTATATGATTCTAATCCCATTTCTGCCATTAGCTTTATATCTTCTTTATATCTATGATAGTGATCTATTGCAATATCACCATTAGTACCTTCAAAAGTTTTTCCTGGAATCTTAGAAAATACGTCCCAATTTGAAAGCCCCTTTCCATCTTCATTCCATGCTCCTTCTACTTGATATGATGCAGATGCTGCTCCAAATAAGAAATCCTTTGCAAACTTCATTTATTTCTTCCTCCCATTTATAAAAATAAGCTTAATTTTATTTCAATATGTTATTTTACGTGAAGTGTATAATAAAGACTCATTCCATACTTTGATTTTGTTTTAAATTCTGATTTTAAATAAGATTCTAATTCATTAGCTGTTAAACCTGTTTCTGCTGAATAAACTATTTTTATTCTATTACTATCATCAAGCACTGTAAGCTTAACCTTATCATCTTCAAAATTATCAAAGAATTCTCTTATAAATTTCATTTGAACTCCGTTTATTTCTACTTTATACATATCCTTGTCCCCCTACATTATTCTTTTTATAAACTAATTTTACAATATTTTTTTTAATAAAACTTATTTTTATAAATTAATAAAACAAATATCATTTTTTATAATTTGTTTTATTTTTGTAACATATTGTTATATTCATTGTAGCAACATTTTCCATAAAAATATACTCTTAATTTTATGAAACTTAATCAAATTTATAAATATATACTTTATACATTAAATATAAAATAATATATATTTATAAATATTACCTAAACCACCCCAAGTATACTTAAAATATTTTAATGTAATTAGTTAATAAAAAAGAGAGTTATAGAATTTTATAACTCTCCATTTTCTATATTTTAATTATCAAATAAATTTCCACCTAATCTCCACAAGCTAACATCATAGCCCTCTTCTTTAATAATTTCAGATAAATATTCTAATGTAACTTGATCTGCATACCATACTTCATGTTTAATATTTTCTTTATCCCTATAATTAAAATATAAATATTTGCTTTTATCATCTCGCTTAGCTTCTATGTTATTTTCAATTAATATTTGTTTAGCTTCAATTTCTGATACTGATTTAGTGTCGCCATTATCTTTCCAATCAAACCCGCCAGTTGGAATTGCAAAACTTTTTTCACCAGGAACTACTTTCATCTTATCTATTAACTCTTTAATAAACTTTTGGTTTGTTTTTTCTCCAGCTGCACTAAAGCCTCCATGCAAATTATAACACATCATTACATATGTAGGTCCCTCAGTAAAGTTAAGCTTATCTATAGGCGCATTCGGCTCTAAAACTACTCTTAATTTCAAATTATTATTTAAAGCTTTATTATATAATTGATTTATAAATAATATATAATTTTCCCATAATCCCAAATCATCTTTAATTTGCTCATAATCAATTTCAATACCATCAAATTCATATTCTTTAGCTAAATCAATTATATCACTAATATGCTTTTCTCTAGATAATTTATCACTAAGCAAAATATTTAATATCTCTTTGTCCTTTAGTGAAGATGTACCATCATCATTAACTACGTCATTTACAATAGTTATATATTTTTCATAGTTATATGACTTTGTCTTATCATAATATACTTTTAATTTTTCAGGAATAATTAAATCGTTGTTTTGATTAAAATTAACAGCAAAGTATGAAATACTACTCAACTTATCATTTAGCATATTTATTTCGCTATCTACATTTAAGTCCCAATAAACTATCCATGAAGATAAATTATCTATACTTTGAAAAATATCATTATTTTTCTCCTGAGAAATTATATTTGGACTCTTAATAGTACTATCTTTATTTAATGTCTTTTTTAAGAAGATAGCTCCAACTAATAAGATAACAATTCCTATTAAAATAAATTTTCCTTTATGTTTGTTAATATTCATTTTTACCTCTTGTTTATAAATATTTTATAAACCAATTTATAACCTTATTAAAGTATTTCTTTACATTGTATTTTATCAGATCCACTCCTTTTAAAGATGAATCGTATAATATTGTATCATTTATGTCAGATATCTTAAGCTTTTTAAATACTCCATCATATACATCGTCAGCTATATTTCTTTGACTATATCCATATTCTCCCCATTCTGATTCTAGATAAATACCACCTTCATTTGTATTTCTGACTTCTAATCCCTCTACTATAAGATTTCCATCTAAAGTCAAATTAAGCTTATTATCATTTATATTTATATCTATTTTTTTACTACCTAACTCTTTTATATCAATATCATCAATACTCTTGTCATCATTTAAATCTAGAGAATATAGTATTTCTTCATTTCCATTTAAGGTTTCTATAACCTCAATATTATTATTAACAAGCTTAACGCACAAACTATTTTTTAAATCATCACTTGTTCTAAAATATATAGCTTGAGAACCTATAACATTTCCATTTAACTCTGATGAAATTTTAAAATCTTTATACTTATCACTACCTAATAATTTAATAAGCCCAGTATCTTTTGGCAATGATGTTAATATTATAGTATCATCAATAAATTCTGCTTCTCCTTTTATTTCTTGAAAATCTTTTGCTTTTTCTTCATCCCCAACAATAAAATCTATATTTTCTTTAGTATCATCCCATATTCTCATTAATAAATGATTAGTTGACCAATATGCTTGCGGCTGTATTCTTGTTAAATCGTAAATGGAGCTCTCTCTTGTATTTAAAGAATAACCTTCTCTGTTGAAATTCATGTTAAATAATTCTTTAATCCATTTGCCATTTATTAAACTAACCTTATCATTTGTTCCAAATTGTCCTGTATTTGAATGCATAAGAGAATATAAATTTGGTACATTTCCAATCTCTTTAGTATAAATTTTTGATAACTCTTCATAATCACTATTAATACGATCTTCCATTTCACTATAAGTTTCCATTGGAATATTATATTCATCTCTTATAAAGTCCATTAAATAATGGTTATAGTTTCTATTGATTGTATCTGATAGCTTTGAAAACTCCAGTGAAGTTAATTGACCTAAATATTTATTATCTTTATCAAAAACATTTATATACTCAAGTCTATAACCATTGGTGCCTAGTTCCCAATAAGAACTATCAACTAATTCTAATAAATCCTTTGGCATTAAAAACTTAGGATCATTTTTTGCAAACTTATCTGCATAAGTAAGCATTGTAGCCTTATAATTATATTTTTCCATAATCTTTTGTGAGAAAATAGCAGTATCTCTTCTACCATCTTCAAATAATAAAAATAATGCTTTATTTGGTAGGCTTTTTCCCTCAATATAATAATCTAAAATATCTTGTTGTGTTATTGTCACATAACCATTATCCCGTAAAGCCTTTATTTGTTTCTCTAAAGCTCCAGTGCTTATTAATGTATCATTTCCTGTTCTATCTACTCCAAAATATGATACAGCAATAAACCCATTATCCTCACTACTTACTACTTCATTATAATCATAAGGCTTATATTCTGAAAATGTAAAAACCGCCTTTATAATTATTATCAATAATACAAATAATATTATTCCTTGAAATGTTCCTCTTAAAATCTTTATTCTATCTTTTTTCTCAGGAGAAAATCTTTTATTTTTCACTTTCAATTCCTCCCTTTTTATTAAATTTCTTTATAGCTTTTTTTTGCTCTTTTTTTCTTTTAGCTTCTATATCACTCGGAGTCATTCTTGTTCCCCATGTTGATTTCCAAAATGTTACCCAAGCTATAGGCATTTGCCAAAGTAATACAACTTCATAGTATAAACAAAATAGTAGCCCAAATATCCAAGTAGTACTTTTTCTAAAGAACATTTGTGCAAAGCTCATCATCAAAGCCATCATTAACACACCAACAAGAAAAGTTGTTGGAAACACCTTTTGAAATATCGGAACATAAATAAGGTTATATACTACTACTATTGGAGCTGCTAAAGGAACAAGTAGGCCAATATAAAAGAATAGTGACATAAATGGCTCCTTCTTCCACATAAACTTTCCACCTATAATAGATTCTCTAAGCCAAGATCTTTTCCATCTCATTTGTTGCTTTAAAAATACTTTATACTTATTAGGTACTATCGTTGAACAAATAGCCGTATCTTGATAGCTAGTTCTATGCTTGCTAAGGACAAAATTAGTCATTGCCCTATCATCACCAAATGTAGCTCTTTGACCTAAGAACTTTTGATTTCTCCAAGATTCCATATTGTCAATTATTATTTGTTTCTTGTAACATGAAAGCGGCCCTGATAAACATGTAACTGCATCAAAATAAGCTTCCGCTGCCTTCATTATTCTAAAAGCAATATAATATCTAACTGATTGCATCTTAGTTAAAGTATTAGTATATGTGTTGGCAACATCAGTTCTACCAGACACTCCTCCCATTTTAGGGTCTTTAAATGGCTGTACTAAATTAATAATTGCAAATGGATCTAAAAAGCTGTCTGAATCAACAAATACTACTAATTCATGTTTTGCATTTAATACTCCTGTGCATAGTGCTTCTCTTTTTCCCATATTCTTTTCTTGTACAATGTATTTTAATCTTTCTTTAACATCAAATCTTTCTTCTTTTTTTAATTCTTCTACTATTTCTTTGATCTTTTCTACTGACCTATCATGTGAACAATCATCTACCACTATTACCTCTAATTTATCAATAGGATAATCTTGATTAATGCAACTTAAGATTGTTCTTTGTATCCATTCCTCTTCATTAAAACAAGGAATTATTATCGTTACTCCTGGAGTATAACTAGTATCTATAGGTACCGGTTTATATAAGGCACCGAATAAATATCTACTTAATAAAAATACAGCAGCTATAATACTATATAAATAAATCCACCTGTTAAATTTAAAGTAAATTATACTTTCTGCCCTCATCAGAATTATAAAGATGCTTATAAAAAATAATATTAAACTTGATGTAAATAAAAAATATTTATCTTTTTTTCTATTCGAATATTCTGATAGTGTTTCTAAAAACTCTAGTCCACAAAGTATATTTCCATTCTCATCAATTGTATCTCTAACTTTTTTAGCCTCTATATTTACCTTCATTTCATATCCTTCAGGCATGGCTCCAGGTAATATTTTAAACTGTAATTTTACTTTATCTGCTTCACTAATTATATTTAATTGTTCTTTGTCTTGTAATTCTAATAGCATTCCTGTAGTAGATATATCTATGGACTTTGCTATAAATGTTATATCACCTTTCGAACTTTTGCATCTAATCTTAATATCAGTTTGCATTAGATATCTTATTCCTGCTTTATTACCATCAATAAATGCAGTTGAATTATCTTTTCTATCACCTAATATTTTTTTCCCTCTACGATCAGTCCCATTCCTTATTTTTTCCTTATCTGGAACATTAGATAATAATCTTCTATCTCTTCGAGGTCTTAAAAGAATATCATTGGTTATTTCTGTGTTACTTTTTTTTCTTCTGTAGTTAAACCTCACTCTTCAAACTCCTCTTCTTGTACTTTTACTTTTCTAAATAATCACTTAGCTTCGCAATTTTATACTTCGTTCCATACACTCCATTTTCATTATTGGTAAGAAATTTATCTAAAGCTTCTGCAGTATAATAGCTTTGATTATTAAAATGCATTATAACTATGTTACCCTTTCCTTCTACTAACTTAGGTTCAATTGCATCTAAAATTTCTTGTGAAGAAGCACTTTCATAGTCGTGTGTAGAAATATTGGCACCGACTGAATAATTGTATCCACTTTCAAATACTGCTTCTAATCCTGCTTTTCTTACTAATAATGTTGGTGGTCTAAAATACTGTCTTAATGAATCTAAATCACCTATAACATTTGACATAACCTCATAAGACTTTATTAATGATTTTTTTAACTCTGCCTTATTAGTATCTAACAGCTCATGATTATAGTTATGACTTCCTATATCATGACCATTTAATGCAATAGTTCTAAGCAAATTTGGATTAATGTTAGATATACCACTATTAACATCTGAATACTTTGCAATAGTAAAAAATGTTGCTTTAACATTATGCTTATTTAAAACATCCAATATTTCATTTACTATCGGATCTCCGCCCCAATCATCAAATGTAAAAAATATAACACTTTCACCATTAGTGTCTATAGTTCCAGTCCTATCAATATTTAGCTTCTCATCATCACTAAAATCTTCTAAACTAACATCTTTATTTCCTATATAGTTAGTATTTATCATCTTTAAAGCTTCCTCATAAGATCTCATTTTCATAGATCTAATGTTAGTTACAATATTATATCTTCCAAAATTTGATTGACCTTCAAAATTACTTTGTATATTCTTCAATGGAACTACTGAGTAATTTAAAGGCTTTTTATCTAATAAATATGTCTGCAGTTCATTACTATATCTATGAGCATAACCATTTTTTACATAGTTCTCTGTTAGTAACTCAATCAAATTTGGAACTACATTATCATCTTTAAACAAATCAGAATCTAATCTAAAATATACTATTTCACCTTTACTTAATGAAAGATATGAATTTACATTAAAATAGTCTTTTATAATTTGCTCTGCATTCATATCTTTGTATTTGTGTATAATCGGCGCCTTTGTATAAGTAATTAATTCATAATTTTCAAAACCTTTAATACTACTTATTGCAGATATTGCTTCTTGAACTTTAGAATTCGAATAGCCATATCCAGGCATATATGAATTAGTTAATATACCTCTCTCTTTTAATAACTTATCCACTTCATATATTTCTTTACATATTTCTTCAGAAGTCTTATCTAATAAATTAGAGTTAACTGTTATTCCGCCATTTCCAATTTCATGTCCATGTCTTAAGATCTTTTCTATTCTATCTGGATAGTTTATTATTTCATTTTTAGTAACAAAAAATGTTCCTTTTGCATTATACTTATCAAGACTTGCTAATACCTTATCTAACACCATCTCATTGCTTACTCCTCTAAAGGTATATGATAAAGCTTCTTGAGTCGTATAAAATCTTGAAACTATAGGGGAAATCATCCCATTATTTTTATCTATTAACTCTTTAAAATTAATCTCATCCACATTATTTTTATTCTCTTCATAATTATCATTATTAATACTATTGTTATCATTCATATTTCCTATTGTTGTATCATTCAGCTTGTTATTATTTAATAATTCATTGTGTTTTTTAATACTTGGAAATTCTTTTATCTTAACTGCTAATTTTTCTTGCTCCTTAATAGCTTTTAATACCCATTCTACTATTTCAGTAATATTTCTTTCCTCTTCTTTATCTACTGTGTTTTCTTTTATACCTGCTTCCTTATCTATAGCTGGCTTTTCTTCTAAAATTTCTTTATTATATTCAAAATCATTAAGAACCCCATCTAATTTTATAGATAAAATAGTTCCATTTAATAAACCTTTTATATACCCATAAGCTTGTTCATAATTCTTAAAGCTTTGATAACTTAAATAATGATCTGTATTAACAACATATTTATTTCCCGCTGCAAAAGCAGAAGCTAGTATATTATCATTATAAATTGTTGAATTACATTTCAATAATTCAGGAGTTGTATATGTAATAGTCTTTAAAATTTTATTAGTAGTAGAAAAATCTGAAATTAAATCTTCTTTTGGCAAGTTTTCCATATTATTAATTTCTGAAAGCGTTCCACTTCCTATATCATGTCCACCTTCTTTAATACTTTCAACTATACTAGAATCTTCAGCAGCTTTTATTCCAGGAATAAAAAAAGTAGCCTTAACATTATATTTATCTAGTAAATCTACTATTTGTTGCATAGTTTCTTTATTATTAATTCCTTCAAATGATAAAGAAATTATATTTGATTTAGTATCTATATTTGTTATAACTTCTGATTTTTTTGTAATATCAAAATTTTTTAATGCATCACTAATTTCCTTTGATGCATCATATCTATTTTTTTTAACAATATTCGGAATTACTCCATTAGTATCTATGTTGTAATTTTTGTATATATAAACTCCTATAAAAGTGCTAAGTATTAATGCTCCTATAAGAATACTAATGTATTTTTTCTTCATTGCCTTCTCCTTACTTATAAATTTATATAATAATTATACTTATTTTATATATTCTTTATCATATTAAACTCCTTGAATTTCCCCCATAATATTCCTAGTATTAAACTTTTCAATTATATATACATCTTCCAATATATATATTTTTATACAAATAAATCTTATCAAATATCTTTTTATTATACAAATAATATTCTATAAGTGTATATAAATTTAACACATAAAATTCTTTATTATTATATTAATATTATAAAATAAAAAAAGCACCTAACTGGCGCTTAAACTAATTATATATATCTAACATATTTTTTATTCTTTTAATAAGTTCTTGTCGTATACTAATAGGTTCTAAGCATTCACATTTATTACCAAAACCAAGCAAAAGATTGTATCCAAAATCATCATTAATAAATGGAAAATCTATAAGTAATTTATTATTTTTATAGGTCTTAATATTTTCCTCACCACAATGCTCTATCATTTTTTCTCTAAGGGATTCGTCCACTAAAAGTTTTATCATAATAATATTTTTTTCTATGTAGTCCCAAGAACCTAATGATCTTAAATTAAATTCCCTTGTAATAAAGCTTTCTTCAATAACCTTAAGTTCTGAAATACGAGATAGCTTAAACACACGAAAATCTTGTTTTGAAATACAATACCCTTGTAAATACCAATTTAATTCCTTTAATATCAACTGATAAGGCTCAACTTTTCTGTTACTCTTTTTGCCATTACTATCAAAATAATTGAAGATTAAAATCTTTTTATCATTCATAGCCTTTTTAATCTCTTCAAGATTAGTTTTGAAATCTTTATTTCCTATCCATGGAGTAAGATCAATAGAAACTTGATTTGATTTTAACTCTACCTCTTTCATATGCTCCTCTGGAAGTAATGCTTTTATCTTTGCTAAAGTGCCTCTAATTTCCTCCTTTGAAAAGGTAGATGATATACTACTAAGACCTATTAAAAGCGTTGCTATATCCGATTTGGTAAAAATCTTTTTATCTATCTTATACTCATCCATAATTCCAATCCCACCATTAACTCCAGGATATGTGACTATAGGAACCCCGGCTAAACTTATCGCTTCTATATCTCTATATATAGTTCTTGGTGTTACTTCAAACATTTCTGCAAGCTCTGATGCACTTATCTTTTTACGTTCTAGTAATATCATTATAATTGATACAAGCCTATCTATCTTCAATTGAAATCACCTCTTATTTATCATCCCATATTTAAATTTATTTTATCATATAACCATGACATAATGATGTCATGGTTATATGATAAAATAAATTTACATTGATCAATGAGTATTGATAATAAAAATAACTTAAAAAGGAGAATTAAAATGGAATTAATACAAGAATTCATTAGAGTAATAAATGAAACGAATAGGATTGCCTTAGCAACTAGTGTAGATAATATACCAAATGTTAGAATAGTAAACTTTTGTAATAACCCTCAAAATAAAGGTGTTGTATACTTTTCATCCTTTAGAAGCCATCCAAAGACATTGGAACTTTCACAAAATAATATAGTAACATTTACAACAATCCCTTTATCACTTGAAAGCAGTGAGCATATTAGAGTAAAGAATGCTACAGTCAAAAAAAGTAATTTAACAATATATGAATTAAAGGATGAGTTTACAAAAAAACTACCAGGCTATGATGATATAATAGAAAAATTTGGAGAAATGTTAGATGTTTATGAAATTAGTTTTAATGAAGCTACTGTAGTTTTAGACCTGGGTAAAGGTGGCAAAATAACTTTATAAGAACACTCTTATAATTTTACAACGGAGTTTTTTCTATTTCTACTCACCGCTAGAAGCTTTCCGGAACCACAGGTCGAACCTATGGTATTCTAAATACAAAAATATGGAGCTGTTACAAACAGCTCCATATACTTAATGCATGATTAATACTCTTAAAATTTTGAATTTAAAAATCCTTTAAAATATAAATTTAAATATTATATTAAAACTTAACGTATGTTAAAAATTCACTTTTCTCTAAAGCATCTATAACTTCTACAAACATTTCACCATTTTCATATCTACAAAGATTACATCTAGTTTCCTCTTCAAATCTAACACTTCCATCATATTCATCATATCCAACGAAAGAAAGACTCCCTGATGTAAAGTAAGGTTTTCCAGCAAAAATTCCTTTGTAAGGATGATGTGTATGTCCAGAAAATATACCCTTAATCTTACTTTTATTAATAATTTCTTCAAACTCTCTATTAAAACTAACAGATGGTAAATTAAATTGTTCTTTTAAAAGATGATGATGAAGCATGAGAATTACATCCTGTTTTGAAGATTTCTCTAATTCATTCTTTAGCCATTTACATCTGTCTAAATTTATAATTCCATTACTATTATGATATTCAGAATTATCAAAGCTTATTATCTTAAGATCTCCTATTTCCATAGTAGTATTATAAGGCTCATCCTTTGATTCTTCATTAAACCATCCTTTATAAAACTCCTTTTTATTATCATGATTTCCCAATGTAACGATATAAGGAATTTCTCCAAATAAACTATCTAAGTTTTCTTTTAGACATCTGTAATCATCACTTTTTCCCGATTCAACTAGATCCCCAGTAATCATAATAAAATCTAAAGTACTTTTATCTACTTTTTCTAATACTCTTTTTATTTGAATAATTGGGTTAGTCATATTATTAAAAATTGAATTATATCCAGAATCCTCTTTTTTATATTCTCTTAAGAAATGAACATCTGATAAGTGTAAAAATATCATGCTACACCTTTTTAACCTTCTTTTTTCTATTCCTTATGCTAAATATAACCAAAGCAACTACTGTAGCTACATACGGAATAGATGCTGTTATTTGTGTTTTTAAAGATGTATTTTGAAGTACATTTCCTGCTGCTTGTGAAAATCCAAAGAATAAACTTGATAATAATACTCCTATCGGATTTGATCTTCCTAAATTATTTGCGGCCATGGCTATATATCCACGTCCTGAAGTTATATTTTGTATAAATAAAGTTACACTTCCCATTGATAGTAAAACTCCGCCTAGACCACATAATAAACCTGATAAACTTATTGTAAGGAATTGATATTTTTCTACTGGAGTTCCAAGACTTCTTGCTGCTTCTTTATTTATTCCTATTGCTCTTAATCTATATCCTAAAACTGTTTTATATAAAAATATATGCATTCCAATCGCTAGTATAAATGCTAAATAATCAATTATTGTTAAACCTGAAAGCATCGTTCCAAGTACTGGTATATCCTTAACAAAAGGTATGTCTATCTTTGTAAGACTAACTAAGCTTGGATCAGTAAATACTCCTTTAGTCTTAAATATTATATAAAGTAAATATGTAGTTACGCCACCCATCATCGTATTAGTCGCCATACCAACAACAACTGGAGAAGCCTCTAGCTTAATGATACAAAAACCAACTATTGCTGAAACAATCATTCCACTTATTGCTCCTGCAAGGATAGATAAAAATACATTATGAGTATAGTAATTAGCAACAATACTAAAAAATGCTCCTGTTAGCATAGTTCCTTCCATTGCAATATTAAAAATACGAACTTTAGTACATATTGCTGCTGCAAGAGTTACTAATAAAATAGGTGTCATCATACGAATAGTAGAGTTTACTACTACTGCTAAATAATCTATATTCAATTCCATTTTTATTGAACTCCTTCCTTAGTTGATATATTTTTCTTTTTCTTATACCACTTAACCACAAACTTTGCAGTAATTAATAAAGTTATAATTCCTTGAATAATTGTAGTTACTTCTGATGGCACTCCCATACTTCTTTCTATTGTGCTACCACCTGTTGTAATCCCAGCCAAGAATATAGCACTAATTAAAATACCAATAGGATGATTGCTAGACATTAATGAGGCTATAATACCTGTCCATGCATATCCTGGAGATGTTATCATAGAGTCTACATAACGATATCTTGAACCTAAAACCTCACAAGCGCCTCCAAGACCTGCTATAGCTCCACTTAACATTAATACAAAGTACATCATCTTTGTACTATTAATTCCACCATAATTTGCAAAGTTTGAATTTAATCCTCCCATTTTGGCCTTGTATCCAAAGCTTGTCTTCTTCATGATAAATAGTATTAATAATACTACAATTAATGCAATTACAAATCCCCAATGTAATGAATAACCCTTAAATATCTTGGGTAGTATTGTATCTGTTAACTTTTGTGTTTGAATAGCAGAAGAATCTACTGCTAATGGATCTTTTACTACATATGTTGTAAAATATGATGCAATATAATCTGCAACATAATTAAGCATAAGAGTTATTATAAGTAAATCAAGCTTAAATCTCTCACTTAAATAAGCAGAAAGCATTGAATATAATATCCCTACCACTGCCCCTGTAATAAGAGCTACAATTACAACAAATACTGCTGGTCCTGGGCAATTAGCAGCCACAACTGCTGATGTAAATGCTCCTAAAACCATTTGTCCTGCTGCACCAAGACTTGAGTATCCAGATCCCCAAGCTAAGGCTCCTGCAAGACCAGCAAAAATAATAGGAACTGAACGTGTTAAAGTAGTTGTTAAATAGTACAGTGAACCGAATCCACCTTTAAACATTCCTATAATTGCTTCAAAAGGATTAAATCCTGAAAAAGCAATAATTACTCCACCTAATATTAATCCAACAACTATTGCTTGTAATGGATGTTTTAATGGTTCAAATAAAGTAATAAATTTACTTTTTGCTAATGAACTTTTACTTTTCATTTGTTTTTCCTCCTACCATTAAAAGACCAAGTCTTTTTTCATCGATACTTCCTCTTTTAAATTCTCCAGCAATTTCGCCTTCATAAATAACATAAATTCTATCACTTAAGCTCATTATTTCGCTTAATTCTGAAGAAACTAGTAAAACACTATCTCCATTATTTCTTTTTTCCACAAGTTGGTCATGAATAAACTCCATAGCTCCAATATCTATTCCTCTTGTTGGTTCACATGCAATAAGAAGCGGTGTGTCCATAGCAATTTCTCTTGCTACAATAAGTTTTTGTGCATTACCACCTGAAAGTTCTTTAATCTTTTGATTAGGCGAATCAGCTTTCACAAGGAATTTAGAAATTAATTCTGTTGCGTGGCTTGTAACCTTTTTAATATTTAATATTCCTCTTTTTGAGAACCCATCTTTATCTTCAAATCCCATTAAAGCATTTTCTGATAAAGTAGCTTCTGGTGCACTTCCCCAGAAATATCTATCTTCTGGAATATGTGCAATTCCTGCATCCCTAATTTCCATTACCTTTTTATTTGTAATATTCTTTTCATTAAGTATTACTTCTCCTGAATCCACGTGATCAAGACCAGTTATACATCTTATAAGCTCTGATTGACCATTTCCTGATACACCTGCGATACCTACAATCTCGCCCTTTTTTATATGTAAATTAATCTTATTTAATATTTTCTTTTGGTGTTCTCCATTTAAAGTTAAATCTTTAACTTCTAATACTAATTCATTTGTCTCTTTATCTGGAATTACTCTTGTTAATATTTGTCTTCCAACCATTAGATAAGATAATTCTTCTATGTTTGTATCCTTTTTAAGTTTTTCTGCTACTACTTCCCCAGATCTCATTACTACAACTCTATCTGAAACTTCCATAACTTCATTTAATTTATGAGTAATAATAATTATACTTTTTCCTAGCTTAGCTAATTGTTTCATTGTTTTTAAAAGCTCGTCTACCTCAATAGGAGTTAGAACTGCTGATGGCTCATCAAATATAATAATATCTGCATTTTGATATAGAATTTTTAAAATTTCAACACGTTGTTGAAGTCCAACAGGACAATCTTCTATAATAGCCTTTGGATCAACCTTTAACATATATTTCTTAGAAAGTTCTTCTACTACTTCAATATTCTTCTTGTAATCAAAGAACACTCCATTTTTAATTTCATTCTTATAAACTATATTTTCTGCAATTGTCATTGAATTAAAAAGCATGAAATGTTGTTGAACCATTCCAATCCCTTGTTCCATAGCATCTGAAGGATTATGAAAGTCCATCTTTTTTCCATTAATATATATTTCACCTGAATCTGGTCTTTCTAATCCATAGAGTATTTTCATTATTGTCGATTTTCCAGCTCCATTTTCACCTACTATAGCCAGAATTTCACCCTTGTTAAGATTTATATTTATCCCATTATTAGCTAATACATTTCCATATTTTTTAACAATATTTTTCATTTCTAAAAGCATAATAAATCTCTTCCTTTCTAAGTGGTTTCAAGCATAAAACAAGGGCAAAGCAAACTGCTAAAGCCCTTAACTAAATATAATATATCTATTATTTTATTATCTTGAAGCTTCTTCAGGAACTTCAATTGAAAGCTCTCCTGATATAAATTTGTCAGCTGTTTCTTTTCCTACTGAAATAACTTCATCTGTTATAACATCAGTATTTCTGTAATTCATATTTTCTGGAGAAACTCCTACAACTCCAAAAGCACCTTCTTTTAATCCAAGTATTTGTGCTCCACCTTTTAATTCTCCTGCTAAGAATTCATCAACTACAGTATTTACACATGCTGCTGTATTCTTTATTAATCCACCAATAATATGTTTATTATCAGCTGTTGTTTGGTCAATGCTTAATCCTGTTGTATAAATAGGTGTACCTTTCTTTTCTAATTCAAGAGCTGCTTGATATATACCTGAATTTGCACTAGCAGAAACTCCCCCAAATATGAAATTTGCTCCTGCTGCTTTTTGTTGTAATGCATATTCATATGCTAAGCTTGTATCATTATAAGAGTTTGTATAGTTATACATAAACTTTGCATTTGGATTAACAGATTTTACGCCTTCTGCAAAACCATATCTATATTTATATGTAGCTTGTGATTGGAATGATGAGACATATCCATATAAACTTTCATTTGGAAAAGCTGTTGCAATCATAGTTCCAAGTACATAACTACCTTCTGCTTCATTAAATCCTATACTTGTAACCTTCTCATTAGAAGCTGTTGTATCTATAACCGCATATTTAGTATTTTCAAATTCATCTGCTGCTTCACTAAATGGATCTGCTGCTTGCCAACCAATACCTATTATTAAATCATAACCTTCATTTGATGCTGCTCTTGTATTTTCTTCCCAAGCAGCTGTGTCTGTACATTCAATTGATGTCCATTGGAATCCATACTTATCTGCTGCATCTTTTAATGCATTATAAGCTTGAAGAATAAATTGCTCTGTTCCAATTGTGTCTGAAATCAATGCTACTCTTAATTTTGAATAATCTCCGTTAGAAAATGCGTTTTCAACTGATGTACCATTAGCTGATGTAGAGCATCCTGCAAAAACAAGAGTTGACATAATAAATAATAAACAAATAGTAAATTTCTTCATGATTTTTTTCATAACTCATCCTCCGTATTCAACTTATGCCTTTATTATAATAATTGTTGAACATAAAAAATATGACATAGGTCATATTTTTCGAAAAAACTATATATTCATATTATTTTTATCAAAAACGTTCGTGATTTTCAACAGGATATTTTTTACACTTTGCTTTATTATTTAATTATCTAATTAAAACCTTTAGACTAATTGAATGCTAAAGAACCTTATGATAAAATATTTATTACTTAATAATATTATATATTTGGAGGTCTTATGGAAAAAATTGAAAGTAACTCTCTTTTTAATAAATATGTGAGTGAAACTAACATTTTAGATATATTTTCAAATGATATGATTGATAAAATGGATTTTTTCCATTTCAATAAAGGTGATATATTAATAAATGAAGGTGAATGTTCGGATTATTTGTTTTTTTTGGTCAGCGGGAAAATGAAAGTCTTTTCTCATTCTAGCTCTGGAAAAGTAATGTTTGTTTCTCATTTTAAATCCCTACAAATTTTAGGAGAAACCTGCAGCCTATGGCAAAAAGCACCTACTGCTTCAGTTCAAGCTACCACTAATGGATACTGTATAGGAATATCTCTTATAAGATATAGAGAAATTCTTTTAAATGATGTGAAATTTTTAAGATATACTTGTATGAACCTTGGCGAGAGGCTTAGCTATATGAATAGTAATACTTGTATCACTATGTTTGATTCATTGGAAAATCGTTTAGCTTCATTTATACTAAAAAACTCTAAAGATAATATTTTTCACTATAATTTAACTGAATGTGCTGAACTTTTATGTACTAGTTATAGGCATTTATTAAGAGTTCTCAATGCTTTTTGTAATAATGGTAAGTTAAGTAAAACAGGTAAGTATTATAAAATATTAGATGAAGAGTATTTTATAGAAATTGCTTCTGATTCTTATGATGTGAATTCTTAAATATAATCTACAGTAACTATATTTATATCTATATTACATAGCATTCAAAATATATTCTTCTTACTTATACGAGAGAATAACAAATTTACATATTTATTATTTTATGTTACTAGAAATTGCAATTTCTAGTATATTTTTTTCAAACTTGACAGCAATCTCATATACTATAAACTTTCAAATATATTATTTAATTATATACAACTAAATAATATATTTCTACATTAATAAGATATATTAAATATCGGAAATTATATTTATGATAACGCTTGTATGGAATTCCTTCATACTTAAATAGAGAACGAAGGAATTCTATACACCTATATAACCTCCCCTTGGAGAAGCTAATGTAAAATAAAAAGGATTTATCTTTTATTTAAGTCTAGTAACATATGATCAATTTATAATATAAGTAATTTCACCTCTACTCGCTACGACATACACGAAATCCTTGATCTGGCCCCTTACCATTTGCATCGTACTTTCCTATGAAAGAAGACTCGCAACAGATGACATCACCAATCCATCCGCCCCCTTTACAAACTCGGGTTGAGATACTAGTAATATCAAAGCTTTTATACCAATCCCAGCACCATTCCCTTACATTACCTGACATATCATAAAGACCTAATTCATTTGAATTCTTCTTTCCAATTGATTTAGTTTTATTATTGTTTTTTTCTATAGCAGGCCAGTTCCAGTCTCCTGCTAGATATTCATCTCCAGCATTTCTCCAATTCCATGCTACTTCATCTGAATCATTACTTCCGCTATATGTGTAACTCTTACTAAGTTGCCCTCCGCCCGCTGCATATTCCCATTCCTCTTCTGTTGGCAATCTATAACCGTTAGCTCCTTCATTAATTGATACTGTCCACTTTATATCATCATTATTATTCTTATTATTCGGATCTTTTTTATTCTTATCTATATTGTAATATGGCTTCAATCCTTCTTTTATGCTCCTTTTATTGCAGTACTCAATGCAGTCATACCAGCTCACCATTTCTACAGGCGAATTCTTTCCTTTAAATTGTGATGGATTACTTCTCATTACATCAATCCATTCTTTTTGAGTTACTTCGTATTTCCCAATATAAAAGTTCGATATTGTTACATCCTTCCCATAATAATTAGACTTTGTATTAATGAAAGTTCCACCTTTAACTAATACAAGGTCATTAGGTTTTGCTTGTGATTTCACTCCCAAAACAACCATTATTGTAATTGTAAATATAATCAATAATTTTTTCATTGATATATCTCCTTTAAATTTTCCTTTAGATAATATTTAAGTAATATGCAGATAAGTATTTCTTTTAGGTATATAGAATAACAATTCAAATTTATCATATATATTTCGTACGATAAGAATCTATATTAGCCTAATAAAAAGGCTTATTATATGAATGTATTAGTGCAATATTTCGGAAAATAGAGTTGTAATTTGATTCGTTATTTTTTTGATTTTACCTTAATTAATAACTTTTGCTTATAATATTAATTAGCCGTAGCAATCAATAAAAAGCATTCTTAGTAACTCTAAAAATAGTTTGTTAACAATAAATTTCCTATTTCTAGAAAGGCCATTACCACACTGTTACATTAGCACTTCCGCTACTTTGGTATCCTTCTGTTGCTATTACTTGGTAAGACCAATTAGAGCCTAGACTCATTCCCTTACTTCCCCATGCATCAGCATGATTTTTCATAGTTATAGAATTATTAGTACCAAGTGATCTTTTTGATTGCCTAACACTCCAGAATTGTTGGAAAGTTGCAGTACCATCTATTGAAGGTGCATTATATCTAGTAGTTTGGTATATATCATATGTGCCTCCATCACTAGTTACAGTACCCTTATAATTTCCTGTAGGTCTATAAGTTCCCCAGTTATCAACAACATAATATTCTATAAGTGAGTTTCTTGTCCATCCATATAGAGTCAAATATGCATTGCCAGAAGGTTGAAACTGACCAGCATTATAATTTGCTACTCTAGTGTATGATCCCGAATTCCATCCTTTACCAACAACAAAATTACCGCAATTTGACCATGTAACACTATAATTACCGCCTGAACCATTAACAGGATTTACTGTTCCACCGCCATCAGTCCAATTTTGCCAGTAGTCTGTAGCTGCCTGTGTTGTTTTTACGTTTACAACTGAAAGCGCAAGTGTGCAACACATCAATGATGATAAAAATAATTTTAATCCTCTTTTTTTCATTATTAAATTTCCCCCTAATTATATTTATTTAGTTACTTTAAAAACCAAAATATTTCTATTTGTTGCTACTCACCTACATACTACTTGAATATTACCTTTTATAATTACTTTTTTTATATTTTACGTCATTTTCTTTTCAGTAAATTGCTTTTCCTATGTTATTACATGAACTTCTAGATCACATCCTTTCTAAAAAATTTTCTTTGTCTACTAACAATGATACTCTCAGTAAAAAATAAAAGTTTTCTATCGTCATATAATAAAATAACAAATTCAAATTTGTTATTTACAATCACAAAATATTTATATTATATATTCATTTATTTTATTCATCATAATTCGTTTCCACGGAACTAAATTAATTTTTAAAGTTATCATTCAATAAGTATTCTTAATTTATATATACCTAAAAAATATATATCTACTCATCTCCATACTGATCAATCCACTCATATGCAATTCCCTCTAAACTTACAGCTTTAAATCCATTAGGCAGAACATAAACTTTATGCTCCTAAAAACATTGGATCTCTATACATTAGAAATGATATTACAATTGAATCTTTGATTCACGATGCTAGTCATGAATCAGGTATACGTACAAAAGTAGAAAATGTAATTTTTTATATATCTTTAGGAGGGCTTGCGGAATTGTGGAATTGTGGAATTGTGGAATTACTGAAGAAACTTTAGTCTAGTCAAATACACTATAAAAAAAAGAGTTAAGCAATTATCTTGCTTAACTCTTGTATTTATTTCACTAACTTAACAACAACCTCCGCATGAGGAGTGTTAGGGAACATATCCTTAACTGTACTTTGGACAACTTTGTATCCTGCATCTATTAAATCCTTTAGGTTTTCTACTAAAGTTTTTGGATTGCATGATACATAAATTATTTCCTTAGCATTGAATTTAATTACATATTCTAATGCTTTTGGATGTACTCCACTTCTTGGTGGATCTAGGATTATGATATCCGGCTTATCTTTAACAGTTTTTATTATTTCTGCAACATCACCTGCTAGGAACTCGCAGTTATTTAAATTGTTTAACTTTGCATTTTCTTTTGCTGCTTCTACAGCTTCTTCTATAAGTTCTATTCCAACTACTTTTTTAGCGTTCGAAGCTGCAATTTGACCTATAGTTCCTGTTCCACAATAAAGGTCAAAAACAACCTTATCATTTGATTCTCCCATAAAATCTCTAACTATACTATAAAGGCTTTCAGCCCCCTTAGTATTAGTTTGGAAGAATGAAAATGGTGATATCTTAAATTGTAAACCTAATAAATTTTCTGTTATATAGTCTTTTCCAAACAATAAATTTACTTTTTCAGGTATTACAGCATCTGAAAAGGAATTATTTTCAGTGTGTAATATAGATACTAAATTTCCTTTATAAGTTTGTGATTTTAGTAAATCTACATACTCTGATAAGTCAAAATCTATTTGCGTCGTAGTGACTATATTAACCATTAATTCACCAGTATTTATTGCTTTTCTTATAACTAAGTGTCTTAAGTAGCCTTCTCTTTTCATAACTCTATAATAAGGTAATTCCTTATCCTTAAAATAATTTACAGTTTCTCTTATTATAGTTCTAAAATCTTCATCAACTATTAAGCACTTATCAACAGTTATAATTCCAAATGATTTTCCTTTCATATGCATGCCTAAAGTTAATTCTCCACCTTTTTCGAAATCTCCAAAGGTAAACTCCATTTTATTTCTGTATTCCCATTGTTCCTTGCTACCTACAACACCTAAATACTCTCCCATAGGTATATTAGCATCTTCAAATAATGCCTTAACTTCTTCACTTAGTAAATCTAATTGCTTATCATAAGTTAAGTTTTGTGATGTACAACCACCACAAACTCCAAAGTATTCACAAGATGCATCTATCTCATAATCTGCTCTTTCATCTACTGATAAAAGTTTTAACTCTGCAAATCCTTCTCTCTTCTTCTTTACTCTACCACTTACCACTTGTCCTGGGAAAGCACCCTTTACATATATCTTTTTTCCTTCTAAAGTGCCTACTCCAACGGATGGAAATTCTGTTTTATCTATTTTAACTTGTACTGTACTTCCTTTTCTCATGCTATCTCCTAATTAATGTTTATTTTAACATTGTTTTTTTTCCTATAGTTCTTCCAAGCTTTGTTGATTCACAAATTGTGCTATATAGAATATTAGTTATTACATATATTATCAAGAACATTGGTTGTCTTTGTGCAATGTAAAAACCTGCGAATTTTAATAAAAAGTCAAAAACTAATAATAAAAGTAAAGCTAATGCTATAGCTACTATTTGATCTATAGTTGCAGCTAAAAGTCTTTTTATAAACTTAACTGCCTTTCCATCTTCTTTTACTTCTTCATTATTTACTTCTTCGTTATTTACTTCTTCGTTATTTACCTCTTCGTTATTTACCTCTTCATTATTAATTATTTCATTATTAGCCATTCCCTCTTCATTATTCATTACTACATCTTCTCTATCTACCAATTTTATATCCTCCTAAATTAAAAGTTAAAGTATGTACTATTTTTTAAAATCATAGTTTTTAGAATCTAATTTGTATAATAAGAAATCATCCTTTATCGTTATTGTTTCT
Organism: Clostridium sp. D46t1_190503_E9; assembly: GCF_015555225.1. Taxonomy (NCBI): domain Bacteria; kingdom Bacillati; phylum Bacillota; class Clostridia; order Eubacteriales; family Clostridiaceae; genus Clostridium; species Clostridium sp. D46t1_190503_E9. The sequence goes on from NZ_JADNKB010000003.1 coordinate 302,549, forward strand.
ACTAATCCATTTACATTTGTTTCTATAGTTCCATTACTATTTTGGTTTACAACTATATCTTTTATTTGATTATCTAATTCTGAGTAATCTCTTTCTGGATTATTTGTCATAGCTTCTGAAAATAATGCTATGGATGTTTCTTCAAAATTGAATTTGTCTTCAGTTTTTATTTGGTCCAAATCTAACTTAAATCCTATCTTTAGATTTAAGCTTCCACTAGCCATATCTGCCCCATACATCTTAAATCCATAATACATACTTTCCATTCTATTTGGTTCAGGATTTAAATTGTCTATATATATATGGTTATCGTTAATTGTTTCTCCATTTTCTTCTGTAACTTTTTCTTCCTTAGAATATTCTAAGTCATAAAAAGTAGCCACCTCTTCTATTCTTGACATTATTTCATCATTTAAAATAGTCACTTGGTCTTTTGTATAATCTTCTGCCCATACACCTTCACCTATAAATTGCTTTTCTTCAACTTTAGGTGGTTCTTGAACTGTTTTTGCTTGTTTATCATTTGAATTTCCGCTACACGCCACTAATGATGTAGCCATTATTCCGCTAATTACAATCATTAAAAATTTTCTTATCATAATAATCCCCCCTAGGATTTTTTAATCTTATGTATTTATAGTTTCCTAAATCCAATTTATTATAACACTAAAGTGGCTATTTTAAAAGCCTCTGTCACATAACTGCCATAATAGCAAATGGACAAAGATAAATTTTCTCTGCCCATTTTATTACTAATTATTTTACAACTTGTGATACTATTATTGCTATTCCAATTAAAGCTCCTGCTAAAAATATAGCTATTGCTATGTTCCCCTTCTCTAATTCTTTATTAAAATCAGCTGGTATTATTGCATCAAATATCTTGTATCCAATTACCAATACCAATATTCCGACTGCCCCAAATAATAAACTTAATCCTAAGTTCATAAGTGTACTTAAAACTATATCCATATCCCATTCCCCCTTCAATTTAGATAGTTATATAATTAATTTTATCACAAATATCAAATCTATAATATAACATATTTTATAATTTATAGGATTATATTGTTATTTTATCTTTCATCTTTTCGAAAGTCTTATCACCTATTCCTTCTATATTTTTCATTTCATCTATTGATTTAAATCCTCCATTTTTTTCTCTGTACTCAATTATACTTTTTGCCTTAACTTCTCCTACTCCATTTATTTTTTGAAGTTCTTCTAAAGTGGCAGTGTTAATATTAATGACTCCATTTTCTGAAGTGCTCCCATTATTAATATTTGTATTATCATTAACATTTGCATTTGATAAGTTATTCTTATTTGGTATAACTATAAGTTGATTATCTCTTAATTTATCCGCTCTATTTATTTTCTCTATGTTAGCCTCATCAGTTAGCCCTCCAGCTTTAGTTATTAAGTCCCTAATTATACTTCCTTCACTTATTTCATAAACATCTGGATTAACAACTTCCCCTTTTATTTCAACAACTATCATTTTAGTGCTTTGGGGAGATTTATTTTTTCCATTTACTTCTTTAATAGGCTCTGCACTTACTTCTGCACTATCCTCAGCATGAGATTCTTCATCTACAAATATATTTTTCATATATTCATCTTTAAATACCTTAGATTTATTTCTTCCATACAAGATAAATGATGTTAATATACATATGAAGACTAGTATAATTAATACTATATTTCTCTTTGTTAAAAATTTTTCCATTTTTTTATCCATAAATCACCTCTAATTGATAAATCTTTATCTTAATTATTAACTTTTTATTAACATTTTAACTAAAATTTACTTAATTATTCATAAAATATAGAATGATGTCCTTATTTCTGATAAAATATTTTTGTCTATATGTAATAAGTTTATTATGGGAGAATTAATATGAAAAAATTTATGAGAAAAATCTTCCTATTCACTGCTTTTATATGCAGTGTTTTTGCTGTAAATGTAAAGGCTACTGAATTACCTCAAGTATATTCTGAAGGTGCAGTATTAATGGATGGAAGAACAGGTAAGGTTATTTATTCTAAAAATGAGCATACTCAATATGAGCCTGCCTCAACAACTAAGGTTATGACAGCATTAGTTGTTCTAGAAAATACAAAGTTAACTGATAAAGTTACTATTGGTGAAAAACCAACTCTAGTAGATGGATCTGCAATTGGTATAGCTAAAGGAGAAGTTTATACTGTTGAAGAACTTATGCTAGGCCTTTTATTAGAATCTGGTAACGACTGCGCTGAAGCATTAGCTGAACATGTTTCTGGATCTAATGAAGAATTTGCAAAACTTATGAATGCTAAAGCTAAAGAGCTTGGTGCATTAGATACAAATTTTAAAAACCCAAGTGGTTTACACGAAGATGGGCACGTTACTACAGCTTATGATTTAGCACTTATAATGAGGGCTGCTTATCAAAACGAAGACCTTGTGAGAATTGCGCAAACTGAATCTCACAAATATGTAAATCATCCATTTTCTGATGGTAGTGAAAAATGGGCTACAAATAGAAACCAGCTATTTAATGAATATACTCCTTATTATTATCAATATGCTTATATTGGTAAAAATGGATATACTCCAGAAGCAAATCATACATACACCGCTACTGCTATGAAAGATGGACAATTTTTAGTAGCAGCATTATTAAATGCTACAGATAAGGATAACTTTTATACAAATATAGGTCCGTTATTTAATTATGGATTTGATAATTTTGAAACTATAAAGCTTATCAATAAAAATGATGTGCTTGATACATATAAAATTAATGATGATATATCTATCCCTTTACTGGCTAAAGAGGATTTATATTATACTAAATCTAAATCAGAAGGAATACCTTCATATACTGTAGATTATTCAAAAAAGGATATAAGTAAGAAAAATATAAATAAAGGGGATATTCTTTTAAAAGCTAAAATAAATATTAATGGAGAAACTATATCGTCCTTAGATTTGGTAAGTGGAGCTAATAGAGAATATAATAGTCAGGTTAAGATAAAAGAAAAATTGTCTAATTTAGTAACTACACCTAAATTTATTGTCATTGTTGTAGTTGTAGTAGTTATTTTAGTAATTCTTATTAGATACTTATTTTTATCTATAAAAAGAAAAAATCTTAGAAGAAGAAGACCTAGGTTTAAATAAGCTTGAAGTCATAATAAAAGAAAAGTGTGTTGTAAAATGATTTATAAGTCATTTTACAACACACTTTTCTTTTATTAGTAAAATATACATTGTAGTTACTTTTATATATAAAAAAGTAACTACATCTCTGCATCTAAGTGCAAATTTAAAAAGTAAAATGTAGTTACCTTAATTTTAAAAAAGATAACTACATTTGTATAACCATATATTACTTTAAATATTCTATAAGCTTTTCTATGTCCTCTGGAACTCTTGCTCTAAGACTTAATTCCTTTTTAGTTCTTGGAGATTTAAAATCTAATCCATAAGCATGAAGCGCTTGCCTGTTTATAACTTTTCCATCTTCTTCACATCCATATAAAGTATCTCCCCAAATCGGATGTCCTAATGAACTTAAATGAACTCTTATTTGATGTGTTCTCCCTGTTTCTAACAAGCATTCAACTAAATCTGAATCGTTAAATCTTTCTATAACCTTATAATGAGTTATACTTCTCTGTCCTCTTTCATCAATAACTCTTCTTATAGTTCCTTCTTCTTCTGGCCTATATATCGGTAAATCTATAGTTCCTTCATCATTTTCCATATGTCCGTGCACAACTGTAAGATATCTTTTTTCAACATTATTTAAAGTCATTTCTTTAGATAATTCCATATGTGCATATTGATTTTTAGCTATAATAATAAGTCCAGATGTATCCATATCTAGTCTACTTACAAGCCTAACAATGCACTTTTGATTACTTTCTTTAAAATAATGCATTAAGGCATTAGCTAAAGTACCACTTTGATATCTTTTTGTTGGATGAACCACCATATTAGGTCCCTTATTCACCACTATTATATCTTCATCTTCATATACAATATCTATTGGTATATCTTCTGGATCTATATTTTGAGTTTCTTCTTTTACTAAATCAATTAACACTTCTTCATTGCTTTTTAGTACATAATTCATTTTTACAGCTTTCTTATCTACAAAAATTCTTTTATCTATTGAAGCACTTCTAATTAACCTTGAAGATAATCCTAATTCCTCTTTTAAAAATTCTCTAATTTTTCTTCCTTCGTATTCTTTTGAAACAACTTTTTTTATAGTACTCATTTTTCCTCCTAGTAAAAAGGAGCTGTCGCACAACTCTACATTTTACATTAAATGATTTTCTGCGACAGCCCCTTTTAGTTTCCAAATAAGTTATAATCTTTACCTAATAATATTACAACATCATATTGTTTATATTCTGATTTGCCTATCTTTTCAAACTTTTGTATACCTGTATCATTTTTAAGCAAATCCTTCAATTCCTTATTATCTGATTGAATTACACTTTTCTCTACATTATCAGTATTTCCAACTTCTACATTTGCATATCCAAGAGAAAGTAAACTATCTTTTGCACTTGATGCTAATCCATCAATTTTTGTTCCGTTTAATACTAATACTTTTAGATCTTCTTTATTTATTGAAGTTATAACTGGAGCTGATGAAGAGCTTTCTGCTCTTAATGCATTTATTAAATCTCTATTTGTATCTTTATCGGCAATCAAGAAAGATTCGCCATAAAGATATTCTGATTGGCCTTGAAGAGTAGTCATAACTATATTCTCTGACTTTAATCTCATAATTTTCATACCAAGAGAAATTAAAGTCTTAGCTGGAATATTAGTTTCAACATTTTCACTTATAGCTTTTAATATTTTTGGTGCCTTAAAAACTATACTTGGGCTTAAAGCCTTATCTACAACCTTACCAATAAATTGATGTTGGTTATTGATTCTACCTAAATCCCCTTCTTCTCCTCCACTTCCATCATTATTTTTTCTCCATCTAAAGAACTCTTCTGCTTTTTTACCATCTAATTGAACAGTTTCTCCAGCTTTAAAGTTTATGTGAAGATCTTGTTCATCATCATCATAGAACATATCTTGCTCTATATACATTTCTACGCCACCTAAAGCATCTATTATACTTCTAAAGGCATTATAATCTACTTCAACTATATAATTTAAATTTATACCTAATAAATCCTCTACATGTGTCTTTATCTCATCTTCCCCACCTATAACATATGCAGCATTTATTTTCCAATACCTTCTATATTCACCAGTGTCTAAATAAGCATCTACTTCAATCATAGTATCTCTTGGTATAGACACTATATGAACCTTCTTAGTATTAGGATTATAATTTAAAACCATTATAGTATCACTTCTTCTACCAGCTTTATTTTGATTTTCTGTATCACCTACATCCATACCTAAAATCAAAATATTTACAGGATCTTTAGATGATACTGGTGCTACTCCAGTACCTAAATTATTTGTTTTTAATCCTGACAAGAAGTTAAATATATATATCGCACTTCCAAGTATTAATACTAATAGAATTGTTATTATAAATGTTGCTATTCTCTTTCTTTTTCTCTTTTTCCTTCTAGCTTCAATTCTTTTTCTTTTAATTTGGTCATCTTTAGAAGGTCTTCTTCCCTCTCTATTTTCCAGGTTTTCTCTCCTACTCCCCATCCTTTTAATTCCTCTCTGATTTTTTTCATAGTTAAATAAATTCAGTTCTTATTTATTTAGTAATAAATAATTTCTAGCTTTTATACTATTTATATCAATAGGAAACCCTTTATCTAATAAATATTTAATAGTATGAGTTAATCCTTGAAGAAGGCCTTTATCTAAATCAGCAAAGCTTTCTTTTCTAATTAAATCTACTCCAGGAAAGTTTCTCCCTGGCTCTATCATATCAGCCATATAAATAATCTTGTCTAGATTACTCATATTTTCTTTTCCCGTAGTATGCCATCTCATAGCACTTAATATTTCTTCATCTTCTATTTTAAAAATCTCCTTACCTAATATCGGTGACACAATACTATGCCATAATTCAGGAGTTTTTTCTTCATCATATGATAAATTGATATTATTTTTAGCCATGATATCCTTTAACTCATAGATAGTCATATTTTTAGCTATATCATGAGCTAATGCTGCTATTTCAGCTTTCTTTTTATCTACCTTATTTATTTCAGCTAATCTTATTGCTGTTTCAACCACACCTAAAGTATGTTTATATCTACTTTCAGTTAAATGCTCTTTAAGGTAGATTTTCATTTCTTCTTTACTAAGCATATATCTTCTCCTTAAATATCGTTATAAATTCATCTCTCTTTAATATTTTCACAATAATCATAAATATTATTTTCTTTAATAAAATCTAGAACTCCTTTAGGAATAAAAAAATCAATTCTTTTCCCCTCTTTAATTCTAGATCTTATCATAGATGATGAAATTTCTAAGTCCATTATATCTAAAAAGTTGATACTTGTGTTATATTTTTTCTCAATTTCATTCTTTTGTAATTTTAATGACTCTTTGTCATATCCTGGTCTATTAAATACTACTAAATTAGAAGTCTTAAGTATTCTATCTGGATTTTTCCATTTTTCTATATTTATAAGACAATCAGCTCCAGTAATAAAGTATAATATATTATCAGTAGATTTAAAGTTTTCTAAGGTTTCATAGGTATAACTAAAACCTTCTTTTTCTATTTCATAATTACTTATTTCAAAATCCTCATAACTTTTTATAGCTTCTTGAACCATTTTATACCTTAAAGGAGCCTCTAATATATCCTCATTTCTTTTATGAGGTGGGCTCCCTGCAGGCATAAAAATCACTTTATCTAAATTCAATTGACATTTAGCTTCATATGCAATATACAAATGTGCTAAATGAATAGGATTAAAGGTTCCTCCTATTATGCCAATCTTTTTCATAAAAATTCTCTATTTACTAGGTATTTCTATCTTAGGTTTTTTTGAGGATTTTTTATATAGAACTATTTTGCTTCCTATAGCTTGAATTCCTTCACAACCAATCTTCTCACATATATAATTTGATACTTCTCTAGCTCCTAAACCACTATTTTCAAGTACCTTTATCTTAATAAGTTCTCTTGCTTCTAAAGCTTCAGTTAATTGTGTTAAAAAAGCTTCCTCTACTCCATTTTTACCAACTTGGAATATTGGATCTAAGTTATTTGCAAGCCCTCTTAAATATGCTCTTTGCTTTCCTGTTATCATTATTTATCCTCCTATAAAATATACTCAAACTCAAAATCGTTAAGTCTTACCATGTCTCCATCTTCTATTCCCATTTCTCTTAACTTATCAAATACACCTTTGTTTCTTAGTACCTTATGGAAATATCTTAATGAGTCAGCATCATGGATATTTACTGAATTTAATAATCTATCTACAAATGATCCATAAACTACATATACCTTGTTATCATCTTCTCCATCTTCGATAGATACATCATATGTAAATCTCTTTTCTTCTTGTACAAATCTTTCTTCGTCACTGATTTCTAAATCCTTTATTGGAATTTCTGAAAGCATTCTACCTGCTTCTTTAATTATTTCTTCAACACCTGATTTTGTTGCTGCAGACATCTTATATACTTTATCAAAGCCTAGTTCATTTACTTTTTTCTTAAAGTCTTCAAAAATTTCTTCGTCATAAAGCATATCTGTTTTATTTGCTACAACTATTTGAGGTCTATCCCATAGTTTAACTGAATATTTCTTAAGTTCTTCATTTATCTTAACGAAATCTTCGAAAGCATCTCTACCTTCTATTCCTGATATGTCTACTACATGTATTAATAATCTAGTTCTTTCAATATGTCTTAAGAAATCTAATCCTAATCCTACACCTTCTGCAGCACCTTCAATTATTCCTGGTATATCAGCCATTACAAAAGCATTAATTCCTTCAGCCTTTACAACTCCAAGGTTTGGCTTTAATGTTGTAAAATGATAGTTTGCTATCTTTGGTTTTGCTGCAGTTACTGTTGAAAGGAAAGTTGATTTTCCTACATTAGGGAATCCTACTAATCCAACATCTGCAAGTAATTTAAGCTCTAATGTAATCCATCTATCTTCACCTGGCATACCTGGTTCTGCAAAGTGTGGAGCTTGCCTTGTTGGTGTACAGAATTTGCAATTTCCTTTTCCACCTTTTCCTCCTTTTGCAATTACAAAAGTATCATCTTTATGTGAAAGGTCTGCTATAATCTTATTAGTTTCAAAATCTCTGATTATTGTTCCCATAGGAACTTTAACATGAAGATCATCTCCATCTTTACCATAACATTTTGAACCTTCACCTTTTCCACCAGCTTCAGCTACAAACTTCTTTTTATATTTAAAGTCTAAAAGTGTAGTTAAACCTGGATCTACTTCAAATATTACACTTCCACCTTTTCCACCGTCTCCTCCATCTGGACCTCCAAGTGGAACATATTTTTCTCTTCTAAAAGACACACATCCGTTTCCACCATCTCCAGATTTAACGAATATCTTAGCCTTATCTATAAACATAAAATCACCCATCTTTCTTTAAATTATTTATAATAATATAAACACTTACTTACTTTATATTATCTCACTATTTTTAATGTTTATTATATCATGCGCAAATTAATTTCTAATCCATTAAATTAATGGACAATTGACAGTGTACAATGGGCAAGTTTTATTCATTGTCAATTGCCCATTTTTTGTTCTTACAAAATAAAGCACCCTAAAACAGGGTGCTTTTTAGAAAAAATAATATTATTCTGCTATTTCTTCAACATTTACTGGGTAAATGCTAACTTTCTTTTTGTCTCTACCCATTCTTTCAAATCTAACGATTCCGTCTTCTTTAGCAAAAAGAGTGTCATCTCCACCTTTACCAACATTAGTTCCTGGATGGATCTTTGTTCCTCTTTGTCTAACTAAAATGTTACCAGCTAAAACGAACTCCCCGTCAGCAGCTTTAACTCCTAATCTCTTTGATTCAGAATCTCTACCGTTCTTTGAGCTACCTACCCCTTTTTTGTGGGCAAATAATTGAAGGTTCATTATTAACATACTATTGCACCTCCTCTTTCAACATTCTTATATATTCACTGTCTTTTTCATTTCCAAAACTCAATTTAAGAGATTGTATCAAGCTTTCTATACTTTTTTCAAAAGTTAAAAGTAATACTTGGCACTTCTCTATATCCTCGTTATTAAGATTAGATAAGTCTATATGTAAGAAACCATCATCTATATCATACTTAACTTTAAGCTGCAGTACTTCTTGAATACCTATTAGGGTACTTTGAGATAATACTGAAACCGAATTGCAAATCATATCATAAGCATCTCCGACCTTCTTCATTTCAGCTCTTGATAAAGCATGACCTTTTATCTTAAATCCAAGGCATAAATTATCTTTTTCAAAAATCTTTACTTTAATCATAATAATTAAGCTTCGATTTTTTCAATTATTAACTTAGTGTATGGTTGTCTGTGTCCAGTTTTCTTTCTGTAGTCCTTCTTTGGCTTATACTTGAATACTGTAACCTTCTTAGCTTTGCCTTGAGCAACAACTTTAGCAACAACCTTAGCACCTTCTACAACTGGTGTACCAACTTTTAAAGCATCACCATTTGAAACTGCTAATACTTCTGTTAATTCAACTGTTGAGTCAACTTCAGCGTTAAGTTTTTCAACGAATATTACGTCTCCTTCTTGAACTCTGTATTGTTTTCCTCCTGTAGATAATACTGCGTACATTAAAAACACCTCCTCTTATTACGGTCTCGCCAACCGAGGTACAAAGCTCTAAACTTTGTTTATATAAAAACCTCATATGTGCGGTTTAACATCTGATATTGTATCATAATATTATGTTGCTTGTAAAGAAGTTTATTCATATTTTTCATAGCCACTTATTCTTAAGTTTTTTATATTTTCCTTTTGACTATTAAATATAAGTGGTTCTATTTTATATCCTTCGATTCCATCCATAAAATTCAAATAAATTTCTTTATTTAATGAATTTATATTACTTAAAAATGAAAAAATATCTCCTTTTACCATTTCTTCATAATTACTATCTAGTTCTATATAAAATGAATTAATAGAGTTTTCTTCTTCACCTTTAATTATCTCATTTCTTATCAACTTTTCTATATATGATAGCTTTAAAACATATCCTTCTTTATTACACCTTTTGCAGCCTTCTTCTAAATATTCATATATTGATTTCCCTCTTCTTTTTCTGGCTATTTGAACAAGGTCTAGCTCTGTAAAAGGGAAAATTTTCATATTACCTTTATCTTCTTTTAAAGCTTCCTTTAAAGCATCCATAACAAAGGCTTTTTGTGAAAAATCCCTCATATCAATAAAATCTATAACTATTATTCCACCAAGATTTCTAAGTCTAATTTGTCTTCCTATTTCACTAGCCGCTTCTATATTTGTTTCTAATATAGTTTTATCAAAATTTCTGCCTTTAATATTTTTAGATGAGTTAACATCTATAACGTACATAGCTTCTGTTTTATCTATTACTATATTTCCTCCACAATTTAAAGCCACTTTTTTATGTCTTAATTTTAGGATTTCCTTTTCTATTCCATAGTAATCAAATAGACTTCTCGTATTATTAAACTTCTCGATGCTAACTTTAGCATTACCTTCTAACAATGATTTTACTTCATTTAAATCTTCTTCATGATTTAAAATTATTTTACATTCATTGCCTAAGTTTTCTCTTATTACTTTATTTAAAATAATATTTTCTCCATAGACTTTTCCTAGCTTTAAACTATATCTTAATTTTTTTATAATTGCTTCTAGTTCTGATAAAAGACTTACTTTTTCTGATAATAAATCTTCATCACTTGCATGAACTGCTTCTGTTCTTATTGTTATTCCATATCCATCTATATTGTTAATAGCCCTTAATATTCTTTCTTTTTCTTCTGTATTACTAATTCTCTTGGAAAAGTTAATTTCTCTTCCTCCTAAAGTTAAAACCATAAATCTTCCTGGTATGCTTATATTTTTACTTACTTTAGCACCCTTATTGTTTATTGGCTCTTTTATTACTTCAACTAGTATTTCATCGCCTTTTTTTATTCCTTCACTTTTAAGCTCATTGCTAAAATACATATATGCCTCTTTTTCTAAACCAATATCTACAAAAATAGAATTGATAGCGGGCACTATATTTTTCACTCTTCCTTTATATATCTCGCCCATTTTAGGTCCTGAAGAGTGCTCCTCCACGAAGCACTCACTTAAAATTTTATTATCCCTTATAGCAATTCTTAAAAGCGGCTCATCTCTTTCAATGAAAATCTCTCTCATAAGATACACTTCCCTAAATACATTTATCTATCGGTATGTACTTATTATCTTTCAATACATACATTTCTTCTCTCTTTATATCTATAAAAGCATCCTCTAATATTTCAGGAATATTGCTCTTTATATACTCTGCCACTAAATCTGGTGATAAATGTTCTCTACTTCCTGATGATATTAATATATTTAAAATTAACTCATCATTATTTATCCAATGCTTCATTTCTTTTATCATTGTCTTTAGATTTACTTCTTTTTCACCTTTTTTACTTTTCTTTATAGTAGTCCACTCTGACTTATTAATAAGCTCTTCTATTTTACTTTCAACCACATTTGAATCGCTACAAAGCATCTTTATAGTAAATCTAGCTGCATCTACTAAAGCCATAGTTTGAGGTAATTTCTTTTCCCCTTCTTTAGTTATAACTTTTCTTGCATTTAAGAACTTAATTCCAGATGCTGTCTTAGCATTTAATCTATCTATTATTTCTTTTTCTTCTAATTCTTCAACTAAAACTATATCCATATATTCAGCATCAGAATAAACTCCAACAGATAAGGGTTGTGCTATAGATAATGCCATATGTGGATTAAATCCCTTTGAGTACTCCATTGGAAGATCAGCTCTTCTTATTACTCTTTGTATTGTTCTCATCAAATCTAAATGAGATATAAATTTAACGCTAGATTCTTTAGTAAACTTAATTACATAACGCACCTTCAAAACACTTCCCTTCTTTAAAGTTTACATTTATTCCACAACCTGTACATCCTTTTCTACAATTTTGTGTAAGCTCTGCTCTTTTTGCTTTTTCATTTTCTACTTCTAGATATTTTCTGTTTACTCCAATATCTATGAAGTCCCATGGAAGTATTTCATCATAGCTTCTATCTCTATATACATAGAAATCTTCATCTATATTACATTCTTTCATAGCTTCCATCCATATATCATAATCAAAGTACTCTGACCATCCATCAAACTTAGCTCCCTTTTCAAAAGCTTTAATTAAAAGATCACAAGTTCTTCTATCTCCTCTTGCAAATACAGCTTCCATAAATGAAGTCTTTTGTTCATGATAGTTATAGTGTATAGCTCTTGACTTTATTGCACCTTTTACTGCATCAATCTTTTGCCAAACTTCATTTGGTCTAGCCATAGGAGCCCATTGGAATGGAGTAAATGGCTTTGGTACAAGTATTGAAGTACTTACTGTAATCTTTAAGCCCTTTGCTCTCTTTTCTTTAGGAATTCCATAGTAAACAGCAGCCATCTTTTCTGCAAGTTCACCTATACCAGCTGCATCTTCTATTTCTTCATAAGGAAGTCCTACTATAAAGTAAAGCTTTATAGTGCTCCAACCTGACTCAAAAGCACTTTTAGTCGCTTCTAATATTCTTTCTTCTGTAAGTCCTTTATTTATAATATCCCTCATTCTTTGAGATCCAGCTTCTGGTGCAAAAGTTAAACCCGTCTTTCTAACCTTTTGTATTTCTTTTATTAAATCAACAGAAAAAGCATCTACTCTTATAGACGGAAGGGCAACCCCTACATTTTTACCACTATGTTCTAAAATTAAATTGCTTACAAGACTTTGTATATCTGAGTAATCACATATACTTAATGATGCTAAAGATACTTCTTGATATCCAGTTGCATCTATCATCTTTCTTGCTTGGTCTAATAATGTATTGGTAGTCTTTTCTCTAACTGGTCTATAAATCATACCAGCTTGACAGAATCTACATCCATTTGTACATCCTCTTGAAGTTTCTAAAACTACTCTATCATGTACTATTTCAGAATATGGAACTATCATATCTAATGGAAAATCTACTTTATCAAAATTATTAACTATTCTCTTTTTAATTTTAGCTGGAACATCTTCAAACTTAGGCTTAAACTCTTTTATAGTTCCATCTTCCTTGTATGTAACATTATATAAAGAAGGAACATAAACACCTTCTATTTTTGCTATTTCTCTTAAAAACTCTTTCTTTTGTCCTTTTCCCTTGTACTTCTTATATACATCAAGAACTTCATTCATGACTTCTTCACCTTCTCCAATTTCAAAGAAGTCTACTATATCATATAGAGGTTCTGGATTATATGCACAAGGACCTCCAGCCATAATTATCGGTTCTTCTTCTCCTCTTTGTGAAGCTCTGATTGTGATACCAGCCATATCTAGCATATTTAGTATATTTGTATAACTCATTTCATATTGAAGTGTAAATCCTAATATATCAAATTCAGTAAGAGCATCTTTTGTCTCTAATGTCATTAGAGGTATTTCATTTTTTCTAAGCTCAGCTTCCATATCTGGCCATGGAGCAAATACTCTTTCACAGTATGTATCTTTTCTTTCATTTATTGTATGATAAAGTATTCTTGTACCTAGATGAGACATCCCTACTTCATATACATCCGGGAAACAAAATGCAAATCTTATATCAACATCTTTTGGGTTCTTAACTACTTGATTCAATTCACCACCAACATATCTTGATGGCTTTTCAACCTTATGTAAAATATGGTCTGTAATTTTGTTCATAATCTTTCCTCCTAAAGTGAGAATAATCCATTAAAAAAGAAGTATATCTCTATACTTCTTTTATATCTTTTATATCTTTTCTATTCTAGCATATATACATCTAAAAAGTAAATCTATTACTCACTATATACACCTTATAAATTTATACCATTTTTAGATATCAAAGCTTTCTGTTTTATATACTCCTCCAAAGTCATATTTCCATAAGCCTTTAACCCATCAATTAGCTCATCTTCATTTAATATATAAATAAGCTTCATATCATCATCTAAAATATAAAATGTATTAAATTTGTTTCTATCAACTAAAGCTAATACATTAACAAGTCCCTGCTTGTAATATACTGATATGGATTTATTCTCTATATATTTATTTTTTAAAAGCTTATTTCTTTTTTTAACTACGTTGCTCATAGTTATATACATTGTAGTATGCTCTTCCATTCTAGTAATGTATATTATGATTACTGCACCTATAATCATACTTATATTTAGACTATGTAGAAATATATAAATAATAACTGATATTATAATAAATAAAGCTGCTATTGAAAAACTAACTATACTAATTATCTTTTGGGCTTTTTTAAACAATATTTTTTTTGATAAAATAATTTCTAATATTCTTGATCCATCTAGTGGATATGCAGGTAATAAATTAAATACTGCTAACCCTATGTTTAAATACATACTAGTTTCTATAAAACTAGAATTATAATTAATATTTATAATATAGAAAAATATCGCAAGAACTATATTTAATAATGCTCCCGATAAATAAACCATAATTTTTTGATTTTCTTTTAAACTATCTATATCTATAAGTTCTGCCTTCATTCCAAATACATGGAATTCCATATTATAAAACTTACAACCAAACCTTAATGCAACTAGTATGTGCGCTAGCTCATGTAGAAATACCCATATTAACGCAAATATAAACATACTGTTATAACTGCAAACTAAAACTATTAATATTATTTCTGCCAATATTTTTTTTGTCTCTCTCTTCATTTATATCTCCCTAAAAATTGCTACATCTCTATATAAATCACCCTCTATTTCTAACCTCTTGAAATTAAAATCACCTTTTATAATTATTGATTATCTGTAGTATTCTCTTCAGTTAATGTGCTTTGACTTTCATCTATGTTATCTTGTTCTTGTGTATTAGTATCTTTATCTATACTTAATTTATCATTAGCTTCCAATAGATCTTCTTTATTTTGCACATCTCTAGAGTCTCCGGATTCATCAATATTTGTTTTTGCTCCTTCTTCTTTAAAGCTTGGAACTTCTTTATCTAAATTTTTTATTTCACTCATTACATCAGTATATTTTTCTTCTATAATATTAAATACACTTTTATAATCAATCCCCATCTTATCCATGCTTAATAATATATTATCGTAATTAAAATTAGTACCTACTGTAGTTTTACATATATTATATAGCTCCTTCGCATTACTATTAGGTATAGTCTTTAATGTAAAAACTCCTAAGAGCAATAAAAAAGTACATATTAATCTAAGAATAAACTTATCTATATATCCCATACTTTTTTTAGGTGTTGCAGCTCCATAACTTCCCCTTTGATAACTAAAATTATGAACATTTCTTACATTTGGATATATGTCATCCCTCGTACTAATTATCCTTTCTTGCTTATCAGGTTTTCCTTTTACTTTTTTCCTTATTTTATCGTAATATTCCTTGTACTCCTCTCTGTACCTGTCCATACACCTCACTCCTATCTCTTAATATTGTATTTATATTTTCAGTAATAGTGATTTATGCTACATACGATATATTTTGCAATCTTAAATAAAAAAAGCTATAGAAGATTCAAAGCCTTCTATAGCTTTTTTTATTATTAAAAATATATTTTTTTCCTTCTCATTCCTACGTTTAGAACTAATCCAATTGACATTACAGTTGTAAGTAATGAAGTACCTCCATAACTAAGTAAAGGTAAAGTTATACCTGTAATAGGCATAAGTCCTATAGTCATACCTATATTCTGTAAAAGTGCAAATAAGAAATATGCAACAAGACCTACACAGATTATTGAACCAAAAGTATCTTTAGCTGTTCTTCCTATCGCTATCATTTTAGAAATCAAAAGTCCATATAGCAATAATAAAAGTGCTGCACCTGCTATTCCCCATTGTTCACCTATACTTGCAAATATAAAGTCAGTTTGAACTTCTGGAACATATTGAGCTGCATATCCTACAGAGTTTTCCTTAGTTGAAGATCCCTTTAATCCCAAAACTCCTCCATTGCCTATACTTATAAGAGATTGTCTAAGTTGATATCCCGACTGTGAAGTATCTGACTCTGGATTCATAAATGAAGTTATTCTTTTCTTTTGATAATCTTGAATAAGTCCTGAATTCCAAACTATTATCATGGCCAAAAGTAACGATAAAATTCCACCACCAATAATTTTTAAATCTAGTCCACCAATAAAAAATATTCCTAAAACTATAAAGAATAAAACCATTGTCATCCCCATATCTGGTTGTATAACTATAAATACTGCTGGAACTATAGCATAGAATGCCATTGTTAAAAAGTTCTTCCACTCATTGATTGTCCCATTCATTTCTTCTAATGTTTTTCCTAGCATCATTATAGTAGCCATTTTGGCTAATTCTGATGGTTGAAAGGATAATGGTCCAAGTCTTATCCAACCTCTTGCTCCATTAATGTCAGTTCCTATAAATATAGTAACTATAAGCAGAAGTATAGATCCCCAATAAAAAAGAGGAGTATATGACTTTAATAATGTATAGTCAATTGCTACAACAAAATATAAAGCTACTAAACAAACAACAAACCATAATGATTGTCTCTTTAAGAATAATGTTCCAAATTCAGCTACACTAGCTAAATATATATTAATTATTCCGAATATCATTAAAGCAATCATTGAAAATAACATCACTTTATCTATTTCTTTTAACTTTTTAAAGTCTATTTTAAATTTTGATAACATATTTCACCTCCATCTTTCAACCTAAGAATTATTATATCCAAAAATCAATGCTTTCTCTATAATAATTGAGATAAATAATTAAAATTTAAGAAAATATTAATTAAATTTAATTTAAAAAGAGAAAAAGTGTGTTAACTTTTTCTCTTATGGTTGTTTTATGTTTTTTATTGGAATATTAGCTACTAAAGCTGGATTATTTCCCTCAACATTTTCAGTTTTGCTTACGGCTATTTCAACATCATCTGCCTCTATTTCTACATACTTAGATAGAACTTCTAATATTTCCATTCTTATTTTTTCTAGGGTTTCATGAGGTAAATCCCCTCTATCATGTATTAATATTAACTTCAGTCTATCTTTTGCCACCTCTTTAGGTGTTGGTTTATTTGAAAACTTTCTAAAAAATTCCACCTCTCATAACCCCCTACTAACGCTTAAATAATCTTTTTAGTGATGCAAAAAAACCTTCTCCCCCTGTTTTTAAATCTAAAAGGGGTACTTCTTCTCCATTTATTCTTCTAGCTATGTTTTTAAAAGCTTGTCCAGACATTGATTTATCATCAAGGACTATAGGTTCTCCTTTATTTGTTGAAACAGTTATATTTTTATCATCAGGAACTACACCCAAAAGTTCTATTGATAAAGTTTCAATTATGTCTGGAACATCTAGCATATCTCCTCTTTGAGTCATTTCATAATTTAATCTGTTAACTATTACTGCATGATCATCTAGACCTTTTGCATCTAATTTCCCAATAACCCTATCAGCATCTCTTACTGAAGTTATTTCTGGATTAACTACAACAATAGCTCTATCTGCTCCAACAACTGAATTCTCAAACCCTTGCTCTATTCCTGCTGGGCAATCAATTAAAACATAATCAAAATCTTCTTTTAATTCATTAACTAGTTTCAGCATATCTTGTGGTCTTATATCATCTTTATCTTTAGTTTGAGCTGTAGGTAATAAACATAAATTTTGATACCTTTTATCTTTTATTAAAGCTTGCTTAAGTCTACATCTATTTTCTATAACATCTGTTATTGTATAAACTATTCTATTTTCAAGCCCCATTAAAACATCTAAATTTCTAAGACCTGTATCACCATCTACAACCACAACCCTTTTATTTAGTGCAGCTAAAGCAGTACCAATATTAGCTGTAGTTGTTGTTTTTCCAACTCCACCCTTACCTGATGTAATAACTATAGAAATTCCCATTTTTTCTCCCTCCAACGCTATATATATTTCTTTGGTAAATATGGCTCTACCACGATAATATCGTCTTTAATCTTTGCTAGTTCCGGATACGATGGCTTTACACCATCTTCTGGCGCTATAGTAACTATCTCCGCTATTTGGAGTATTTCTGGTTGAAGGCTAAAAGCTGAAATTATAGCTTTTTTATTGCCACCTACCCCAGCATGCACTTGACCTTTAATTGTTCCTAAAACAATTATATTTCCCCCTGCGTAAACCTCAGCTCCATTATTAATATCACCTATTATAACAATATTCCCATGATACCTTACTAATTGTCCGCCTCTTATTGTTTTCTTTATAAATTTAGTTTTTCCTTCATATACGCCATTAAAAATTTTACTTTCTTTTTGATCTTCTTCTTCTTTAACCTCTTCAAAAGCACATTCTTTGATTTGTATTTTTTCAAATAAAACATCTTTTAATCTTAAAATATCATTTTCATCTACATTCTTTAAATTAGCTGAGATTTTAAGAGATGCGCCTTTGTAAAATCCTTGCCCTGCTGTTAGCTTATCTACTAATACTTCCAGCATTTCATCAAAATCACTAAATCTCTCCATATCAATAGTTGCATTGATACCTTCTTTTGTACCTTTTATCTGAATTCTATCGTCATTCATTGGTCACCCTCCACCAATAATTAAAGCTTCAATAATTATAAACTTTATTATATATCTATAATTATACAATTATATTATATCACTTAACAACAATAATTTACATAATTTATAATAAAATAAAAAAAACCATGTAAAAACATGGTTTTTATTGGTTATTGATTATTTGTACTAGTATTACTATTACTATTTGTATTAGTATTTGTTGAGCTGTTATCTAGCTTTATACTATCATCTTTATTATCTTTAAGAGGTGATTCTACAACATATTTTCTAAATGATTCTGATTTAGAAGCATATGAAGGATCAAGTTTCAATAATTCATCCTTAAAGAAAGCTTCGTATATAGCTTTATGAATTGTTGCACCTTCACTACCTTTTTTACCATCATAAATAGTAGAGAAAATAGCTATTTGCGGATTATCTAAAGGTGCCATACTTATATAGTTACCATATGCTAATCTACCTTGAATAGTATATTGTTCATCTGTACTAAAGTCGGCTGTACCTGTTTTTCCTCCAACCTTAATAGGGAAATTAGCAAAACTTGTATATGCAGTCCCATTACTTGGACTAGTATTAACTCTATACATTCCTTCTTTTATAGCTTGTAAATAATCTCCTGGTATTTCTAACTTATCAACAACCTCAGGTTTATATTCTTTTATAACTTCTCCTGTTGGTGATGTTATCTTATCTACAATAGTAACCTTATATCTTGTTCCACCACTTGCTAAAGTTGCAACATAGTTTGCAAGTTGAACTGGCGTAAAGTTATTAATCCCTTGCCCAATAGCACTTGATACTATTTGGCCTGCAGTTTTCATCTCTGCTGGCTTATTATTTATAGTGTAGAATGCAATTGCATCTGAAATAACGCCTGCTTCTTCATCAATATCTACAGTTCTTCTCTTTGATGCTTCTTCAACAGCACTCTTATACTGTGGCGATATATCCATTATCTTTTTAATATATGGTAATATGCTTTCGGCAAATTTTGTATTATCTCTTATTTCTTCATCCGTACCAACTTTAGATAGTGCATCCTTCATTTGAGTCTTAAGAGCAGTTTTTGCTTCTTTTAATTCATCAGAATCATTTTCATTATCCTCTATATCAAATGGTATAAATGAAAATGAATAATAATTTCCAGCCTTTAGTGCACCAACTATTTCAAACATTGGAGTACTAAGTACTTGATTTTTCCAAGAATAAAAGTTGTATACTTGCCCAAAATTCTCTTGTATTTGAATTCCTGTTGCTGGATTAGCTGCTTGTGGTGACTTTGGATCTACTCCAAGCCCAAATTTCCATGCATATTTTGCTAGGGTATCTAAAGCATTAATATCGCCACCATTTTGCTTATACAATCTGTATCCAAGTTCATAAAAATAATAGTTAGATGATACTTGTAAAGCCTTTCTTAAATCAGTTGCTCCATTAGCTACCCTTTCAAAATTTTCACGTACTTCAGGTAAATCTTCATTGCTCCATGTACCACTAGTATCATTCATAGATTCATATTGAGTAACTACACCTTCCATCAATCCAGCCACAGCTGTAAGTGGTTTAAATACTGATCCTGGTGGTAATGAACCTTGAGTTGCATAATTGAAAAAGTTTTTTGGGTATGCATCTATTCCATCCCTTCTTTTTCCTGTATCTTCATCTACCGGGAATAGCTCATCTATATTTCCTGTGGCACCAGTTCTTTTCATATACTCTTTAGCAAAACTATCTATATCTGGATCAAAGTACTGCTTTGATAAATCTTCTGTTAGCCTTCCTGGTATTGAAAAAATATTAGGATCATATCCTGGATAACTAACCATAGCAATTACTCTTCCAGTATTAACTTCTATTGCTACAACAGCACCTCTAGTTGCATTTGGCGCAATACCTTTTATACGTTCCATGGTATCTTTCATCGCTTGTTCAGCTGCATATTGAACATCCTTATTTATTGTTAAGTGAACATTATTCCCTGGATAAGAATCTAATTTAAATAGTTCTTCTGTCACTCTTCCTTTAGAGTTAACTTTAACAGTTGTTCCGCCTTTAGTTCCCTTTAACTGATCCTCAAATGCTGATTCTATTCCTGCTACACCAATTAAATCAGAAGACACATCATATCCTCGTAATTCATAATTTGTTTCTTTAGAAGCATCTATAGATGATAAATATCCTAAAGCTCCTGATGCTAAGTTATTGTAAGGATAGTATCTAATAGGTTCTATACTTACATCTATACCTGCTAAGTCATTTAATTTTTGATATATTATAAACGCAGTATCTTGCTTTATATTAGAAGCAATTGTAACTGCTCTATACCCCTTAAAACTTTGCATTTTTACAGCATCTTTTATTACTATATAATTTCTTATATCATTAATTGAATATGTGGCTAAAAGCTCATCTAATATTTCCTTACCAGACATATCATCATAAGCTTCCATCTTATCTTCATATGCATTTACTCTTGCCTCATATTCTTTATCACTTTCCCCATCTTCTTGGATAGGAGATGGATTTATAAGCTCTTGCATATCATAAATCTTAACTAATTCATAAAAAGTTTCCTCTGCAGATAGCTTTAAAAGTTCACTATCTACTTTAGCAATTTCTTCATCTGTATAATCTGACTCCTTACCTTCAAAAAGCTCTTTTTCTATAGCTTCATTTAAGCCTCTATCTCTTTTAAATCTAACTTCTACTATTTTTTTAGTCTCTGCATCATCAGTTTTAAAATCAAAATAGAATTTTCCACTACTATCTATCTTAAGCATTAAATCATCTTGAAATTTTTCTCCATTTTCAGATAATATTTTAAATACTTTATCCATAGTCTCATAGAAATTCTCTTTTTCATCACTTGGCTTAGTATATGTTAATGTATATGTTTGAATATTTGTTGCTAAAACATTTCCTTCACTATCATATATCTTTCCTCTAGGTGCTTTTTCTGATATAAATCTTGTCGAACTTATATCTGCCTTTTCCTTATAATCCTCATGTTTATAAATCTGAATATATATGAGCTTTGACATTATTACAGTGAAAAGCGCTAGCATTATAATATTTAAAACAGTATATCTTGAAATCTTCTTCTTCTTTTTCGGTTTATTTACTATCATTTAAACCTCCATGACTTTTTCTTATATTCAATATCATAAAGCCTTAAAACAAAATTATACCCTAAAAACATTACTACTGAACTATATAAAGCAGTAAACATTCCTATTTGTATATCTATAGATTTTCCCATGAACTTAAATATTGTAAACACTGCTAATACCTTTAATATATATAAAAATATAACCGATATTACTGGTATAAGTTTCTTTTCTCTATAAATGTTTTCACCTATAATTGCAGCTATTAAACATATAAGCATATTTATTAATGCATTGATACCAAATCCATTATAGAAAAATACATCCTGCATTAATCCAGTCATAACCCCAATAAACACAGCTTCTGATTTTCCATTTATTATAGAATACGCAATTGCAAAAACAAAAAGCAAACTTGGATAAGCACCCTTTATAGCAAAAAAAGGTATAAGAGAATTATCTAGTATTAAAAGTACTAATGAAATTAAAATTAAAACCCACTTTTTCATATATTAACCTCTAATTATCATATTTTACTTCTCTTGTTTCCTTAGGTATAACTACAAAAAGTTCTTCTAGCTTATTAAAGTCAACAAAAGGCTTAACTATAGCTGTTTTCATTACTTTAACTTCATCTGTTTCTATAGATAAAACTTCTCCAATTCTGATTTCCTTAGGATATATTTGTCCAAGTCCTGATGTAACTATTACATCACCTTCTTTTATTGATGAATCTATAGGCAAATTAGTAACTTTTGTTAATCCTTGCTTGCTATTACTTACATATCCCTTTAAGATTCCAGTTGTTTCCCTTGTACTATTTACCATTACTGAAACTGCTATATTTTCATTTAGCAAGCTTTGAACTATAGCCCAATTTGACCCAGTACTAGTTACCTGTCCCACAAGTCCCTTGTTTGAAATCACAATCATGTCTTTTTTCAAGCCATCATTTTCACCTTTATCAATAACATATCCATTTGAAAAGCTTTCTCCGCTATACCCGATTATTTCACAACCTAAGTAATCATAGCTGTTCTTTGAATTTTTAAAATTTAAGACTTCTCTAAGTCTATCATTTTCTTCTTTTAACTTATCGTATTCTAATAATTTATTTTCTAAATCTATATTTTCTTTAGTTAATTCTTCATTTTCTTCTTTTATTTTTGAGAAATTTAAGAAGAAATCTAATGTTCCTTTTATCTTATCATTTATTGAATAAACTACTTTTTGAAGAGGATTAACAGCACTACCTACACCACTAGAAACAATACCTTTTTGTTCATTATTCATTGTATAAATAATTATGCCTAAAAAGGCAACTGACAGCACTATTATAGTAACTGCCAGTTTATTTTTTAGAAGCTTCATTATTGACCTCTTTGACTCTTACTTAATTCATCAAAGTTATCTAATGCCTTACCTGCTCCTAAAACAACACAATCAAGCGGTGTTTCTGCTATGTGAACAGGCATATTTGTTTCGTGGTTAATTAATTGATCTAAACCTCTTAGTAGAGCTCCTCCACCAGCTAACATTATTCCTTTTTCCATTATGTCTGCTGCTAATTCAGGTGGTGTCTTTTCTAAAGTTGTCTTTATTGATTCTATGATAGCATATACAGGTTCTTTTAATGCTTCTCTAATTTGAGTATCTGTAACTGTTACTGTTTTTGGTAATCCAGTAATCATATCTCTACCTTTAATTTCCATACTCATTTCTTCATCATCAATCTTATATGCTGAACCAAGTTCCATCTTAACTTGCTCTGCTGTTCTTTCCCCTATCATTAAGTTAAATTCTTTTTTAATGTATGCCATTATTGCTTGGTCTAATTCATCACCAGCAACTCTTAATGACTTACTTGTTACTATTCCACCTAATGAGATTATAGCAACTTCTGTTGTACCGCCTCCGATATCAACTATCATGCTTCCTGTTGGCTCTCCAACTGGAAGTCCTGCTCCAATAGCTGCTGCCATAGGTTCTTCCATTAATACAACATCTCTTGCCCCTGCAAACTTAGCTGCTTCTTCTATAGCTCTTCTTTCAACTTCTGTTACCCCTGAAGGATAACAAACTATAATTCTTGGACTAGTAAATGCACTCTTGCTAGTTACTTTTTCTATTAATTTTTTTAACATTGTTTGTGCTACATCAAAATCAGCTATAACACCATCTTTTAATGGTCTAATAGCTACTATATTTCCAGGTGTTCTTCCTATCATAAGTTTAGCTTCAGCACCTACAGCCAAAGGTTTTCTTGTTGTACTATTAATAGCCACAACTGAAGGTTCGCTTAAAACTATACCTTTACCTTTAACAAAAACAAGCGTATTTGCTGTTCCTAAATCTATTCCCATATCCTTATTACTACTGAAAAATCCCATATGAATTCCCCTTTCGCTTAAATTATTCCTTTTTCTTTTAAACTTACAAATTTATCTTTTCCAATTATTAAGTGATCCAATAAATCTATCCCTATTATTCTACTACATTCCTTTAATCTTAATGTAATATTTATATCCTCTTTGCTCGGTGTAGGATCCCCTGATGGATGATTATGACAAATAATTATACTTGAACTGCTTTTCTTAAGAGCTTCTTTAAATATTTCTCTCGGATGCACTATAGATGTGTTAAGGCTTCCCTTAAAAACATCCTTGATACCTATAATATTATTTTTTGTATCCAACATTATTAACTTTAATATCTCTTGCTTTAAACTCATCATCTCATTTATTAAAAGCTTTGCTATATCACTTGGAGAAGATATACTTTTACCTTCTCTTATTAGATTTAATGAATTAAACCTTCTAAAGAGCTCTCCTATAGCTAATATCTGACTTGCTTTTATATTTTTTATTCCTTTTATACTAGTAATTTCACTGATACCTATGTCCAATAAACCATTAAGTCCATCAAACTCTGAAAGTATTCTTGTACTTAAAGAAATTACATTTTCGCCTCTTGTTCCCGTCCTCAAAATCACAGCAAGAAGTTCTGCATTACTTAGTATTTCAGGTCCGTTTATAAGCAATTTTTCTATAGGTCTTTCTTCTTTTGGTATATCTATCACTTTTATACTATTATTCATATAAATACTCCTCAAAATAATAATAGTTTTATTAATAAATATACCCTAAATCTCTATTATTTAACCTTCTTAAGCATTTTATTTAAAAGATTTAATGGTAATCCTACTACATTATAATAACAGCCATTAATACCTTCTATAAAAACTCCACCATACCCTTGTATTCCATAAGCACCTGCTTTATCAAGCGGTTCTCCAGTCTTTATGTAACTTTTTATCTCCTCTTCAGTTAAATTAGAAAATTTAACTTCAGTATAAAGAGATTCTTTTTCAACTTTATTATTGTACATGTTTATCACTACTAATCCAGAATAAACTCTATGAGTTTTTCCACTAAGTTGTTTTAACATGCTATATGCATCTTCTTCATTATTTGGTTTTCCTAAGATTTTATCATCTAAAACTACTACTGTGTCTCCTGCAATTATTATAGCTTCTTCTTTTAGACTCTCTTTAACGCTAAGAGCCTTTCCCTTAGCTAAATCAATTACATATTCATCTACATTTCCGTTAAATAAAATCTTACGTTCATCGAAGTCACTTACTATTATGTCAAATTCATCTACTATTCTATGCAATAGTTCCTGTCGTCTTTCTGAGCCAGACGCTAATACATAATTCAAACCTATCACATCCTATTTTTACACATATTTTATAGTATTGACAAAACGGTATGGTTTAATCATTTAAGTTTTAAAATATTTAAATTAGCAATGCAAAGATATAAAGACAAAGCCATTTATCCCTATCTTATATCTTATATAGTGTATCATTATATAAGTTTTCAAACAAGTGGCTTTGTCTTTCTTTATTTAATTTTTATTTATTTGTAATAGTTTTGTTATTTTTATCCATATGCTGTTTTTTATTTCTGCCAGTTCACTAAAATAGAATAAATATACCCTAATTCTGATACTATATTTTCCTTATTAATAGTTTCTGGTAATGATTCTATATGCGCCTTATATTCTTTAAGTACATCTACCCCATCACCTTCATTAACCTCATTCAATTCCTTGGTCCAACTTTTAAAATCACTAGTATTTATTTCTTTTACTTCATCTTCACTTGCAGTATTTATTATTTGTAGATATCCTTCTGTTATAGCTCCTATTTGTCCTTGGACTTCATCATTTTTATTTAATGATACACCTATTTTAGCATTTTCAATTGACTTTTCTTTTAATTTTTCTGTTA
Source organism: Clostridium sp. D46t1_190503_E9 (assembly GCF_015555225.1). NCBI lineage: Bacteria > Bacillati > Bacillota > Clostridia > Eubacteriales > Clostridiaceae > Clostridium > Clostridium sp. D46t1_190503_E9. The sequence goes on from NZ_JADNKB010000003.1 coordinate 328,761, forward strand.
TTTCAGAACTATCCTCTTCTTTTGCTATACCAGCTAGGACTTTAAATTTTCCTGTTTCGTCTTTAATCATAAAAGAGTTAAATTCGTTTTCTATTTTGGCTAATACTTGTTTAGCATTATCTTCTTTTGAAAAATAACCACATTGTATAAATGCAAATTTTTGCTCTTGAACCTGCTGTGTATTATTTTCGGCATTATTATTTACATTCACTACCGGCTCTTGTGTTATTACATTTCCTTTATTGATATCAGGAATAATCTTAAGTAATACCCATGCTCCTATTAGCCCTATAACTACAGCTGCAAGTGTTGTCATAACTAAGGAAGTCAAAAACTTAGCCCCCTCATTTTTCTTTTTGTAATTATATTTTGTGTACTTCATTTTATCATCCCCCTCTTTTTATATTAAATATATATTCAAGTGGATTTAATAATATTCATTATGTAAATTATTTTTTTAATTTTGCATAACAAAACATCCTCAACCTCTCCATTATTTCCATTTTAACTTTTCAGTAAATATAAATAGCTAGACTATAAAATAATAGTCTAGCTATTTATATTTACATATTTATTTAATTATTAATAAGTTTATTTTAATTCTTTTAAAACTTCTAATAAGTAATCCCAAACATTTTTAACTGATGTTATACTCATGTGCTCTTGTGGTGTATGAACATCATAAAGGTCTGGTCCAAAGCTAATCATATCTAGCTTTCCTAGCTTTTCATTAAATAATCCACATTCAACTCCAGCGTGAATAGCAACGATCTTAGCTTCTTTACCATACATTCTCTTATAAACATCTTGGCAAATTCCTCTTACTTTTGATTCGCTATCGTATTGCCATTCTGGATATCCTGCAGTTGTTTCAAATTCTGCTCCCATAAGTTCTGCTATAGTTTTACTTCTTAAAACTATTTCATCTTTTAATGATGCAACTGAACTTCTTATAGCACTGTCAAATTCTACTTTATTACCTTCAGTAGTTACAACTCCTAAATTAGTTGAACTTTCTACTAAATCCTTTATTTCCACACTATTTGTGTTTATTCCATTAGGTATTAAGTATAATAAGTTTACAACTTTTTCAGTAGATTCTTTTGTAAATACTTTTTCTACATTTTCTGTATTTTCTAAGATAGTGATATTAACGCCAGGATCTTGAGTCTTTAATTCATTTAATAAAACTTTATTCCAACTATTTATTAATTCCTTAGCCTTTGCTACATCTTCTGATTTTAATCCTATTATTGCATCAGCTTCTCTTGGTATAGCATTATTTTTAGATCCACCATTTACTGAAACTAATTTATAATCTACAGCTAATAAAGATTTTAAAATTCTACCCATTATCTTGTTAGAATTTCCTCTTTCTTTATTTATTTCCATTCCAGAATGGCCACCTTTTAATCCCCTCACTGCAATATGTAAGAAGTTATTATAATCACCAGCATCTTCTAGAGTTACATTTAATGTATGTTTGCTTCTTATTCCACCTGCACAACTTACTAATAAATGACCTTCTTCTTCATTATCTAAGTTTAATAATATTTTTCCATTTATATGCTCTTTTGAAATTGCCATAGCTCCTGACATACCAGTTTCTTCATCTGTTGTTATTAATACTTCTATTGGTGGATGTGGTATATCTGTTGATTCAAGAATTGCTAAAGCATATGCAACTGCAATACCATTATCTGCTCCTAAAGTAGTGTCAGTTGCATAAACCATATCATCAACTACTCTTAACTTTAATGGATCTTTTTGAAAATCATGGTCTGTTCCTTTATTTTTTTCACAAACCATATCCATGTGACCTTGAAGTATAACAGTTTCAGAGTTTTCATATCCCTTTGTTCCTGGTTTTTTTATAATAACATTTAATGCTTCATCTTGTATTACTTCTAAATTTAATTTTTTTGCTACATTAACTAAATAATCACTTATAGCCTTTTCATTTCCTGAGCCTCTAGGTATTTGTGATATTTCCTCGAAGTATTTAAAAACGCTTTTTGGTTCTAAATTTTGTAAAATGTTCATATTTTTTTCTCCCTTCATAGTAAATTATGTTAGAATTATTATATAGTTTTAAGTATATCATAGTATATATAATACTTAAATTATATTTTTTTATTATGATTATTCAAAATATTCTTTATATTGTATGTGCTAATTTAAATGTGAGGTGATCTTTATGCAAAAAACAAAAATGATTTTTACAATCGGACCTGCTAGTGATAACGAAGAGACTTTAAGAGAATTTATCAAAATAGGAATGAGTGCTGCCAGATTAAATTTTTCTCATGGTACTCATGAAACTCATAAAGAAAAAATTGATCTTATTAAAAAATTAAGAGAAGATTTAAATGCCCCTACTGCTATCATTCTAGATATTAAAGGACCTAAAATTAGAACACATAATTTTGTAAATGACGGAGTTGATCTTAAAGAAGGTCAAAATTTCACTTTCATTTGTGGTGAAGAAATACTTGGCGATACCGAAAAGTGCTCCATATCTTATGTAGATTTATATAAGGATGTTAAAGTTGGTGGAGAAATCTTAGTTGATGATGGTCTGTTAAGATTTAAAATAGAAGATGTAACAGGAAATAACATTAAGTGTAAAGTAACAGTAGCTGGAACTATTAAAAATCACAAGGGTGTTAATGTTCCAAATGTAAAAATAAATTTACCTTCAATAACTGAAAAGGATAAGAAAGATTTAATCTTTGGTTGTGAGAATAAAGTTGATTTTGTTGCAGCTTCATTTATTAGAAAAGCTTCCGATATTGAAGATGTAAGAAATGTTTTAAAAACTAATGGTGGTAATTATATACAAATTATTGCAAAGATAGAAAATCAAGAAGGCGTAGATAACATAGATTCTATAATAGAAGCAGCCGATGGAATAATGGTAGCTAGAGGCGATATGGGAGTTGAAATTCCTATTGAAAAAGTTCCTATTATTCAAAAGAACATAATTAGAAAATGTAATGAAGCTGGTAAAATAGTTATAACAGCTACCCAAATGTTAGATTCAATGATTAGAAATTCTCTTCCTACAAGAGCTGAAGCTTGTGATATATGTAATGCAATATTTGATGGAACCGATGCAATCATGTTAAGTGGTGAAAGTGCAAATGGAAATTATCCTATAGAAGCTGCCGAAACGATGTCTAGAATAGCAATAGAAACAGAAGATAATTTAGATTATAATTATTTAAATCAAAGATTAAAAGAACCTTCATTAACATCATTTTCTGAAGCAATTAGCTATTCTGCTTGTAGAAGTTCAAACCTTTTGCATGCAAAAGCAGTTGTTGCTGCCACAAATAGCGGCGCAACAGCTAAGCTTATATCAAAATATAGACCTAAGTGCCCAATTATTGCTATAACTCCCCACGATGAAGTTAGAAGAGGATTAAATCTTAATTTTGGTATTTTCCCTACTAAATGTGATGTATTTACTACTACTGATGAAATATTAAGTGAAGCTAAAAAAGTTGCTACTAATTTATCTATAGCTGAAAAAGGTGATGATATAATAGTTGCAGCAGGAATGCCAAGTGCTACTACCGGTGGAACTAATATGCTTAAAATAGAAAAGGTGTAGTATAATTTTATTCATGAATATAAAGGCTTCGATAAATAGATCTGCTCCATAAGCTAAATAGCTACACAAAGAAGTACTAGGCTCGGAAAAACTACTATGCCAAGAGTTTTAGTTAACTCGCTGCGCTCAAACAATTAAGCAACACTAAGGCCTAGTAGCTCTTCCTTCGCCAAGTACTTCTAATCGCTCGCTATATGCTTATTTCACGGTCTATTTATCTTAGCCAGATTATATTTGGCACTTAAAATTATAAATGAAGAATTAGCCTCATTAATGATATGTGTTAAATCGGAAAATTAATACATATCATTAAGTTTAATTCTCATCTATTAATTAAATAATCCTTTAAACAAGTCTCCTAATGATACACCTTCATCATTATCGTTATATTGTAAATATTCCTTTGACTTTTCTTCTGCATCTTTTATAGTTAATGATATTCTCTTATTTGTCTTATCAACATCTAAAACTTTAACTTTTACATTTTGTCCTAGTTTTAACACATCTGATGGTTTAGCTATGTTTTCTTCTGATATTTCATTTATATGAACTAATCCTTCTACTCCAGGGAATAACTCTATAAATGCTCCAAAGTTAAGGAACTTAACTACCTTACCTTCTAAAATACCACCAATTTTTAAGTTTGATACGTTTGTTTCCCATGGATCTTGATCTATATCTTTTAATATTAATGATACTCTTTCATTTTTAGTATCTACTTCTCCAATAAATACTTCAACTTTATCTCCTATATTAACCACATCTTCAGCTCTGTGTACTCTTCCCCAAGATAAGTCATTTAAATGAATTAAACCAGTTATTCCTCCAATATCAACTATCGCACCTGCTTTAATTATCTTTTTAACTATTCCAGTTCTTTTTTCTCCTGACTTAATTGATTTCCATAATTCTTTTTTCTTATTTTCATATATAGCATCTTCTAAAACTCTTTTTGATGCAACTATCTTTCTTGATTTAAAATCTAACTCAATAATTCTAACTTCTAATTCTTTTCCTACTAATGTGTTTAATTCTATTCTTTCTCTTGAAGCTAATGATGCAGGTATAAACACTCTTATATTTCCATAATAAGCAACTAAACCTCCCTTAACTTCTTCCTTAACATAAACAGTTACATTTTCTTCATTTTTAAAAGCTTTTTCAATTTCCTCTCTCTCAGTTATTTCTAAAGCCTTTGTTCTTGAAAGCTTAACATATCCTTCTCCATCGTTAGGTGATAAGACATATACTTTTATTTTATCTCCTTTACTTACAACTTCCCTAGGATCTTTCTCAGTATTCGTTAAATCTTCCTTTGAAATCATTCCGTCAAATGCATAATTGATATTTACCATAACTTCTTTATCATTTACATCAATTATTTCACCATCTAATATATCGCCTGTTCTTATTCTTTTAACATCGAAGTCTTTTAATAAATCTCCCATTGTTCCTTCTAAATTTTGATTTGTCATGTATTTCACTCCTTAAAAATGTTGTATAATAAATTAATTTTAGAATAATCTGATATTGATTACAAGACTTTAAATTTATTAATATCTTCATAATCTCAAATATATTTATTATATATACTCAAACTTATATAATATATTTAAATATGCTATAATTAAATATATTATAAAAAAATCTTAAATCATTTCCATAAGTTATTTATTAACTCTTAAAAGGTTATTATTAAATATTAAATGATAGTATCGTTACGATATAGTGAGATGTATTTAGATTTTTAATGCTTTCCTTAATTTTTGCTACTATTTACCTTTAAATGAGTTTTGAGAAATTATTATTTTTACTATAATATATAAATACAATCTTTTCTTGGAGGTGAAATTTATAAAAAAGAATAATAGAAAACTAATTTTCACGTTACTATTAACTTTTGTTTTCCTAACTTCTAGTTTTCTTATTGATGCAATCTCTGTATTTGATAATATTACGCATGGGGAAATAACTGTTTCTGCTAAACCTAGAAGCTCTGGAAGCTTTAAATCTAGTTCTGGCTTTAAATCTAGTTCTAAATCTAGCTCTAGTAGCTTTAAATCTAGTGGTGGTAAATCAAATGTTTCTAAATCAAGTAGTGGTTTTAAAAGCAGCTCTTTTAGTAATAGCTCAAAGAGTTCCAACAGTTCTAAATCAAGTACTAGTAGCAGTAATAGTAAATCAAGTACATCAAGTTCAGACTCAAAATCCACATCGACTTCATCTAGTGGATATAAAAGCGGTTCCTTTAGCAATGTAGATAAAGGTAAGTCTGGAACCTCTAAGAACTTTTCATCTGGATCATTTAGTACAACTTCAGATGATGAAAAGAAGAGTTCAAGTAATTCTACAAGTGAAAACAAAAACACCCAAGATAAAGATAATACGAATACAACAACTAATTATGATAAAGGCTTTTCTTTCGGGAAAATGGCATATGGACTTTCTGCTATGAGAAATTTTGGTTTTAGCAGAGGGGGAGGTGGCATCTCCTTTGGTTCTATATTTACACTTGCTATTATCTTCATAATTATAGTTATTGTAATACGAATTTATTTGAAAAATAGAAAATATTAATTTCAGGAGGACAAATTATGGGAATTTTTACAAGGATGTCAAATATGTTAAAATCAAAGGTAAATTCAACTTTAGATGAAATGGAAAATCCAATAGAATTATTAGATCAAAAAATTAGGGATATGGAAAAACAGCTTAATTCAGCTAAATTAAACTCTGCGCAAATTATAGGAAATGCACATGAAATTAAAAAGAAAATGGAATCTGCTGAATTAGAAGTTAAGGATTTTGAAGATAAGGTTAAATTAGCTTTATCTAAAAACAATGAAGATTTAGCTAAAAGAGCTTTAGCTAAAAAGATTGAATCTGAAAAGAAATATACAAGTTTAAAATCTAGCTATGAAACTGCAAGAGCTCAAGCAGATACTATTAAAAATAATCTAGCTGCGTTAGAATCAGAAATTGAAAAGACAAGAAATTATAGAGATGAAGCTGCTGCAAGATATAGCAATGCAAAGGCTACTCAAAAAGTTAATGAAGTTCTTGCTAATGTTCAAACAAAATCAAATTCAATTGAAATTGATAGCATAGAAAGAAAAATTCAAAAACATGAATCACTAGCTAATGGTCTAGGTGAGCTTAGAGATGTTGATAATTTTGATAGTGAATTTGATGCTTTAGATACTGTTGATCTTGATTTAGAGCTTGAAAAATACAAAAATGCAAATTAGGTGATTAAATGTCAAGTACTATTGATTTCATAAATGAAGAAAAGGCTACTATTGGTAAAGTATATACCGATATAACTTATGCTATAAGTGAAGTTAGCCCTTTCCTTGATGAAAATATTTTAAAAAAGAGAAAGTATTATTCTAAACTTCCCATCTTAAAAGAATATATGGATATGTTAAATGATACAGAATACTCTAATAAAAATAAAAAATTTAGTTTTTTCAAAAAAGATAATAGTGTTTTAAAACTAACCGACTATAAACAAAATAACTTAGCAGCCTTTAATCAATTTGAAAATTGTTCTAAATGTTCATGTTTAAACTGCATAAAAGAATGTCAATTTCAAAGTTGCAGTGGTTGTAGAGCTAATTCATATATAAAAACCTGTGATAAATCTAAATTAAATGTTCGCTTTAATAATAACTTTATTTTGGATTTAACTAATAACAATACAGGTAAAGCTAGTAGATATAAGGTTCTTGCTACTATAGAAAATTGTGAATATGATAGATTGTATATAGCATTAGAAAACCTTAGTGATTCTAACGATAAATTTATTCTTTATTATTATCCTGGAATTTCATCTGATGAGTTTGGTGAAATAACTGATGAAGAAGAATTTAATTTGGTTGTTGAAACCTATGAACAAGCTTAAATTTTATTAGTAATTCTTAACGAAGAGAAATTTTTGCACAGTGAACTATTTTCTCAATATATAAAAGGGGCTCGCGAAACGCGAGCCCCTTAGCTTATTTTAATGCGCTAATTCTAATAGCTTAATACTATTAAAATATGCAACATATAAATCTTTTTATTATATTTTCATATTTTATCTTATCCTACTAAAGTATTTCTAAAAATATTACTCTTTCATTATTCTCTAGTAAAAACTAGTTCTTTTTCCGTAGACATTTCTTCATTAAATTCATATCCATCTAAATTGAATCTTTTTACATCCTCAATATCCTCTATTTCATTTTGAATGATGTATCTACTCATCATACCTCTAGCCCTCTTAGCATTTAAAGAAATTATTTTATACTTATCACCTCTAAATTCCTTAAATGTTATTGTAATCACATTTACTTCTTCTCTATTAACCAATCCTTCAATAGATTTAAAATACTCTTGAGATGCTAGATTTATTATAGTCTTATTTTTATGCCCCTTTATTTCTTCTAATATACTTTCTTCTAAAGTTTTATCCCAAAATTCATATAAATCTTTTAAATCATTAACTGGTAACTTTATTCCCATTTCTAATCTATATTCATTAATCCCATCAAATGGTCTTAATACTCCATATAAACCAGATAAAATCCTTAAATGATCATTTGCATAAAAAAGCTCAGAATGAGATAAACTTCCAACGTCCATCCCTCTATAAGCATCCCCCCTAAAGGCTAACAATGCTTGTTTAGAAGTATCTAGTCTAGTTGTCCATTTTTCAATTCTATCCCTATTTACTGTTGCTAATTTAGTACTTATCTTCATAAGTTTTTCTAAAGAATAACTATCATATTTAGTTAATTCATTCATAATTTCCTGCGACTTTTCTAAAAATCTCGGCTCACTCATTGGTAAGTTATTATCTTTTTCTTCAAAATCTAAAGTTTTTGCAGGAGAAATAACTATTATCATAACCAATCCTCCTATATATTTTTATTATACTATTTTCTTCTTTCTCATTTCGCTATAGCAATAATTAATTATATCACTTCTTTTTATTATACCAATAAATATTCCTTCATCGTCTACTACTGGTACAAAATTTTGATTTGTAGCAAGTGAAATTAAACTTTCTACATCTGCATTTATTGAAACGCTTTTATGCTTTCTTTTTCTTGGAATATCTATAATTCTAACATTTTCAGTATTTTTAAAATTTAAATCCGGAGTATTTTTTAGCTTCCATAGCAAATCTCCCTCTGTTAATGTTCCTACATATTTTCCTTCTTTATCTATTAATGGAATAGCTGTATATCCATGATGTTCCATTCTCTCTATAACTTGTCTCATGGTTGCATCTAAATATTCATATATAACCTCATTTTTAGGTGTTAAAAAAAATGCTATATTCATATTTTATCAATCTCCCATACTTATAATTTAAAACTAAGACACATATACATTTTATCATAATTACAATGTAATAGTTTTAAAATTATAATTATTTAATATTTTATTAATTTATCATCTAGTTTTTTGATCTTATAACTATAATTCATATATTCTATTTCATCTACAATAGTAGAAATTTCTTTATAAACTTCCTCTCCACTAAAAGTCTTTTTTACTATTACCTCATTTAAAATCTTATTGTTACACTTAGGACATTTACAAAGAGATACAAATCTCCATTTTATAGGTATAAAATCATGCTCAATTTCTAAATCCACATTACACTTAGGACATTTGCAGTTTATCTTATCCAAATCTAAATTATACTCTGATAAATTTTTTATATCTACTGCAGGCATATTATAAATATCTTTAATTATATAATTTTTGAGCACTCTTGAATTATATATTCTTTTAAATACTAAAGAAGTATAAATAGCATCATTTAAAGCATCATGCAACTTATCGTTATCTATTCTTATTTTTAATTCCTCTAAGGCATTTTTCAAGCTAAGTGATTTCTTTTTAGCTAGTATTTTTGTTGAATACTCTTGTAAATCAAGATAGTTTTTAAGCCAATCTAAATTATCATATTTATGATATACTGCATTGTTAATTATTTCAATAATATCATCCTTTGCCCAAGAGCAGATAATATCACCATCATCTATAATTCTTGATAAATTCTCAATTCCTACCTCGAATGATACTCCATTTTCTAAATCCTCTTCTTTTATGTTTGTTATTTCTGATATTTTAGGGTTTAGCACAGGAATAACAGATGGTTTTATATATTCTTTAAATTCTTCAAGCGGCTTCATATAATTATCTAGTTTTATTGCACCTATTTCTATTATTTCATTATCTAAATCTATATTTTGTAAATTAGGATAATCATCAAATATATTTGGATAATACTTATGTATTCCTTCTAGATTATTAAATTCTAAATCAATTATTATAAATGCCATTTTTATACCTCTCATCAATTATTATTATAGGTATATTATGCCATTTTTATTAATATTTTTCACTAGTATTTAGAATTTTTACTATATAAAATTTGAAAATATATCATAAAATTCAATTTAAAATATTAAATTCAAAATTATATAAATACTATTATTTTAAATTCACAATTTTAAATAGAGCTGTCTTAGACAGCTCTATTTATTTATCATTAAACTCTATGCCTGCTAACTTCATCAAATGGACTGCATTTTGAGTTGTACTTCTTCCTTCTCTCAACTTATAATCAAATTTAATATTGTTTTTTTCATAGTATTCTTGGAAGTTATAATTTTTAATCCATTTCTTTGTTTTTTCTAAATCGCATAATTCTAAATCATGAGTAGAAACAAGTCCCATAGCATTATTTTTTACTAATTGGTTTATAAGAACTTGTGCACCTTCATGTCTATCCTTTGAATTTGTACCTTTAAAAATTTCATCTAATAAGAAAAATACCTTTTCTCCATTTTGGGCAGCTTCGATAAGTATCTTTATCCTTAATATTTCTGCATAAAATGATGATATACTTTCCTCTAAGTTATCCTTAGTTCTCATACATGTATATATACTAAAAATACCACAAGTAAAACTTTTACTACAAGTAGGAGCTCCTATATAGCTTAAAAGTAAATTTAACCCAATAGTTCTTAAAAAAGTACTTTTACCCGACATATTTGAACCTGTTATTAAAGCAACCTTTGCATCATCTTTTAATGTAAAACTGTTAACTACAGCTTTTTCACCTAACATAGGATGACCTACATTTATACCTTCGACTACATCTGATGTACTAATCTTAGGATAAGTCCATTTATCAAAATCAAATGATAAATTAGATACACTAGATAAGGCTTCAAACTCTCCCATTATATTAAGCCATTGTTCTAGTTTATCTCCATTTAGTCTTCTCCACTCTTCTAAATTTCTTAGAATAAAAGTGTCTGACAATACAGTTACATTTAATAATAAATAATATGCGTTAGATGAGCTATCCCCTAACCAGTCAACTAATCTTTTAAGTGCTTTCATTTCATCAACACAACTTTTATTTTCAGAAGAATATAATTTATTCTTTAGCTCTTTTAAAAGTACTGAATCAAAATTTTCGCTATCTATAAGAGTTAATAAATTTGTATATGCCTCTATATCTTTTTTATGTTTATCAAATAATCTTATAATTTGTACTAAATCCTTTGTAAGTATTTTTACTACTAAGTAATTAATCATAAAAACTAAAATGATATAACTTATTGGTAATACTTTTAAAATTACTAATACTATTGATATCATAGTAATTGCTATAAATAAATAGGGAACTACCTTAAATAATGGTTTTATTTCACTTTTTCCATTTGCCCACTCTAAAAGTTCATTTATATCTTTTGTCCCGCTCTTTTTAATAGTGGATTTAACTTCTAGACGTTGTCTCCACTCTACTTTTTCACCTAACTCATTTATAGCTTCTTGCTTTTTTAATATTTCTTCTCTATTTGGAATTGTCTTTAAGTTTAGCATTTGAGATAGCTTATTTCTTCCAAACTTAGTTTTTGTTGAATTAATCATTTGAAAAAGCGAATTTCTTCCAAATATATCTAAATCACTTGCAAAAGGATGCTCATCTCTTAAAAATTCTTCACCTTTATCTTCTTTTTCTTTAAAAGTCCCCTTTATTCTAGCTATTCCATTACTATTTATATTTATATATACTTTATATTCTTTTTTCTCTTGAATTTTTTTATTATGATAATATGCTACTACAATAAATATGGCTGTAAACATAACTATCGATAATATTAATAATACTATGCTTTCTCTTTTGTAAAAATAGTATGCCGATAATATAGCCATAATAACTATAATTAACCTTAAAGTAGAAAGCTTAGTTATAACTTTATTTAGATCTTTTATCTTCTCTTCATATTTTGAGATTTTACTTTCATAAAAACTTAATGCTCTGCTCATAATTTACACCACCCTTACTTAATAATTTTATCATATAAACTTACTATCTTCTAATTAGAAAATAAAATATCGGATATAAGCATTCTTACTATACCTATTATCCGATATCTTTTAAATCTTTATTTAATAAAAAAATATTTCAACTATAGATATTAACTTTTTAATGAATTATATATGGTTTCTAAATTATATTTCATACCTTCTAAATAGCTTTTATTATCTTCCTTAGTTTCAAGACTATATATCTTTTCTACTTTAGCTCCAACTTCTTTTGCTAAAGTTTCTGATTCCTTTGCACTTGCTGTAGATTCACTAAATACAACTTTAACACCATTTTCCTTACAGTAATTTATTAAAGCTTCTAAATTTTTTGGAGTTAATTCACCTTCTCCAAAAACATCTGCTATACTTTTTTGAGTTAATCCAAAGTCTCTACATAAATAAGCAAAGGCTGCATGTCCAGTAACAAAATCTTTATTTGTTATTTCTTGAAACTTAGTTTTGTATTCATCCTGTAAAGTAGTGAAATCTTTATTTAACTTTTCATAATTACTTTCATAGTAATCTTTATTTTCTGGGTCTATCTCAATTAAAGCATTCTTTATGTTCTCAGCTTCTTTTGCTGCATCGCTTAAGCTTAGCCACATATGAGGATCATTTCCTCCATGGCTGTGATCATGATCATCTTCTTCGCCCTCTTCATGATCATGATCTTCTTCTGATATACTAATTGGTTTTATACCATTACTAGCTTCTACTACTTTAATATCTTTGCCTTCTATTGTATTTAAAACAGAGTCTATCCATTCCTCCATTCCAAGCCCATTATATACAAACATGTTTGTATTTATTAAATCTTTTAAATCCTTTGGCTTAGGGTCAAAACTATGTGCATCACTACCATCTGGTATAATTGAAAATACTTCTACCTTATCTCCACCTATTGCTTCTGTAAAGTCTTTAAGAGGATTAATTGTAACACCTACTCTTAATTTTTCTCCATTATCATCATTACTTTTATTTACACATCCAGAAAAAGAAAAGATGATTCCCAGTATAAGAGTTAATCCCAATAATTTTTTCTTCATTTCTCCACCTCTTTTGCAAATGATTTGCATTATTCATTGGTATAATTTTATCTTCTTATACTATTATTGTCAATACTACAATGAAATATAATTAATTTCTATATTTTTCTTTTCCAATATATTCTTCTCTCTAGATTGGCATGTAAATATTAATAATTGTTTAAATTTACAACTTAGAAGCAAATCAATGGCTTTCTCAGTTCTATTATCGTCGTATTGTACAAAAGCATCGTCTAACGTAACTGGGAAATCCATATCCTTATATATCATATTAATAAATGCTAGCCTTAAAGATAAGTATAATTGATCATTTGCTCCATTACTTAAAATAGCTCCAGGTAGAACATCCGACCCCCTTCTTACTTTCATCTCATATGAATCCGACACCATAACATCATCATAGCTCTTATTTGTTAAATCCTTAAAGTATTCTATAACACTAGAATTTAAAATATTTCCAAAGTTTCCTCTAACTTCTCTTATAGACTCATTCATTTTTTCTATAGCTAATTCGGTAGCTTTTAACCTTAATTCAAACTTATTAATCTTTTCCCTAACATCTTCTATTTCTTCTTCTATTTGAGGTATATTTCTTTTACCTATAAACCTATTATTTAAATCATTTTCAACATCTTTTATAGACTTCTCAATTTCTATTAATTCATTTGATTTTATTGAAATCTGATTATCTATCTCATCTTCTGAGGAATAAGTATAATTTATATTTTCGTTAATTATGTCTTTTAAATCTTCCTTTATTGCATCTATATCCTTATCCTTAGTTAAAGCCTTATAAGTTTCATCTATACTTTCTAATGTTCTAACAATTTCATCTCTTTGCTTTACTTTTTGTTTTATTTCTAATAACTTTTCTTCTAAACTGAATAAATCTATATCTTCTAGGCCTATAAATTCAAGCTTTTCTCTTATTCTTTTTTCTCTTATTTCAAGTTCTTTTTGTAATTTATTTATTGATTGTTCTTCTTTTTCTATGTCTATTTTTATAGATAAAATTTCCTTATTTACTTCTTCGTATTTAGATAACATTAATATTACTTCATTTACATCTCTTGTCTTTGCTAAATCTAATATATATTCTATATAATCTTCGTTATTTTTATAATTTTCTTCAACCGTCCTTATATTTAGAACAGACACTTGAATTTCCTTTTCTGTTATCTTTATATTTTGCTTTTCTTCATACAAGACAAACTCATCAAAAAGCTTTAATTTTCTAATAAAATCTTCATAAGAAGTTGCTCCAACTAACTTTGTATATTTGAAAATATCTTTTTCTATTTCTTTTATATCTTCTTCTAATTTATCAATATTAAATAAACTATTATGCTTATCAATATTATTTATCTCTGTTCTTAAATTAAAAGATTTAAATGTAAGAAGGCTTATAATGCCTGTTAATATAACTATTAAAAGTAAGTTATCTCTAAATAGAAAAATAGATAAAGCTAAAATAACAGCAAAAATTATGATTGATAAATTAATCAATTTATGCTGACTTTTCAATTTAATGTCTATATCTTTTTCTCCTACTTTATTAGATGAATTCTCTAATTTAAATTTAAGCTCTTTTAACTTATCTTCATATTTTTCTAATATCTTTCCTATTTCATCTCTTATTCCTCTAAAATTAATGGAACTTCCTATATAATCATTCTTTTTTTCTATATCTCTTTTTATAAGATTTATATCATTGTTTAAAGCCTCATAGTTTTTCATTTTTTCATTTAAATTTTCTCTTTCCATGATAGCTTTCATAAACTTATTTTTATCTTCACTTGATAAGTTTTCTATGAAAAATAAATTTTCAAACTCATTTCTTTTATTTAAATAAATTTCTTTACTATTATTCAACTTCTTTTCTTCTTCAGATTTCATATCCAATATACTAAAGTATAATGAATTTTCATCCTTTATATCATTTAGTAAAACTTCATCTATTACACCATTTCTAGAAGATATACTTTCTTCTATATATCTTTCCTTTTTCTTCAACTCTTCTTTCTTCTTTAAATATTCAGTTATTTCTTCATATTCTTTTTGAAGCTTTGCTTTTTTCATATATTTCTTATATATATCTAAATTCTTAAGTTCTTTTCTTAATTCTTCTCTATTATCTTTTAAAGTAATTAATTTTTGTTCTTTGTCTATACTAGATTCCGATAATTTATAAGCCTCATATTTTTCTTCGTTTAATGAATTATATTTATTTCTAAGTAAATCTAATTCTCCTGTTTTTCTGCTTGTAGTTATAGATTTTTTTATAGTATCTAACTTCTCTAATGCTTTTTGCAGTGAAACACTTTCTTCGCCACTACCTAATAAGTTTGCTGCCTTATCTATTATTTCTTCTTCCTTATCCTTCGAGATAGCTACCCCTAATTGACTTATAAATAATGTTTTTAGAAATGTTGATGAGTTTACATTAAAAAAGTACTTTCCTGGTTCATCTTTTGGTATATCTAAAACTATATCACCTGATTCAGCATCTATTACTTCTGATACATCTTCCTTCTTAGTTGAACCAAAACTTCTCCTTATAATATAACTTCTGTTATTATGTGTTACATATAGTTCTCCTCTAATCTTATCTCCATCAATAGGCATAAATCTTACTCTATCATTATTTTTAATATCCTTGCTTCTTTTGGAATTCATACCATAGAGCCAAATTCTAATAAAATTTTGAATAGTACTTTTACCTTTTTCATTTTCACCGTATATTAGATTTATTTCATTATTAAGCTCAATCGTCTTATCTTTTAATCCCGCAAAAGAAATAATATTTATCTTATTTATAATCATTTAAATTCACTTCCTCATGTGACAAACATTGGATGCCTATCTTTAATGCTAATTTTATCACTTCGTCATCATAGTCATCATCTGCCATTTTATCTAGTAGCTTTCTTGCATAAACCCCTTTAACAGAATAATCCTTTGATATTTTATCAAAATCTAACTTTACATCAGTATTATCAATTACTTTAACAAAGTAAAAATAATCTTTTACTTTTTCAAATGCTATATCTTCATTTAAGTTGATATATGATTCTATTTCACCCTTTAAAATAATTTTATATAAATTATTCCTTCTGTCTTCTTCATTTATAGAATTTATTATCTTTTCTTTTATTTCTTCATAACTAATAGAATTACTTATATCTACATCAACTACATAATAATTTCTTTTTGAAGTTCTAATAAATCTAAGATCAACAGCACCTTTTGAAACATCTCCAACTATAACACCTTTATCTCCAAGTTCATCAAAGCCTCTTCCCTGAGGACATCCTGCATAAGCATAGCAAGTATTTTTTTGTCTTAATATTCCACTGTAGTTATGTCTATGACCTATAGCTATATAATCTAATTTACTCTCTTCTATATCCCTTAAGGTTATTGGATTATAATCATTTCCTTCATCACTATTTGATATATCACCATGTATAACCATTATATTTATATATTTTTCATTTATAGAAATATTCTTTAACATACTCTTTTTAACATGATGAGTATTAAAGCCTGCTCCCCATACAACAGTTTCTAAATCCTGCAAAACTACAGATTCAATTGAACTTTTGAATATATGAACATTATTTGGCCATTCTATCATTTTATAAAATGACTTTTCGTAATATGGATCATGATTACCAGGAGATATAAACACTTTTATGTTGATTATTCTTTCTAATTGATTTTTAATAAAACCTAGTGTTTTTTTATTTACTGTTAAATTATCAAAAATATCCCCAGTTAATAGTAAAATATCAACAGAATTTTCTATACACATGTTTATAATCCTACTAAAAACTTCTAAAAGCTCTTCTTTGCTTATTAAAGCTATATTTTTATTTAAATCTTTAAATGGAGTATCAAAATGCAAATCTCCAGCTTGTAATATCTTAACTTTTTTCATATTATCACCTTAATTATAATTATTCCCAACGAACTTTTGTTCTCATTTTATCATTTTTCATCTTTCAGCACAATATTTATGCCCATAGATAAACGCTATATTTATTCATTATTAATCATATCATATATAAGTAATAATAAAGCTTTAATATTTTAATACACCATCCAGTTAATTAATAGTATACAAATAAAGATGCAGGCAAACTTACCTGCATCGATTTTAGTTTGTTATATTTATTTCTCCAATTCCCATGCTAATATCAAATACATATTTATTTTCCCCAGATGTTTTAGCATTTATATTAGCTTTTCCAAGTCCAGAATCTGTTCTTATACTTACTGGTGAATCTGATGGTATCCTTATATTAGTATTTCCAACGCCACCTTCAAAGATTAAATTTCCATTTACATTTCCCAATGATACTTCTATGCTTCCGACTCCACCTTCAATATTTATATCTCCAGTCATTTCTTTTGTTTCTAATTCAACATCTCCTACTCCACTTTCTAAATCAAGTTTATTAAATGAAATATCTTTTATGAGTAACTGTCCTACTCCTGAACTAATACTTATATTATCTACTTTCAAATCTCTAACTTCATATTCCCCAACACCAAATTCTAAATCTATATTTCCGTTATAGCTATTTGGTATCTTTATCTTTAAATCGCTAGTAGAATCTCTATTTATACTATTACGCTTCTTTGATTTTTCATTAATTGTTAGTTCATCTGAACTTTTATCTATTGTTATACCTTTAGATAGCTTTCCTAAAGTACCTGAAACTTCAATATCCTTACCTTCATAGTACATTACTTTTACACTACTAACTTCTATTTTTATATTAATATTATTTATACCTTCTATTGTTTCAACCTTATTTATACTTTCCCCACTATAATTAGTTGAATTGCTATCATTATCATCATTTCTACTTTCAACCCCAAACTTAACACTACAACCTCCTAACATAACGCTGAGCGATAGTACTAAAAATATCTTAAATAGCTTTTTCATAATTATATCCCCCTTAAATAATATCTAATTTTTTATCTAGATGATTTATTGCTATTGTTACAAGAATACCTACCCACAAAATCCCCAAAAGCATAGAAATCAAATCAATTTCTATAAATGATCCTAATTTTAAATAAATATATGGAAATAAATTAGTTATAAACCTGTTTATTCCTGAAACAAAACTTTGGATAATTCCACCGCCTACTATAACAGCAAGTATGCATAATCCTACATTATAAATATATGATGAAAATATTACTATAAATGAAGTAATTACAATATATGCTGCTGTAGTTCCAAAAGCCACTCCAAATACCGCCATCTTAACTACTTCTGCCATTGCATTGCCAGAAAGGCTTGATACTATATATGCAACAAGAGCTATACTCCCTTGCAAAATTATAAATTCTATATACTTAGCAATCATAAATTCCCAAGCCTTTATTGGTAATGTAAAAATTAATTTACCATTATCTTTTGATATTTGTGATATAAACTTTATTATTGAAATAATGAAATTTATTGCTAGAAATGTTGAAATGAAAGCAATACTCATAACCGACATTAACTCTCCAATAAATGGTACCCTTATAAATATTCCTAAAGTTAACATACATAAAATTATAAATACACTCATATACAATATCTTGCTTATTCCTGAATTGTATTTTCCAAAATTATATTTTAAAATATTTAAAATATTTTTCATACTATCCCTCCTTATTCAAATTACTCTGCAAATACTTTTCTATAAACTTCATCAATAGATAGTTTATACTTTTCTCTCAACTCTTCTGCTTCTCCAGATTCTATTATTTTTCCATCTCCTAAAAAAGCAACTTCATCGAAGATTCTCTCAAGCTCACCAATATAATGAGTAGTTATTATCATTGAACTTTCCTCTGATAAATTTTCTAATATAGCATCTAAAATTTTTTCTCTTGAAACAGGATCAACCCCTGATATAGGCTCATCTAACAAATATAACTTAGCTTTTCTACTTAAAGTTAATGATAAGTTAAATTTTTCATTTGTTCCTTTTGATAAATCCTTTATTTTAGATTCAATATCTAAGTTCATAAAATCTAAATAATATTTCATCTTTTCCATATCAAAATCATTAAAGAAGTCTGAATATAATTTTATTGCATCCTTTATTTTCATCGCTTTATGAAAAATATTTTTATCTTGTAAAAATGCAATATAATTTTTAGTTTCAACTCCTAGAGATAATCCATTTACCTTTATTTCTCCTTCATCAGCTTTTAAAAACCCTTGTATAGTATTTAAAAGAGTTGTCTTCCCCTGAGCATTAGGTCCCATTATTCCCAACACTTTTCCCTTTTCTAGCTTTAAATTTATTCCATTTAATACTTTCTTTCCTTTTATAGTTTTATATAAATCTTTTATTTCTAATAAATCACTCATATTAATCCTCCATATATCTTTCTAATATAATTGCTAATATTTTTTCTTTTGTGAATCCTAAGGCTTTTGAATCTTCAATAAATTTATCTATGGTTTCATTAAATATCTCTTGTCTTAAATCATTTATCCTTTTCTCATCTTCTGTAACAAATTTTCCAATTCCTCTTTGAGTATAAATTAAATCTTGATTTTCTAATTCAGAATAAACCTTTTGCACTGTATTGGGATTAACTTTCAATTCGCTTGCATATTCTCTTACAGACAAAATTCTTTCTCCTCCTTTTAAATCCCCTGAAACTATTCTTTTTTTCATATAAGCAATTATTTGAAGATATATCGGTTCTTTTGAATTTAATTCAAGTACCATTTTTTATCTCCTTCCTCAACAGTATTAGTGTATTAATTAAATAATACACTAATACTGTTTTTTTTACTATTTTTAATTATATGTAAATTTAATCATTATATTCATTTATCCGTATTTAGTATTGATTATCTTTAACTTTCTTTATTTTACTTATTATTTGAGAAACATAGCTTTTTAGAAATATTTTTATAAAATTATTTATAATTCTATATATTCATAATAAGATTAAATTTTTTTATAAATAAAAAAGAGGCATCTAAAATAAAAACTTTTGTTTTTATTTTAGAAATACCTCTTCTTTTTTTGAATGGTTACAATACTAAATTCTTTGGCGGTATATCCATCCTGTCTTCTTAACCCTTAGTTAATTTGTTCCTGTGGCTTACTTTATTGAACTTTCGTATTGTTCAACCATTCTTTTTACCATCTCGCCACCTACGGAACCACATTGTTTTGATGTTAGGTCGCCATTGTAATCGCTAAATGGAACTCCTAACTCTGCTGCAACTTCATTCTTGAATGCACTTAATCCTTTTCTTGCTTCTGGAACTAATGTCTTTGCCATTTGTAATTCCTCCTTTGGCTATTGGTTTTGTAAACTACTTTTAAAATTGAACTCCCTCTCATTTAAAAGTTTTCTGTTTACACTATTATATTAACCTTAATCTAAATTTATATTCTTAGTAAATTATAGATAGTTTAGAATATTTTATATGCAGGATATTTTATCATTTTGTGCACAAAATATTTAGTGAATATACTAAAAAGGAGGTTCTCTATGAAGATTTCTATGTTAAAATTTAAAAATATTAAATATAAATCAATTTCTATTTTTATAGTTTTATCTACATTACTCTCTATATGTAACATATCTAATATATCCATGGCAATTATAAATTCACCAGATACTATCCCATTTCTTGAGGATAAATTTTTAATATTAGATATTAAAAAAAATTATAAACTTCCTCCTAGATTTAGAAGCATTCAAGAACTAAATATTTCAGGTTGTGCTCAATTTAGACCTAGCCAAATAGATAATATAAAAGTAGCTATAAATAGCCCTAAAATAACTGTAGTTGACTTAAGACAAGAATCTCATGGATTCATTGATGATAGTCCAATAAGCTATTATAGTTTTTTTCAACTTATAAATAGCAATTTGAATGCTCAAGAAACATTAAAAGCAGAAAAAGAAGATTTATTAAAAATAGCGATAGGTTACAATATTCCAATTTTTAAAACAACAGGTGAATATCTAGAATCATTAAAAGCAAATACTGTATCAAATGAAGAAAGTACTTGCAAAAATTTCGGGTTAGGCTATAAAAGAATTTCAGTAAGAGATAATTCAATCCCCAAACCTGAATCAGTAGATGACTTTATAAACTTTGTTAATACTACATCTGATGATGTACATATACTATTTCATTGTGATGCTGGAGATGGAAGAACAACCATGTTTATGTCCATGTTCCAAATGATGAAAAATCCAATCAATGCATCACTATCAACAATACTTAATGACCAAATTGCTATCGGTGGAATAGTACTAACAGAAAATATTCCAAGAGCTACTTTCCTTGAATATTTTTATAATTATACTCTAGAAAATAAAGAATCTGGATTTAAGACTAACTATTCCACATGGCTAAAAAATAAAAAAGGCCTATATAGTGAGAGTGCTCCATTACCTGATGAAAATGAACCTATAAATGAAAAAAGTTAAAAATAAAAGGGTCTCACATTTCGTGAGATCCTTCATAAAAATAAGAAATTAACTTTTTTAAGGCAATAAACTAATTGAAATTAAATAAATCTTATATCAAATAACTTTTTGAGACTACGCTTTCAATCTATAAATATAATATTCCTAAAAATATAGCAACATAATGTAATGTGCTTCCTGCAATTACAAATAGATGCCATATAAAATGATTGTATGGCATTTTGTCTAATGCATAAAATATACATCCTATAGTATAAGCGAGCCCTCCAGCTACTATATATATTAATATTTTCATAGGTACTAAAAGCAAAACTGCCTTAACATTAAGTACTATGATCCAACCCATTAATATATATAGTATTGTTGATAAAATAGCAAATTTATCTATCCAAAACACCTTAAACATTATTCCTAGAAATGTAATTATCCACAGTGCTAATAATATTTGCATAGATTTTTTATCACTATTCAACAATATTAATATAATAGGAGTATATGTTCCTGCTATTAATAAATATATTGATGAATGATCTAATATCCTTAGTATTCTTTTTACTAAATCACCTGGAATACTATGATATAAAGTGGATCCAAGATATAGTATTATTAGACAAATACTATAAACCCAAACTCCAATAACAGCATAATTACTACCAGAGTTTGATGCTGCTATAATTAAAAACACACTTCCAATAATAGCTAGTATAGCTCCCACTCCATGTGTTACAGCATTTGCTATCTCTTCACCTTTAGTATAAAAATTATAAACTGTCTGTTCATTTTTATTGCTCATAAGTATCTTTTTCTTCACCCTCTAACATTTTTAATTACTTTAATATATTGCTCTTTAATCAATATATTATTCTTTTTATAAAAAGGAACAATCTTTTTAACCTTAAAGATTGTTCCTAAAACTTTACTTATTTTTTTTCTCATGTATTTCAACTTTATTTATATCTCCGGATATCACATCTATATCGTTATTAAAATATATAAATTTCTCCTTAGGCAAGCCTTTAAATATAACAGGTATAATTGGTGATTTCAAATTTTTTCTCATTTCATCTAAAGGAAATTCTATTAATATGTCTCCTTCATTTACTATATCTCCCTCTTGAACAAAAGCCTTAAAGCCATTCCCATTTAAATTAATACTATCTATTCCTATATGAATGAATACATCAAATCCATCTAATCCCCTAATAGTTATAGAATGGCATGTTTTCGATATTGTTAATACCATTCCTCTTATTGGAGATATTAAAACATTATTTTTCGGATCTATAGCAAAGCCATCACCAATAAGCTTCATAGAAAATATAGGATCTGGAACATCCTCTAACCTCAAAAGTTTTCCAGTGGAAGGGATCATAATAGAACT
Organism: Clostridium sp. D46t1_190503_E9; assembly: GCF_015555225.1. Lineage (NCBI taxonomy): Bacteria > Bacillati > Bacillota > Clostridia > Eubacteriales > Clostridiaceae > Clostridium > Clostridium sp. D46t1_190503_E9. Next base: position 351,673 of record NZ_JADNKB010000003.1, read on the forward strand.
TTCTATTTTAATACCTTTTTCTATTTTCTCTATCTGTTTTTTCTTTTTAATTTTTATTTCTTTCCCATCTATGATATCTTTCATTTGCTCCTTAAGCATATCTGACTTAGGTCCAAATATAGCTTGAATATTCTCTCCGATTATCATTAAATCAGCTGAACCTAATGCCTTAAGTTTACTTCTGTTTACTAAACTTATATTCTTCACTGTAACTCTAAGCCTAGTTATACAAGCATCTAGGTATTTTATATTCTTTGGCCCTCCAAAAGCATCTAATACCTTATAAGCTAAATCTCCATCAGAAATATCTATATCAATTTCACTTTCTTCTCTCTCTCTTCCTGGTGTCTTTAAATCTAATTTTCTTATTATATATCTAAACCCCAAATAATATATAGATGCAAATATGATTCCCACAATTAATACCCACCACCATTTTGTTCTATTGGGAATCACACCAAATAATATAAAATCTATAAGACCACCAGAAAATGTTAATCCTATCTTCACATTTAATATTTGCATTATCATAAATGACAAACCTGCAAATATACAATGTACAGCAAATAAAATTGGAGCAACAAATAAAAACATAAATTCAATTGGCTCTGTTATTCCTGTTAAGAAAGATGTTAACGCACCAGAAAATAATATACCAGCTACCACTTTTTTCTTATCACTATCTGCTTCATGATACATTGCTAAAGCAGCTGCTGGAAGACCAAACATCATAAATGGAAATTTTCCAGTCATAAATGTTCCTGCTGTAAACTCTACTCCATCCTTTAATTGAGCAAAAAATATTGCCTGATCTCCAATTACTAATTGTCCAGCTAAACTAGTATATTCTCCAAACTGATACCAAAATGGATTATACCATATATGATGCAATCCAAAAGGTATTAGCGCTCTTTCTATAATTCCAAAAATTAAAGCTGAAATAGTTGGATTAGTTCCTATCATACTCCTTGAAAAAGCTAATAAAAAATTCTGTATAGGTGGCCAAATTACTACCATCATTATCCCTATTATTAATCCTGCTATTGCAGATACTATTGGTACAAATCTTTTTCCTGAAAAAAATCCTAAGAACTCTGGTAACTTTATGTTATAAAATTTTTGATATATAACTGCTGAAATCATACCAATCACTATCCCACCAAAAACTCCTGTCTGAAGAGTAGGAATTCCAAGTACAACATCATACATTGGATTAGTATCAACCTGTAGTAAGTCAACTCCAGCTGTTATTCCGACAGTCATATTCATTATTAAAAAGGACACTATTGCTGCTAATGCTGCAACCCCGTCTCCATTGCTCATACCTATAGAGACTCCTACTGCAAATATTAGTGGCAAATTAGAAAATATAATATCACCTGAAGATGACATTATATTAGCAATTAGTTGAAAGTTTTCTCCAGATAACATTGGAAAATTGCTTATTATATTGGGATTTTGTAGAAATGTTCCAATTCCCATTAAAAGTCCAGCCGCTGGTAGTAATGCAACTGGTAACATTAAAGATTTACCTATCCTCTGAAGAACTCCAAAAGACTTTTTTAGAAATATAGTATTCATTTTTCCTCCTAATAATCCTATATTAAAGTAAAGACTTAAGCACTAAATTCTTAGGCTTAAGTCTTAATAAACATATTAATGATTACTTCGCAGTACAGAGATAACTCTGTGTATATGCATAGTTAAATATACTATTTCATCTTCATTTACTTTATAATCATAATTACTTTCTATATATTTTTGTATCTTTTTAGCGCAATCATAAGCTTCCGGATAACTTTTGGATGCTATATCCAAAAATTCGCTACTATCATCATTATTTTGATTATTTGTTACTACTCTCTTTGCAAAATACTTAAGGTGAGTTAATAATCTATCATAGTTTAAATCTTCTTCATTAAACTCAACTGAGTAGTAATATCTAATTACGTTTAACACACCTTTAATTATGTTAGTTGCAAGTACTGATTCTTTTGCCGTTTCCTGATAACTTGCATTAACCAGATGTAAAGCAATAAACCCAGCTTCATCTTCAGGTAAATTTATTTTCAATCTATTATTTATATAATCTACTGCCCATAGGGCTATTTTATATTCTTCTTTGTGTATTCTTCTTATTTCATCTAATAAATCATTTTTAATTTTAACATTATTTTTATATCTCTTAATCGCAAATGCAATGTGATCAGATAAAGAAATATATATTTGTTTATCTAAATTTCTATTTAACTCTTTATCTGCATAAGATATAATTTCATGAGATAATTCAAATATACCATCAGGTATTTGATTTATAAGCTTTTTAAGTTTATTACCCATTCGCTTATCATCTACTACAAATATTTTTTCTATTTTATTTTCTTCTATTTCTTGCCCTACTTTCCTCTTGAAGGCGATCCCAGATCCCATAAGAATAACTTCTTTCTTAGTCTTTGGATCTATTGAAACAACAACATTATTGTTTAATATCTTTTCTACAACCATATTACCTTCATTCTCCTAACACTTGGAAAATAAAATACCTAAATCAAGATATTATCTTAATTTAGGTATTGCCTGCTTTACAGTAACAATCCATTTACTTACTTATTTATTATGATAGCATTGTAAACAACTACTGTCAAGCGCATACCATTAAATTTATACATATTTATCCATTTTTTTAATTCATTAACATCGCCATTACATTTATCTACTTTACATAGTATATTTAGTAGGTAATATTATTATAAATTCACTACCTTTTTCAGGTGCACTTCTGACAAATATTTTACCATTATGTAATGTAACTAATTGCTTTGTTACTGTTAACCCTAAGCCACTTCCTCCATGTTCTTCTGATACATCATTATAAGCTTGACCAAATCTATCAAATATAGCATCATGATATTTTTTTTCTATTCCAATACCAGAATCCTTAACCGATATCTTTACCTTCTTACCTAAATCTATTATTCTTACTTCTATTTTCCCACCCCTTGGTGTAAACTTAACTGCATTTCCAACTAGATTTACAATACATTTTTCTATTTCACTACCATCGCACTCTATTATTTTCTCTTCTACTTCTGGATCAATTATTAGCTCTATACCATTTGCTTCAACAAAATCCTTCATAGATAAAACAACTTCCTCTACCAAATAAACAATATCATATTTTTCAATTCTTAATTTATAAGATCCAGATTCAATTTTAGATGTATCTATTATATTATTTATTAACTTCAATAACCTATCAGAATTTCTTCTCAAAGTACTCATATAATAAGAAAGCTTTTCTTTAGGTATTTCCTTATCTTCTTCATTTAATTTAGTTATTAATTGTTGAGTTGATATAATAACATTAAGTGGAGTTCTAAGCTCATGAGATAAATTAACAAAATAATTATTTTTATATTTTTCATTTTTTATTAGCTTATCATATAACTCTTTGTTTTCTTTAAACTTATTATTTAACTCATGAGTTCTTTGCTCTACTAAACTATCTAATATCTTCACCCTGTTCCATATTATATAAAGTGCTAAGAAGCCTATTAAAGCATATATTACATAAGCTAATGGTGTTTTCCAGGGTTTCATTTCAACTTCAAAAGTTACTGTGGTCGCTTTACTCCAATCTCCGCTTGAATTTCTTGCAACAACTTGAAATTTATATATTCCTGAATCTAGGTTTGTATAACTTACATAATTTCTATCATCAGAAAAAATCCAATTTTCATCTAATCCATCTAATTTATATGCATATTGAATTTTACTTACATTTCTATAATCAGGCATAAAAAAGTTAAATTGTATATTGCTATTCTTATAACCTATTTTTATATTAGATATATCTAGAATTTCTTTTTCTCCACTATAGACACTATCAATAACTACATTAGGAGAAAACTTTTTCTCTTCCAATTGGTTTGGATAAAAACAAGTTAGCCCATTTATTCCTCCAAAAAACATTTCTCCACTTTTGCTCTTAAAATATGAATAACCATTAAATTCATTGCTTTGAAGTCCATCTGTAACATTATAGTCAACAAATTTATCATTTTTTATATCAAATTTTGATATTCCATAATTTGTACTTATCCACGGATTATCATAATCATCTATTAAAATACCATTTATAAAGTTATTTGATAAACCTGAACTTTCTGTGTATTTATGAAACTTTTCTGTACTTCTATCAAATTTATTTAATCCGTATTGGCTTCCTATCCAAATATTATTTTTACTATCTACCGCTATAGCTTTTAATGCATTAAAACTTATGCTATGTTTATCTTCTTCATCATTTCTATAACTTTTTATCTCATTTGTATTTTTATTTATTTTAATTAATCCACCGTTTAAGCCTGAAGCTATCCATATAACCCCATCCTTATCTTGAACTATATCTGAAAACATATTTTCAGTTATTCCATTTTTAATAAAAATGTCCTTATATGATTTAAATGTATTCTTTCTATCAAAAGTACATAGTCCATATCTAGTTCCTATCCATAATAGACCTTCATTATCAATATATAATGTTCTAACATCATTAGACACTAAGCTATTTTTATTATCTTCATCATAATATCTAGTAAATTTCTTTGTTAGTTTATCATACTTATTTAATCCCGATTCTGTTGCTATCCAAATTTCATTTTCTATCCCAACTATATCTCTTATATAATCATTGCTTAAAGAATTTTCATCATTTGAGCTTTTAAATTTAGTTATCATTCCACTTTTTCTATCTATTACATTTAATCCTTCATGTACTGTTCCAACCCATAAAAGGCCTTCATCATCTTCATATATTCCAGCCATCATATTTTCACTTAATGAATTAGTATTAAAAGGATCATTTTTATAATTCTTGAATGAATTTTGAGGGTTAAATAAACTTATTCCATCATAAGTTCCAACCCAAATTGCACCAGATTTATCTTCAAACAAACTTAATATATTATTACTTACTATGCTTTGTGGATCATATACTTTAGATTTATAATTAATAAATTTATTTTCTTCCTCAATCAGTCTACTTAATCCATTATTAGTTGCAATCCATAATTCACCTTTGCTATCTCTTAATATGTATCGTACAAAATTTCCTGCTATGGAAGAGTCGTCGTTAGGATCATTTTTAAAAATTTCTATTTTATCAGTTTTTAAATTAAGTTTATTCAACCCACCATTATATGTACCAATCCAGAGATTATCCAAATTATCAGCATATAGCTTAAATATGAAATTATCACTAATAGAGTTATCTCCTCCATTAGAGTAGTATTTAATACCTTCATTTGAAGTACCTGTTATTTTATTTAAGCCATTATCCGTTCCAACCCAATAGCTACCATAAACATCCTCTACAATCGAATATACAACTTGACTACTTAATGAATGCTTTTTATCTTCTGAATTATATAGTCGTATAAAATTATCATCTTCTTCATTATATAAATTTAAGCCATCTTCTGTCGCTATGTATATATCACCTTTTGAATCTACTAATATTTCTGTTATATTGTAATTTGATAAATTACATCCATTTACTTCTGGCAAATATGTTGTTATTTCATTTGTATGTGTATTTATCTTATTTAATCCTATAGATGTACCAACCCATATGTTTCCTTCATAATCTTCTGTTATTGCAGAAATATAGTTAGCACTTATACTATTCGGCTTATCTTCAATATATCTAAATACTTCAAACTTATCTCCATTGTATCTGTTTAATCCATCTGCTGTTCCAATCCACATATATCCTTTACTATCCTGAAACAAATACTCTACAGATGTTTGCGATAACCCATCTTCAACTGTTATTCTTTTAAAATTTATATTTTTATCATCATTTGTTATAGCAAATGTACTCATTGTACTCATATTTATTATTAAAATAATACTTACTATAAATATAAGCAAAACTTTACATGACCTTTTTCTCATATTCATCCCTCGTAAAAATTCTAAGATTCTTATAATTAAGTAAATATATTATATCAAATTTCTTATCTATTTATATAAATTTATAGTATATTTACATAATTATTTACAGTTTTTCAACAAAAAATAAGAGAGTGTAATTTTTACACTCTCTTATTTGGCAGGGGCAGTAGGAATCGAACCCACAACCAACGGTTTTGGAGACCGCTACTCTACCAATTGAGCTATACCCCTTCAACAAGACATATTTTATCATGATATTTTGATACTTGTCAATAAAATAATTTACTTATCTTTCAATTATTTAATATACTATTCAGATTATTAATTGTATATTTTTTTAATATACAATTCCTATCTACATACATTTTTTAAGTTATAGTACTAACAAAAATCTTCAAAAAAATAAATCGATAATATTCATTACCGATTTATTTGGCAGGGGCAGTAGGAATCGAACCCACAACCAACGGTTTTGGAGACCGCTACTCTACCAATTGAGCTATACCCCTTTGCAACAATAATTATTATATATTATGTATCAGTAAAAATCAACTATTAAAATTAGTTTTTATTTTTCACACTATCGATTATCTTAGTAACGTTATCTTTTAATATATTATTGTCACCTTCAGTATTTAACTCTATATAATTACAGCTTATTGCAATTTTATTTTTTAAGTCATCTAAATTTCCTAATTTATTATCATGAATAAATATAATCTTAGAATCCTTACTTTCATTTACTATATCTTTAACCTCTTCATTGCTCTTTAGCTTTTTCGCTTGAATTCCAAGATCTTTTAATAAATAATCAAACTTATCACTATCTGTAACAATATAATACTCTTTATACTTATTTAATTCTTCCTTTGATTTAGTTAAAAATTCATCTAATTCCTCAACAATAGTATTATAATTTTCTTCATAATAATTTCTATTTATTATATCTCGTTCTTGTAATGCCGTCTTTATATTATATAAGGCAATCTTATATTCATTAAATCCTAATAAATAATAAGGATTTTCTTTATTCTCATTAAATAATTCTGTAGTAATTGCTCTTATACCTCTGCTCATATTTATAATACCTACGCTTGAATTTTTGGCATCATCTATTATATCATTTATCCAAGTTTCGTATCCCAATCCATTGTATATAAACAAATCCATATTTAATATGTTACTTTTAACATTATCGCTAACCTCAAAAGATTTCATATCACTTTCATTACTAAATAAATATTCAACATTATGTTTATTTCCAACTAATGCTTTAGTCATATTATATTGCTCTTTATTAACTGTTAATATATTTAAAAACATATCCCTTTCCTCATCAAATTCATCAGTAGGATTAGCCATTAATGGATTATAGGAAAATGTTAGGCCCAAAAATAAAAGAGAAGTAAAAATAACTAAAGCATATGTTAACTTCTTCATAAATCTTTCCTCCAGGAAACAAATAATTATATATGCTTCAATTTATATATCTATCTATGTAAAATATCAAAATTAAAATCATATATTATTTAATTTTTTATATACTTTCTTAACTCTTTTTAAATTCTATCAATTATTTATAGTTTAATTAAATTTTAAATCTTTATTACAACTTATATACTTTCATAATATATTATCATTGATAAATAAAAATTACAATTCTATTACATCTTAATTACAATTCCAATTATATTATTATTTTACTACACATAAACCAAATTTGCCATATTATGTATATTATTTTATCTTTCTTTTTTTTCGTATTTTGGATAGAATATATGAATATAGAATATTTAGAAAGGAGTCTATTTATGCATTTTTATGTTAATGATATTGAAGAAACAACAAAAATTGGTTTTTCCATAGGTAAATTACTAAACCCTGGTGATATAGTTTGCTTAACTGGCGATTTAGGAACAGGAAAAACTCATATAACTAAAGGAATAGCTAAAGGTTTAGATATTGATGATCATATAACGAGTCCAACATTTACTATTGTAAATGAATATGATTCAGGAAGATTAAAATTATACCACTTTGATGTTTATAGAGTAAGTGATCCTGATGAAATTTATGCCATAGGATTTGATGATTATATATTTTCTGATGGTGTTTCTATAATTGAATGGGCAAATTACATAGAAGAGATTTTACCTAAAGAGTACTTACATATATTAATAGAAAAGGACTTATCAAGAGGTGAAAACTTCAGAAAAATTTCTATTACTCCATATGGAGAAAAATATAATTATATAAAGGAGTTAGTCTTATGATAGTTTTAAGTATAGATTCAGCCTCTAAAGTAGCAACAGCAGCTCTTTTAGATGAAAATAACTTAATAGCAGAATATACATTAAATAATAAAATGGAACACTCTACATTAATAATGGACATGATCGATAAATTATTAAAAGATTCTAATCTATCAATTGATGATATAGACGGATTTATCGTATCAAAAGGCCCTGGATCATTTACTGGACTAAGAATAGGCATGGCTACAGTTAAAGGTTTAAGCTTTGGTTCAAACAAGCCCTATATTAGCATTTCAAGCTTGGATGCCCTTGCATATTCCCTTATAAATTTTGATGGTATTATTTGCCCTATAATGGATGCTTTAAGAGACAGCGTTTATACATGTCTATATAAAAATAATAACGGTAACTTAGAAAAATTAACGGATTATTCGGCATTTGATTTAGATGAATTAATCGAAATTCTAAAGGAAAAAGGTGAAAAAGTAATATTTACTGGAGACGGCTTAACTAAGCATAAAGAATATTTGTCAAACAATCTCCCTAATGCCTACTTTGCACCTAATCACCTTAGCATAATAAGAGCATCATCATTAGGAGATTTAGGTATAAAATTATTATTAAATAATGAATCTGATGAATTAAACTCGTCTCCTTTTTATCTAAAAAAACCTCAAGCACAAAGAGAATTAGAAAAAAGGTTAGCATTAGAAAATGAAAATAAGCTATAACTTGATGAATGAAAATGATGTTGATGGTGTCTTAGATATTACAAATTTATGTTTTTCTACTCCTTGGAGCAAAAGTTCTATTACTGGTGAATTAAATAATCCTTTGGCAAAGTACATAGTTGCAAAAGATATAGAAACAAATTTAATAGTTGGATTTGTTGGAGTTTGGATAGTTGTCGGCGAAGCTGATATAACGAATATAGCTGTCCATCCAAACTATAGAAAGCTTGGAATTGGAAGTAAACTACTTTCTTGTTTAATAGATCTTTGTGAAGATTTAAATTGTTCACTAGTAAACCTAGAGGTTAGAGTTTCAAATATTTCTGCTCAAAATCTATACAAGAAATTTTCTTTTATAGAAAATGGTCTTAGAAAAGGATATTATGAAGATAATAAGGAAGATGCCCTTTTAATGACTTACTTTTATAATAAGAAACAGGTATAAACTTTACTGTTTATACCTGTTTCTTATTAATTTACTTCTCCAAGCAATTCTTCTTCAACTTCTTCTTTAACTTTCATACTTTTTACTAATATAAAAATCGTTATTACAGTTGACAATACATCACTTACTGGTTGGGCAATCCACACTCCATCTAAGCCTAATCCAAACGTTCTTGGAAGAATAATTATAAAAGGAACCAATAAAATTACCTGTCTAAGTAAACTTAAAAACATTGCAGTTTTAGCTTCTCCTATAGATTGTATGTAATTTGAACCAGTTATTGATATTCCCACTATTGGAAGCATAAGTAGATATATTCTCATTCCCTTAACTGATATATCCATAAACTTAGGATCCTTATTGAATACTCCTATTATAGCTTCCGGGAATGCTTGAACTCCAATAAATGCAATTACTAATATTAGTGTAGCTACTGTTGCTGAAAGTTTAAATGCCTTTTGAGCTCTTTCTACTTGTTTTGCCCCATAATTAAACCCAATTATAGGCTGTGCTCCTTGATTTATTCCAAAGATAGGCATTAAACACATTAAACTTACAGACGATATAGTTGCCATAGCACCTATAGCTAAATCAGTTCCATATGCTTTAAGAACATTATTAGCAATAACTTGAACTAAACTTGCTGCTATTTGCATAGCAAATGGTGCTGCTCCAATTGCCAATATTTTTAAAGTTATTTGTTTATCTAACTTCAGACTTGATTTAACAAATCTTAAATTAGACCTTCCACTAATATAATACCCTAAACCTATAACTGCTGTTGCAAATTGAGATATTATTGTAGCCACTGCTGCACCTTGTATTCCCATATTAAATGTAAATATAAATACTGCATCTAAAATTATATTAGTTATGCATCCAATTACCATAATAGTTGCTGCTAGTTTAGGATTTCCATCTCCCCTTATAGTATTGTTTAGAGTAAATGCAACCATATTAAATACTGTTCCTAATAAAATTATATATATGTAAGCTTTGGCATAATATAAAGTTTCATCACTAGCACCAAACTTTGTTAAAATTATATCTCCAAAAACTAGTCCTACAACAGTTATTATTAACGCTAAAATAACTGATAATGTTATTGCATTCCCAATTACTTTAGCTGCTTCTTCTTTCTTTCCTTGCCCAAGTTTTATAGAAATAGTTGTTGTAGCACCTACTCCAATAAGCATAGCAAATCCAAGTATAATAGTTGTAATAGGCATTGTTACACCAACACCAGTAATAGCTAAAGACCCTACCCCTGGTATATTCCCTATAAAAATTCTATCAACTACGTTATATAATGCATTTACAATCATTCCTATTATAGCTGGTACAGAATACTTTAATAATAATTTTCCTATTGGTTCTTTTGCAAGTAATTCTTGTGTTCTCATTTAATCACCTCTCCTTATTTTTTATTGAATCTTTTTTGAATCAAATTTATTTTCTTAATATGTAGAAACATTTTATAATTATATAAAAAAAGAAACTGCCCAAATAAAATTTAAAGTTGAGCTAATTCCTTTAAAAAGATCATATATTATTCTTACTTCGTAATATTTATTTTAATTTTTATATTATTATAAGTGAATTTTTCTCTAATTTCATACATAACTGATTTACATTATATCATATTTAATTACTGTTTCAACTAGTTTTATATGGTTGGGATTCTTAGAATAATTTTATCAATATATAGAGTCCTTCATACATATACTATAAGTAATTATTATATCTATATATCGGAAGGAATAAAAATGGATAAGATTATACAAACTCAAGTTAATATAATGAGCCTTTTTACATTACTTATGCTTATTTTTCATAGTTATGTAAAGCTCGATATGAAAAAATTATCTAATAAACTATTCGTAAATATATGTTCTTTGATTTCTGTAATACTAGTTTTAGAAATTTTAAAGATTTTTGTAAGTATAAATATATTAAATTTTAAATTTATATTTGTTAATAAACTAATTAATACTCTATTATTTATAATTTCACCAATTCCACTATATATGTGGAATAAATATTTATCTATTTGGATGAGTAAAAAAATCTTTATACCTAAAACAAAAATAAGTTATTTTGAAATCCCTCTAGTAATAAATACTATATTACTTATTATAAATTTAAAGTACGATATAATTTTCTCTATTAGTAATTCAAATTTATATCAACATGAAAACTTTTTTATAACACCATTAATAACTTGTGCCTTTTATTATATAAATAGTTATTTAATTTTAATAAAAGAAAGGAATAATATCTCTAGAGATAACATTAAGTTTTTACATATACTTTATATTTTGCCAATATTGGCATTTGCAATACAGTTATTAATACCCCAATGCCTATTCCTTTGGGCTAGTATCACAACTATTCTTGTATTTACTTATATTTTAGTTCAACAAGAATTATTAGAAACCGACCCTTTAACTGAAGCTTTTAACAGAAATTATTTTAATAGCTTTATTTCTAAAGTAAATACATTTAATATCAACCTATCTGAACTAGGTGCTCTAAATATAGATTTAGATGACTTTAAATCTATAAATGATACTTATGGACATCAAGCTGGTGATGATGTTCTTAAGGATTTTGTTCTTATATTAAATAAATCCTTTGGAAAAAAATCTAAAATTATTAGAATGGGTGGCGATGAATTTATAATTATTTTAGAAAATACCTCTGAACAAAAGATTGAAACTAAGTTAAATTTATTAAACTCTTTAATTGAATCTCATAATTCTCATAGTAAATATACTATTAAATTTAGTTTTGCATACTGTATTTATTCTAATGATTTTGATAACATATATGATTTTTTCAATTGCATTGATAATAAAATGTATCAAAATAAATACTTAAAAAAGAGCGCTAATATAAAATAATAAAGCTAACTATTAAAAATATAATAGTTAGCTTTATTATTTTATATTGAATTTAATTTACTTTTTCTAGAATTATCTAAATTTGAATCTACTTTAAAAATAGATGAAGAAACTCTTTTATATAATACGTATGTTATCCCACATACTAATATAGCCTTTATTCCATTAAAAGGTAATAATCCTATAGTAACATATTGAATCAGTTCATCTTTTACCATATTCATTCCAAATGCAGGTAATAATAAATAAACATTTGCTAGTATTCCTATAACTTCTATTGATAATGTTCCTAATGCCATTCCAAGTAATGCATTTTTTCTACTTTTATTTCTATGATAAACCCATGCTGCTGGAGCTACCAGAGATACCCCTACTATAAAATTAGCAAGTTCTCCAACAAAATACGTTGATGTTCCCTTAACTATTAGAATTAATAAATTCTTTATCAATTCTACAGCAATACCTGCCATAGGCCCAAAAGCAAATGCTCCCATAAGTGCTGGAATATCACTTAAATCAATTTTAAGCCATGGAAATGGTAAAAACGGTATTGGAAAATCAAAGTACATAAGCACTACTGCTATTGCACCTAAAAGTGAAATTTTAATAAATTTGTTTAGGTTTCTGTTTTGTTGACTATTCATTATTTCTCCTCCCAAAAGTCTATCCACTGGGGCAATGGGTTAGATCATATCATTTAAATGATATTAATTTAACAATTCGCTTTATTAATTTGCCCATCTTCTCTTAATTAAATACATATTAACAACTAAAAAAGCCCTGATATATTAAAATACATCAGGGCTCAAAATCCATAAGAAATAAGATGTGCTTAAAATAAATATCAAGCAATATCTAACCACTTACCTTCTTTCATCCAGACTATACTGTCGGCCTCGGAGTTTCACCGAATCATGCTAAAACTTAGCTCGCGGGCTATACCGCCGGTGGGGAATCACGCCCCGCCCTGAAGATAATTTATTTATACTCATATTATATGACTTACTATGCCTTTTTGCAAGTATCTTTTTTAACAATTGTTATATATTATTCAGTAATGTCTTTCATTGATAGTGATATTCTATTTCTCTTGCTGTCTACTTCTAATATTTTAACTTTTACTATATCGCCGACTTTAACAACGTCTAATGGATGTTTTACAAATCTATTAGCCATTTGGCTTTTATGAACAAGACCATCTTGATGGACTCCAATATCAACAAAGGCTCCAAAGTCTGATACATTTCTTACTGTTCCCATAAGTATCATGCCTTCTGATAAATCTTTTAAATCAATTACTCCAGTCTTTAAAATAGGCTTTGGCATCTCTTCTCTTGGATCACGCCCTGGTTTTTTAAGCTCTTTTATTATATCTGATAAAGTAAGTTCACCAATTTCTAACTCTTTAGAAATATTAGCTATCCCTTTATCTTTTACTCTTTCATCTATATCTTTAAGCTTATTTTCTTTTAAATCTTCTTTTGTATATCCTAATAATTGAATTAAATTTCTGGCAGCTTCATAAGATTCTGGATGAACTGATGTGTTGTCTAAAGGTTCATCACTTTCCATAACTCTTAAGAACCCTGCACATTGCTCATAAGCTTTTTGTCCAAGTCTTTTTACCTTTAATAACTCTTTTCTATTTTTAAATCCACCAGTTTCATCTCTATAACTTACTATATTATTTGCTATACTTGAATTTATACCAGCAACATAAGTAAGTAATGATGGTGTTGCAGTATTTAAATCTACTCCAACTTTATTAACAGAATCTTCAACAACACCCTTTAATGATTCATCAAGTCTTTTAGGTGTAACATCATGCTGATATTGGCCAACCCCTAAAGCTTTAGGATCAATCTTAACTAGCTCAGCCATAGGATCTTGTAATCTTCTTCCTATAGATATTGCTCCTCTCACTGTAACATCTAAATCTGGATATTCCTTAGTAGCAAGCTCTGATGCTGAATAAACAGACGCACCTGACTCTGAAACTATAACATATGCTATTTCTTTTCCTGTTTCCTTTTTTATTTCTGATATTATTTCAGATACTACTTCTTCTGATTCTCTTGAAGCAGTTCCATTTCCTAATGAAATTACTTCTACATTATACTTCTTAATTAAATCCTTTAGTATGTCTTTAGTTTCCTTAACTTTGTTTTGTGGAGCTGTCGGATATACTGTTGACTTATCTAAAAACCTTCCAGTATTGTCTAATATAGCTATCTTACATCCTGTTCTAAATCCAGGATCATATCCCATAACTACTTTTCCCTTTATAGGTGGTTGCATTAATAATGCTTTTAAATTTTCCTTAAAGATTTTTATAGCACCTTCTTCACCTATATTGGTAAGCTCGCTTCTAACTTCTCTTTCTATAGATGGATATATTAACCTTTTTAAAGAATCTCTTATTGCTAATTTTAAGTACTCATCAGTAATGTTATTATTTCTTAATATTTCATTTTCTAAATAACTTATTATTTTATCTTCATTTACTGCTATTTTTACTGATAATACCTTCTCCTTTTCTCCTCTATTTATAGCTAAAATTCTATGCGGTGGTATCTTAGCAATTTCCTCACTATAATCATAGTACATTTCAAACGGTGTATGTTCATCACTTTCACCTGTTGATTGTATCTTTCCTTCTTTGAATACTAATTCTCTTATCCACTTTCTATATTTTGCTTCATCAGATATTTCTTCTGCTATTATATCTAAAGCTCCATTAATTGCATCTTCTTTACTATTAACTCCTTTTTCTTCATCAACGAATCTAAGTGCTTCACTATTTAAATCAGCATTAAACTCACCATTTGATATAATATCTGCAAGTGGCTTTAATCCCCTTTCTAATGCCATAGTTGCTCTTGTTCTCTTCTTTTGTTTATAAGGTCTATATATATCTTCCACCTCAGTTAGAGTCTTTGAAGCTTCTAAGGCTTTTACTATATCATCATTTAGTTTTCCCTGTTCATCTATAAGTCTTAAAACATCCTCTTTTCTTTCTTTTAAATTTCTAAGATATATAAGTCTCTCTTGAAATTTTCTTAATACTTCATCACTTAAAGCACCAGTTTGTTCTTTTCTATATCTTGAAATAAAAGGAACAGTATTTCCATCATCAAGCAATGATATTACATTATTTACTTGAGTTATACTTATCCCTAATTCTGATGACAATCTTTCAACAATATCTACCATAAAGTCCTCCTAAGCTATAATAAAAATTTTTCTCCAAAATTTACATAATGATATTATAATACAATATCATACTTTTATGTACCATATAATTTATTTTATAGAATATATAAAATAAATATTTAATATTTACTTTAAGTACAATGTTGATATTATGTAAAATTAAGTTTATAATATAATTGTAAAATTTTTACAAATGGGTGGTTGTATGAATAAATTTATAATGATAATTAATAAAATAATAAGTATCCTTCTTATCTTTTTTATAGTATTTATTATACTAAACGAGTATTATGTTATTGAATTCTCAACTACTTTAAAGTATGTATTATATTTCTTAACATTAATACTTATACTTATTTCATCCACAAAAGAAATAATCGTAAATAAATCTGGGCTATCTAAGTTTATAAATTGCATAATATTATTTTCATCAATAGTTGGCGGCGTTTTTTCAATAGTTTCAAACCAAATAAATATCCTGATTTATATATGTATTCTTTGTTCCCTAATTTATGGATTTATAGAACTAGTTTATAAAAAAGCCTAAAGTAATATCCTTATTTTTATTTTTTTCATAATCTCATGCCTCAAGTAATAGTATTAAGTATAACTATTATTTGAGGTATATTTTATGAAAAGAAAATTGTTTTATTCTGTATCGCTAGTTACTAGCATAGTATTTTTATCTATTTCTATATTTTTTAATTTTACATATTCGCCTTTTGACGCTAATAATGTAAAAGAAAATATTGCGGTATTTTCTTCTGAAACTTATGGTGGTAGACTAGCTGGTAGTGACGGTAATTTACTTATTGGAGAAATAATTAGAAAAAACTTTGAGGATAACAAATTAGTTCCACTTAATGAAAGTTATAAAGAGAGCTTTAAAACACTCTGTCCAATAAATAATAACAGCTCTCCCTATCTTAAAATATCATTAGATGACGAAGTAGTTGAAACTTTAAAATACGGCGTTGACTATAAAGAAGATATGATTAACTTCAAGATTAATAGTTTAAGTTTTTCTGAAGATGATAAAGTAAATATCTATACAACGTCAATAGAAGTTGTAACAGATGAAGGAAATTGTTTATTTTACGTAGCTCCTAATAATGATTTTTCATTTAGAAGCTCATTTATGAGTAATTTCCCTTATGATATGATTGTTTTAATAACTACTGATACTTATAACAAAATATTAGATTCTGTAAGATCTGGATTAACTGTTTCAGTTAATTTACCATTTTCAACTTGTGAAAAGGAACTTGTAAACATAGTTGGTGTATTAAAAGGATCTTCTAGTAATCTTCCGCCTCTTGTTTTAACTGCTCATTATGATCACTTAGGTCAAGATGGTCTTAAAAACACTTATTACGGTGCCTTAGATAATGCATCTGGAACAGCATTTTTATTAGAGCTACAAAGGTCTCTTTCAAGCTTTGGAACACCTAAAAGAGATATAATTTTTGCAGCTTTAAATGCTGAAGAGTTTGGATTACTTGGTTCTAAAAGTTTTGCAGAAAATAATCTTGAAAAGCTAAAAGATGCTGAGGTTATTAATTTTGATATGATAGGTAGTGATAATTATCCTCTTACTTTAATGCTTGGAGCTTCTTATAAAGATAACGATTCTGAACTTCTTAAATCTGTTGAAAAGATTTCTAAAAAGAATAATGTAGATACTAATGTTGTTTATGAAGATTCAAGTGATCATGCTAGCTTTAACAATTTAGGTATAGATGCTTTAAGCTTTTGTCATAGTGATATGACTAAGATTCACACACCTAATGATACTGTTGATCATATAAGTATTGGTGCAATAAATAGTGCATATAGCGTTATAGAAGATAAGATAAACGAATCTTGCTATGGAACACTCACCTTATTTTTCCATGGTAAAACTTCATTATTTATATTTGCAATAATATTTGGCTTCTTAGTTTCAGCACCATTTATATCTTATATAAGAAAGAAAAAAATAAGTTAATAAAAGTAGTTACTTCTTTAAAATTATAAAAAGTAGTTACTTCTTTAAATTATAAAGTAACTACTTTTTTAATTCTATATTAAAAGTAAAGGGGATATATATAAATCCCACTTTACTTTTGTTAAATTTTTTAGTTGTTATTTTTTAAGTACGCCGTAATAAAATTATCTATTTCTCCGTTCATAACTGAATTTAAGTTAGCTGTTTCTTCTCCAGTTCTATGATCCTTAACCATGTTATATGGGTGGAACACATATGATCTTATCTGACTGCCCCATCCCATGTCTTTTAATTCGCCTGTTAAATCTTCTATTTTTTCTTTATGAGCTCTTTCTTTTAACTCTATAAGTTTAGATTTAAGCATAGCCATTGCTGTATCTTTATTGGAAAACTGACTTCTTTCACTTTGACATTGAACAACTATTCCAGTTGGTATATGTGTTATTCTTATTGCTGATTCAGTTTTATTTACGTGTTGACCACCGGCTCCACTTGCCCTATAAGTATCTATTTTTAAATCTTCACTTTTTATGTCAATGTCTTGGTCTTTTGTTAATTCTGGAAGTACTTCAACTGATGCAAATGAAGTTTGCCTTTTACCATTTGCATTAAAAGGGGATATTCTTACTAATCTATGAACTCCCTTTTCAGCTTTTAAGTATCCATATGCAAATTCACCCTTTACCTTTAATGTTACACTCTTTATTCCAGCTTCATCACCTTCTAAATAATCAAGAGTTTCTACCTTGAATCCTCTTTTTTCACACCATCTTGTGTACATTCTAAGTAGCATTTCAGTCCAATCATTTGCATCACTTCCACCTACTCCAGCATGTAAGGTTAATATAGCATCGTTTCTATCATACTCTCCTGATAAAAGTAGTTCTATTCTATACTCCTCTACATCTTTCTCTATAGACCTTATCTCTCTTATAACTTCATTTATAGACTCTTCATCTTCTTCATCTATTAATTCTGATAGTATCTCAACATCTTCAACTCTCGATACTAATGATTCATATCGATCTATCTTATCTTTAACTCTTTTGCTTTCTTTTGTAACTTCTTCTGCTCTTTTTATATCTTCCCAAAATCCACTTTCTTGCATTTGAAGTTCTAATTCTTTTAATTGCTTTTCAAGTGCTTCTTTGTCAAAGAGAAGCCCCCATTTCTTTTATAACTTTCTTTATATCATTAAGCTTAGCTAATTCTGATTCTAACTTAATTATCATATAATCACCCTATCTTTTTTAAATTTACTCAAATTAACTTATTAGCTTTAAAAAAGTGCCCAAAGGGCACTTCTTTATACTTCTCTTCCACAACAGTTTTTATACTTCTTACCACTTCCACATGGACACAAATCATTTCTGCCTACTTTAGGTTCATTTTTAACTGGTTGCTTCTTTACAGCTGAATCGTCTCCACCATGGCTTGCTGTTGTCTCTTCTGCTACTCTTTCTCTTTCAACAGGTTTTTGAACTTGAATATGGAATAAGAATCTAACTGTATCTATCTTTATTCCATTTATCATTTCTTCAAACATAGCACTACCTTCCATTTGGTACGCTTGTATTGGATCTAATTGCTTATACGCTCTTAGCCCTATACCTTGTTTTAAGTGATCCATGTTATCTATATGATCCATCCACTTTTGGTCTACTACTCTAAGAAGTATTACTCTTTCAACTTCTCTAAAGTGTTCTTCACCAAATTCTTCTTCTTTTTCATGATAAACTTTCATTAATATATCTAACACTTTACTAATTATTTCATCATTAGATAATTCTGCTAAATCTTCAACCTTAACTACTCCATGAGGTAAGCAAATATCCTCTAAATATTGAATTAGCTTTCCTATTTCTTCTTCAATATTTTCATTCGAACCATCTAAATGAGCTTTAACCGCATCAGATACTATTTCATTTACCATTCCATTAATTTGCTCTCTTAAGTCTTTACCTTCTAAAACTTCAGATCTTTGCTTATAAATAACTTCTCTTTGCATATTCATAACATCATCATAACCGATAAGGTTCTTTCTTATGTCAAAGTTATTACCTTCAACCTTCTTTTGTGCATTTTCTATAGCTTTACTTACCATTTTATGATCAATAGCTTCATCTTCTTCTAAGCCTAACTTATCCATCAATCCTTGAATCTTTTCTGATCCAAATATTCTCATTAAATCATCTTCCAAAGAAATATAGAATACTGATTCTCCTGAATCTCCTTGACGACCAGATCTACCTCTTAATTGGTTATCTATTCTTCTTGATTCATGTCTCTCTGTACCTATTATCTTTAGTCCACCAACTTCTTTAACGCCTTCTCCAAGCTTAATATCTGTTCCTCTACCAGCCATATTAGTAGCAATAGTAACACTACCTAACTCACCAGCATGAGATATTATTTCAGCTTCTTGTTCATGGTATTTAGCATTAAGTACCTTGTGCTTAACTCCTCTTTTCTTTAGTAAAGAAGATAAGTACTCTGATTTTTCTATACTTACTGTACCAACTAGAACTGGTTGACCTTTCTTATTAGATTCTATTATCTCTTCTATAATAGCATTATACTTTCCTTTAGTATTTTTATAGATTAAATCACTTTTATCTACTCTTGCAATAGGTCTATTTGTTGGAACAACTATAACGTCTAATGCGTAGATTTCTCTAAATTCATTTTCTTCTGTTAATGCTGTACCTGTCATACCTGATAACTTATTATACATTCTAAAATAGTTTTGGAATGTTATTGTAGCAAGGGTTTTTGACTCTCTTTCTATTTTAACGCCTTCCTTAGCTTCAATAGCTTGATGAAGTCCATCTGAATATCTTCTACCTTCCATAAGTCTACCAGTAAATTCGTCAACTATTATTACTTGACCGTCCTTTACCATGTAGTCCTTATCTATCTTCATTCCATAGTTTGCTTTTAATGCTTGAGTTATATAGTGTTGTAATTCTAAATGATCTGCATCTGCATAGTTATCTATTCCAAATGCTCTTTCAGCTTTTTCTACACCTGAATCAGTTAACATTACAGAATTAGCTTTTTCATCAATTGTGTAATCTGTCTCAGCTAATAATTGCTTAACAAAATTATCCGCAACATTATAGAATTTAGTTGATTTTTCTCCAGCTCCTGAAATAATAAGTGGTGTTCTAGCTTCGTCGATAAGTATTGAGTCAACTTCATCTACAACTGCAAAGTTTAGTTTTCTTTGAACTTTTTCTTCTTTATAAATTACCATATTATCTCTTAAGTAATCAAAACCGAACTCATTATTAGTTCCATATGTTATATCTGCAGCATACGCTTCTCTTCTTTGCTCAGATGTTAACCCATGAACTATACATCCTGTACTTAATCCTAGGAAATTATATAATTTACCCATCCATTCAACGTCTCTTGATGCTAGGTAATCATTAACTGTTACTAGATGTACTCCTTCTCCAGTTAATGCATTTAAATATAACGGCAATGTTGCAACTAAAGTCTTACCTTCACCAGTCTTCATTTCTGCAATTCTTCCTTGATGAAGAACCATACCACCTATAAGTTGGACTCTATAATGTTTCATACCTAAAACTCTCCACGCAGCTTCTCTACAAACTGCAAAAGCTTCTGGTAATATATCATCAAGAGTTTCACCATTTTCTAATCTTTTCTTAAATTCATCTGTTTTTGCCTTAAGCTCATCATCTGATAAGCTTTGCATAGTTTGATCTAAGGCTTCTATTCTATCTGCAATTTTTTGTAGTTTTTTAACTTCTCTTTCACTATATGACCCAAATAACTTTTCCAAAAATCCCATTATAACTTTCCTTCCAATCGTTTTATTTTATTAATTAGTTTAATCATGTACATGTATTTTATTTATCAAATTTCATGTATTTTATTTATCAAATTTTATTTATTGAATTTCATTTATAAATTATACCATTTTACTAATAATTAATTCAATAAATATGTTACTTTTAATAACATTATAACTAAAAAGGAAGTGCATTGCACTTCCTTTTATTAATTAAAAATACTATTCGTAAAATTTTAAATATAATCTGGTTCTAATAATCCATAATCTCCATCTTTTCTCTTATATACAACGCATATCTTATTTGCTTCTGAATCTTGATATACAAAGAAATTATGTCCTACTAACTCCATTTGAAGTACTGCTTCTTCAATAGACATAGGCTTAACTCCAAATTTTTTAACTTTAACAACTTCTCCATTTGCTTCTGCAACTTCGTCACTTAAAGCAACTTCATCTAATTGTGGGAATCTTAATGACTCATGGTTTCTTCTAGATAATTTCGTTCTTTGTTTTCTAATTTGTCTTTCTAGCTTTGCAACTACTAAATCAATTGATTTGTACATATCCTCAGTTGATTCTTCAGCTCTTAAAACTATTCCATTAAATGGTATTGTTATTTCTACCTTTTGTTTATTTTTTTGCACTGATAAAGTAGTCTTTGCTTCTACCTCTGGATCAAAATATCTTTTTACCTTGGAAAGCTTTTTCTCAACCATTTCTTTTAACGCTGGTGTTGCTGTAGTATTTTTTGCTATTACTGAAACTCTCATATAAGTTCATCCCCTCTCTATAAGCTTAAACCTTACTCAGTAGTGTTAAAATTATTTGTTTTATGATTATATTATACTACTTACAAACCTTCTCAATCAAGAGTAATATGATTAATTGGCAGAAAATTCACTTTATTTTACTCAATAAATCTTCTGTTTACTCCTTGTTTTATATATTTTAATTTTGAAAATTTTTTAAATTTTTATACTCTTATATACATAAAAAATAGCCATTAGCAAACACTAATGGCTATTTTTTATAAAGCTAGCTGACCTGGATTTTGCCCCCACACTCGCCTACTGGAGCTTTTGCTACTCGGAATTAACCTCTCACTACTAACCCTCTCAATTTTCTTGGTAGGACTTACTTCTATACCGCACCATGCTCATTAGGAATTTTTCCAAACTTACGTGGATCGTTTCGCCTGCGACTGGCATCGACTTTCATCCACAGACCTAGACTTTACATTATTATTATATATAACTTTTTGCAACTGTCAACATTTTTATAGATTTAGCACCACTTTTTTTTAGTAGTTTTTCACATTCAATTAACGTTGCTCCTGTTGTTATTACATCATCTATTAAAATTATATTTTTATTTTTTATATTTTTATCACTTTTAACATCAAAGGCACCTTCTATATTTTTTAATCTATCTTCTCTTGATAAAGTTTTTTGTTCTTTTATATTTTTCACTTTAATTAAATCTCTATATATTGGTTTATTTAGTCTTCTACTTATCTTTTGCGCCATAAACTCACATTGATTAAATCCTCTATCTTTTAAAGCTTTTTTACTGCTAGGAATAAAAAATATTGCATCTGCTTTGATATTATTTTCACTTATTAACTCACATAAATAATCTGCTAATATATTTCCAGCTAGAAAATTTTTATTGTATTTAAACTCAAGTATTAATTTTTTCATTACTCCACTGTAATATCCGTATGATAATACTTTAGATTCTTCCCTTACTCTCATTATTTTACTTTTACATATTGGGCATAATCCTATAACTTCATTATCACAGGAAATACATTTAGTTGTAGGCGGGTATATTATATCCAGAAACTCATCTATGATTTCTCTTAATAGTTCAATAATCCTTTTTCCCATATTTCTTTATTATATCCCCTTGTTATTTCTTTAGCCAAATCCATATCTTCTGATATTTCCTTTCCAACTAAAATCACTTCTCCTATTTTATTACCCTTTATATTTTTTCCTACTTCAGCACAAAAATATATTATTTTTTTATAACTATAGAATATTTCATCTGAGAATAATGCAACTATATCTATGTTTTCTGAGTCTATTTTATATTCTCTAATATTATTCGTAATTACAAAAACACTTTTATTTTTTAATTTATATAAAGGATCTATTTTCCTTAAATTTTCTCCCCTAAAAAATTTAATTATCTTCACATCCTTTATCTTTAGTTCTTGTGTATAATAATCGAATAATTTATTAATTTTTTCTTCATTAGGAACATATATTATAACCTTACGATTATCATTTTTAAACCACATTAAATAATCATATAGTGTATAAGGCATATCTTCATCTAATTTTACTCTAGTTACGATTATTCTAGGCTCTACAAATGGTTTATCTCTAGTTAAATCGGAAACAGATATTAATCTTCCCATATTAACTACTTTTTCTATAGAAAATATTATCATTCTTTTACTACATAAATATAAGTATTCAACAGATTGTCTAAACTCCTCTTTTGAAATAACTGAATATATACTTATATCATCAATTATACATAATTCATAACAATTATTTATTTTATTAATATTTTTAAAATTTACAAAAACTAAATCATCATTTCCTTCATTTTCTTCTATATATGAATATTTAAATTTATAATTACTATTTTTTAAATTTTCTATTATTTCTTTATTAAAATTTGTTCCTGACCACACATATAATACTTTCTTATTTTGTTCTAGTAGCAATTTTATTAAGGGTAAAAATATAGATGTACTATTATATGGATTAGTTATTATAGTTAGTATTTTTGATTGTTTTGTATACCATTTATTTATCTTAGATGTACAATTATTAAACTCTTTTAGGTTTATTAATTTTTTATCTAACATTTAACCTCTCCTTATTTATTCACTAAACATATCTTGATTTGTAATATCTATTATTCTATCTCTAAGTGAAGAATATCTCTCCATACTTCTTGTATTAGATACCATATACTTTAAAGCTTTTGGAATACCTACAACTACTACAA
The DNA here is from genome assembly GCF_015555225.1 of Clostridium sp. D46t1_190503_E9. Classification (NCBI taxonomy): domain Bacteria; kingdom Bacillati; phylum Bacillota; class Clostridia; order Eubacteriales; family Clostridiaceae; genus Clostridium; species Clostridium sp. D46t1_190503_E9. The sequence goes on from NZ_JADNKB010000003.1 coordinate 376,015, forward strand.
GCTCTTTTGCTCTAGTTATAGCTGTGTATAATAAATTTTTATTCATTAATAATGGTGAACCCATAAACGCAGGAGTAATTACTACTTTAAACTCACTTCCTTGGCTTTTATGTATAGTAATTGCATATGCTAACTCTAATTCATCTAAATATATGTAATCATAAATTACTTTTCTCTCATCATCAAAAATTATAGTAATTGTTTTTTCCTCTTCATTTATACTTTGAATAAAGCCCATATCTCCATTAAAAACGCCTACACCTTCATTCTCCCCACTTCCATTGACTCTAATCCATTTTAAAGAATAATTATTTTTAGTCTGCATTACTTTATCACCTTCTCTAAAAACAACTTCTTTCAATTCTTTCTCTTTTTTGCTAGGTGACTTAGGATTTAAAACTTCTTGAAGTTTATTATTTAAGTTTTGCACTCCTAATATACCTTTTCTTGTAGGTGTTAATATTTGAATATCTCTATATTTATCCCATGATTTTTTGAAGTTAGGTAATCTTCTATTTATTAAATCTATTATGGTATTTAGTATTAAATCTACATCTTCTTTATTTTCAAAGAAGAAATCTCCATCCCTTCTATTTATATATGGCATTTCACCATTATTAATTTTATGTGCATTTGTTACAATAAGACTTTCTTCCCCTTGTCTAAAAATATCTTTAAGCCTTACAACTTTTATAAAGTTACTTTCTATTAAATCCTTTAGCACATTTCCTGCACCAACTGATGGCAATTGATCTACGTCGCCAACTATTATTAATCTTGTTCCAAGCTTTATTGCTTTAAGCAAACTATGCATAAGCATTATATCTATCATAGATGCCTCATCTATTATAATTACATCCGCTTCTAAAGGTTCCGATTCTCCCTTGCCATAATAAGAATTTTCATCTTCACTTACTCCCATTTCTAATAATCTATGAATTGTTTTTGCTTCTCTACCAGTAGATTCAGTCATTCTCTTAGCTGCTCTTCCTGTTGGTGCTCCTAATAAAACCTTCATGCCATTATTTTCATATATTTCTATGATAGATTTTATAATTGTAGTTTTTCCAGTTCCAGGCCCTCCAGTTATTATCTCTATACCATTTTCAAAAGCACCTACGATAGCCTCTCTTTGGGAATTTGCAAATTTTATTTTATTTTTTCTTTCAAATGCTTCGATCTCGAATTCAACATCTGAATTTATCGTTCTAAAATTTTCTATGCTTAATGTTATTATCTTATTTGTAACACCTAATTCACAATAATAATATGGTAAAGAAAAAACTGCTTCTATCTCATTAATTTTCTCTATTTTTATTTTTGTTTCTAATGCTAAGTTATATAAGTTTTCTTCTACCATTTGCCCTGGTACACCTAATATTTTAGATACCTCATCAATTAAATTACTTTTAGGCATATATGTATTACCTGATGCTGAAAATTGATTTAATATATATCTTATTCCACTTTGTATTCTAAATGGTGAAATAGACTCTATCCCTAAGCTTTTGGCTATTCTATCTGCCGTTATGAATCCTATTCCTGAAATCTCATCACAAAGAATATAAGGATTTTCTGATACAATAGCCTTGGCATCTACACCGAACTTTTTATATATTTTTATACATTGATTGGTAGTCATACCATGGCCTTGGAAATAAATTATTATATCTTTTAAATCCTTTTGTTCTATATAAGATTCATAGATTATCCTAAATTTTTTTTCACCAATACCTTCAATTTCTTGAAGTCTCTCAATGTGATTTTCTAATATATCTAAAGTTTCTTCTTTAAATTTATCCACAATCTTTTTAGCAGTTATAGGACCTATTCCATGAATTATACCTGTACTTAAATATTTTTTTATTCCTTCTACGGAATTTGGTAATACTTCTTCATATTCCTCTATATTAAACTGACGTCCAAATTGTCTATGAAGTACCCATTGCCCTTTTAACTTAACATGTTGCCCTTCTTTTAAAAAAGGAACTATTCCAACTGCATTTATACAATCTTTATCTATCCTTACTTTTGATACAACATACCCTGTATCATCACTCTTGAATACAATAGATTCTACTATTCCGTTTAGACATTCCATGTTATCTCTCCAAATCTTCCAATAATATTTTAATCTCACTATTTTTATTATATAATTATATCATATATAAGTTGTAATAAAGATTATACATTTATATTAATTATACTATATTTAGTGTGCTATAATTAAATAAATAAGTGTACTAACTTATATAAATAATAAGCTTTATATTATTTCAATTTTATACTATTTTTGAATACGTTTTATAGCTATTTATACCATTCTAGCTTTTAATGTTATAGCTTTTAATTGAAATTTATATAAAAAAATGTGGAGGTGCTCATATGTTAATTAAAAATTGTAATATAGTATATCTTGATAAGATAGAAAAAGGATCCGTTTTAATCGAAAATGGAAAAATAAAGGAAATAAATCCTAGTAATATTAATGATTCTGAAGTAATAGACGCAGAAGGTCTATATCTATCTCCAGGATTTATAGATGTTCATATCCACGGTGCAGGTGGACATGACACAATGGATGGTACATTTGAAGCAATAAATGAAATTTCTAAAACTATAGTTAAGCATGGGACTACTGCTTTCACTCCAACTACAATGACAGTATCAGTAGATGATGTAAGAAAATCTATGGGTGTTATAAAAGAAGCTAAAGAAAATGGTACTGATGGCGCTATTGTTTTAGGAGCTCACCTTGAAGGTCCTTTCATTAGTCCAAAAGCTATTGGTGCACAAAATCCTAATTTTTTAATTCCTCCAACTCTTGAGAACTTTAATGCTCTTGTCGGAGATTCTGAAGATGCTGTCGTATCAATAACAATTGCCCCTGAAGTTCCTGGTGCTAAAGAATTAATAAGGGAATTGTCAAAAAAAGGAATAGTTTGCTCTATTGGACATACAAAAGCTACCTATGACGAAGCTATGGAAGGCATTAAATGTGGCTGCTGTCACTCAACTCATTTATTTAATGCAATGACACCATTTGCTCATAGGGAACCTGGAGTTGTAGGCGCTATATTTGATAGCGAGATAACTACAGAAACAATTTCTGATGGTATTCATATATCATATCCATCACTTAGAATAGCTTATAATCAAAAGACAACTGATAAAGTATTATTAGTTACTGATGCTATGATGGCTTGTGCAATGCCTAATGGAATGTATACATTAGGTGGTCAAGATGTTGTTGTTAAAGACGGTGCTGCAAGGCTTTTAAGTGGAAGCTTAGCGGGTTCAATCTTGACTTTAGATAAGGCAATTAAAAATGTATATAAAAATGTTGGTCTTCCATTAAATGAAGCTGTAAAAATGGCTACTTTCAATGCTGCTAGACATTGTAAAGTTGAAGATAAAAAAGGTCTTGTAAAAGAAGGCTACGATGCTGATTTAGTTTTATTTGACGAAGATATAAACATAAAAAATGTAATAGTTTCTGGTAAAATACTAGTATAAATAAAAAATGCTCCAATTTAGGATTGGAGCATTTTTTATTTTAAATATATTTTTTTATTTCTTCTACCTTATTTAAAGCTTCCCAAGGTAAGTTTAAATCATTTCTTCCAAAGTGACCATATGCAGCTGTTTGCTTGTAAATTGGTCTTCTTAATTCTAAATCTCTTATTATAGCGCCTGGTCTCAAATCAAATACTTTTTCAACTATTGAAACTATTTCTTCCTCTGATTTCTTTCCTGTTCCAAATGTATCTATTTCTATTGATACAGGCTTAGCTACTCCAATAGCATAAGCTAATTGAATTTCTAATTTATCTGCAATTCCTGCTGCAACTAAGTTCTTAGCAACCCATCTAGCTGCATAAGCTGCTGATCTATCAACCTTAGTTGGATCTTTTCCTGAAAAAGCACCCCCACCGTGTCTTCCATATCCACCATAGGTATCAACTATTATCTTTCTTCCAGTTAATCCACTATCTCCTTGTGGCCCACCAACAACAAATCTTCCAGTTGGATTAATGTAATACTTAGTACTATCATCTAATAGTTCAGCTGGTACTACAGCTTTAATTACATGTTCCATTAAATCTTTTCTTATTTGCTCTTGAGATACCTCTTCACTATGTTGTGTTGATATTACTATTGCATCTATTCTTACAACCTTATTATCATCATATTCAACAGTAACTTGAGTCTTTCCATCTGGCCTTAAGTATGGTAAAGTTCCGTTCTTTCTTACCTCTGATAATCTTCTTGATAATCTATGAGCCATAGCTATTGGTAATGGCATATATTCTTCTGTTTCATTCGTTGCAAAACCAAACATCATACCTTGATCTCCAGCTCCAACTGATTCAACATCATCCTTTTCTCCTGATCTTGATTCTAAAGCTTCATCTACTCCCATAGCTATATCGCCTGATTGCTCATCTATTGATGTTAAAACTGAACATGTTTCACAGTCAAAACCATATTTAGCTCTATCATATCCAATTTCTTTTACTGTTTCTCTAACTAACTTTGGAATATCAACATAGCAATTAGTTGATATTTCACCCATAACTAGTACCATTCCTGTCGTAACTGCTGTTTCACAAGCAACTCTTGCCATAGGATCCTTAGCTAAAATACTATCTAATACTGCATCTGAAATTTGATCACAAATTTTATCTGGATGCCCTTCTGTAACTGATTCTGATGTAAATAATCTTTTCATTTCCATTTCTCCTTTCATTTTATTTGATATTAATTCTAAACTATATTAATTCTAAACTAAATTAATTTATAAAATAAAAAAATCTCTTCGATAAGAAGAGATGTTAAAAATCTTAATCTTTCTTATCTTGCAAAATTACTTTGCAGGAATTGGCACCACACTCAAATTTAATGAAGTAGGTTGCCGGGTTTCATCGGGCCCATTTCCCTCCGCCTCTCTGGATAAGAACTAATATCAAATTTTACCTTTTAGAGTATATCACTTTTAATATTCATAGTCAACTAAAAAATATAAATTCATTGCATATTTAAACTTTTTAATTATAAAGTTCTAGCTTATTTACAAATAAAAAAAGACAAGAATTCTTGTCTTTTTTGGTGGGGGAGGACGGATTCGAACCATCGAAACGAAACGTAACAGATTTACAGTCTGCCCCCTTTGGCCACTCGGGAACTCCCCCATATTATTGGAGCTGGCAATAGGAATCGAACCTACAACCTGCTGATTACAAGTCAGCTGCTCTACCGTTGAGCCATGCCAGCATATT